>NZ_JBHVRN010000006.1:176475-185145 GCF_042885775.1 Paenarthrobacter sp. NPDC058040
CTCGGTCGCGCCGCTCCATTTTCTTTTTAACCCCCCCTCGTCCCGCCTCTCCGGGCCCCCGTTGCCGGGTGGGGGCCCCCCCCCGGGGGCCCCCCCCCCACGCCACCTCAACCGGGACAAGAGCACCAGAAGCCTTGAACGTCCTCATACCCTGATTCTGGCGGCCCGCCCGCACCAAACTGCTGAAGGTTGGGCGGCACACCGCCACGACTTCCTTAAAACCCTTGGAGATAGAACGATGTCAATAAACGCCCACCGTGAAGCCGCCCTTTTGGCCTCCGTTCCACCGGGCTGCTCATCAACGGTGAGGGGCGGGACGCCGGTTCGGGGAAGACGTTCGACGTCGAACCGCGTTCACTCAAGCCGCTTGAGGACCGCCCAGACCTCATAGAAACACTCTCGACCTACTACCGAAACGGATTACCCGCCCGACAGACAGCCCGCGCCCTCTATCTGCAGCACAACACCGTCGCATACCGTCTGGGACGAATCGAAGAGCTCCTAAATCGCAGGCTGGACGACGTTACCTCGTCAATAGACATACTGATAGCCCTCCCGCCGAACTAAATGATTTGACCCGCTGGGCTTGGCGTGGCCGGGCACAATACGCAACCTTCGGCAGCGAAGACAAGCTTTGTCCGACACTAATGACCTCCCCAGTCGACTCGCAGGCGGCGCTGCTCCGATTCACCCTATGTTCTGGGTGCCGGTCCGCCAGTGTGTGCCCCGCAGCTCCTCACGCCGAGGGCCCTTATGAGAAGTCGTTTCAGGCCCTGACAAAACGGTCGGAAGCCATGAGGTCGGCGCTGGCCTGGAACGGGTTCGATACTGAAATAGGGGGTGTTGACAATGTCAACGCGTCTCGCTTCTTACTGGGGCGGAGATCGGCCGGACTGCTCCGGATTCCGCATGATTTCGCGGGTTTCCAGTGTTTGCAAGGGCTGGAATGTAGTCCGAGTCCCACCTCGGGCACGGCATAACCCCTCTTCGGAGGGGTTTTTGCTTTAACGTGTGTACATTTTGGTTGGTCAGGTCTCTCTGACACTGGCCGCGGTGTGTGCCTGGCGCCGCGGGTCGCAGGTGAAGTTGTGGGGGAGCGTTCAGGGTCGTGGCTGGTGGGCCCTCCGCCCTCTGTGAGCTGGAATTATGTGGTCCTCTCTCGGCTCGTCCGGTAGGTCGTGGTTGGCCTACACCTCTTCATGGATGGGAGGACTGAGCACAACATGACTTCGAGACTCTGCGACAAAGTGCTTGGTTTTTACGCGTTCCTGGGGTGGGGTGGTATGGCTGGGAGGGCTTTGCCAGGCCAAAGGGGTGTGGACATTGTCCACACCTAAATCTTCATTATTGTGACTGCTTGCGGCCATTGGCTCGTACCTCCTTGGGCCTTCATCTACCTCATGCATGTGAGTGGCCATGACGACATGACGCCGTCTGGGAAGCGCGCTGTCTGCGGGGGCCATGGCGACGGAAGTGTTCAGCCGCCACGGTCGATCGAGTGCTTTTTGGGGAGGTCTCGTCGGCAACGTCGACGCGCTACGAATGAATGTGGGAATAATCCGGCGCAGGTTGCGGTCCCTGTCAGGGCTGCCGACGCTTTGTGAGTTCATGCGCTGGTCGGATGAGCACATTGACGACGACTACTCATCCGATAAGCACCCTTTAGTCAAACTCCGCAGCAATGCGCGAAGTCTGCCGACTACATACCCTGTGGCTAGCTAGGGCAGGCGCACCGATCTTCCCGGTTGCCGTCCAAATAGGGGCTGGCGGGTTGTGAACGGACCATACGACGGTACGGGTATTCGGCGTCGCTCCCCGTTGTTCCCGGCGTCAGGCTCTTCCGCAGAGCCTTCCACCCTCAGTGAGTAGTGGTACGTCCTGCCGTTGCTGTGCTCAAACAAGCCATCGGGTTCCGGAACCAGGGATGAACCCTCTGCGATGGCATTCGCCCATGCATCAGCCTCGTGCCAGAACACGTGGGCACGGGCAGGGTCCGGAGGTACCTGGAGGGACACGGAGATCATGAGGTCCGCGCCGCGTCCGGAGCGGCGGGTATAGGCGACGACGTCGACACTCACCCCGCGGCTCATCAGTGCCGGCTTGCCCGTGACCACTGCGGTGACCGTTTCAATCGGGCCCTCACCGGGGCCTGGTTCAATGGCCGGGCAGGCCGGCCAGAGGGGAAGCTGCAGTTCTGTCATGTAGGCGTCCTGAATCCTGCGGGTGAGTGCTGCGATCATGCTTTCCTTCCGTGCAGCTCTTGTGGACCTACTTCAGTACGGAACCGCGGTGGCGGAGGTCTTCGAGGAAGAGCACCAGGGTCGCTGCGACACTGCGGTGCGAGGTGTCGTTGAGGGCATCCCGCAGGCCACCTGATGTGGTCACGAAACGTGAGCAGGGTAGCCGGAAGGACCAGGCTGCGGCGTCTGCGGCCGGTACTACGGGATCATTTTCGCCGTGGAAAACCAGCACAGGGGGCTCGACCGTTTCCGGTTCGGGGAGGGTATGGTGTCCGAGATCGTCGGCCAGGGTACCGGCGTCGAGGTTTTCCGTGTCCGCCAGCCGGGCGCGGTGGACCGGGCAAGCGCTCCGTACCTCCGCGTCGGGCAAGGCAGTGACGGCTGGTCCGAGGGGCAAAGCCGCGACGACGATGGCGTCGGGCCGTGCTTTGCCGACGGGTCCCGGGGCACCGGTTTGCAGGGCCAGGACCGCGCCCGTGTCCGAGCCGATGACGACCCGGGGATTACCGGGATCGGCGGTGGCCAGGAGCTTGGCAGCCAGGTCAGGGGCCTGGCCGGAGGGGCCGTTTTCCAGGATGTGGACGGTGTATCCGTCGCTGGAGAGGCGACGACCGAAGCGCTCGTAGATGCCTGGGTGTTCACCGCGTCCGGTGAGGACGATGAGGGTGCCGCGCGGGTTCACTCCGGCGGGGGTCTCCCAGGATGTTGGTTTGTGGATGGTGTTGGCAGTCATGGCTTCCTAGGCTGATGTGGTGAGCGTCGAATTGCCGACAAGGGGAAAGAGCTGTTCGGCGATTCGTTCCAGTTCGGTGTGCAGGGGAGAGGACTGGAGGAGCAGCAGGTTCACTCCGGCGTCCTGGTAGGCGCTGACCTTTTCTGCCACTTGTTCGGCCGTGCCGACGAGGTTGGGGCGGAGGCCCCTGGTACCTACGGAGTATTCGCGTTTGGAGATTTCGATGTCCAGGTTGGAGTGGGTGACGAATTCTTCGAAGGATGCGTAGCCGGGGGAATCGGGGTTGATGGTGGTGATGCGGTCCAGTTCGGCCTGAGCTTCGGCTTCCGTGTCGCGGATGATGACGTACGCGCTCATTCCGATGTATTCGAAGTCGGCTCCTTGGAGGCGTCGGCGCCGCGCGTTGAGGTCCGCGGCCTTGGCGCGGAGTTCCTCAACAGTTCCACCATGGGTGACGTACGAGTCGGCGAACGCGGCGATGGCTTCGCGACCGCCTTCTGATTCACCGCCGGCGTAGATGTGCGGGCGGTGGGCTGGTTTGGGGGAGAGGACGACGTCGGCAAGATCGTAATATTCTCCGCTCTGGCTGTACGGGGTGCTGCTCCAGAGCCCCCGAAGGGCGCTGACGAACTCGGTTGACTGGACGTACCGCGCGTCATGTTCAGCAAACTGGCCGCCGTATTGGCGGGCTTCCTCGGCCCACCAGGCTGAGACGACGTTGAGGGACAGCCGTCCTTTGCTGATGTCCTGCAAAGTGGAAACGGTCTTGGCTGTGATGGCCGGGTTGTGGAAACCGGGGCGGATGGCGGTCATGACCTCCAGGTTTGAGGTGACTGCCGCGATGGAGGCAGCCAGCGACCATGCTTCCAGGCTTGGAGCTTCGATTCCTTTGCGGTCGTTGAGGTACAGCTCCGGCACGAGGGTCAGCTCGAACCCGAGCCTGTCCGCCTGCAGGCTGACTTCCTTGACGTAGTCCCAGTCAGCGGCCATGGCTTCGTGCTCGACGTTGCGAAGGAAGCCACCGTAGACGGGCGTCCAGTATCCGAACTTCATGCTTGCTCCTTGGTTTCCATGGCGGTTGCCTGTGCGTCAAAGGTGAGGATGCCGTCGAGGGCTCTGGTGAGATCTGCAATCAGGTCGGCCACGGCCTCAAGGCCGATCGAGAGCCGGATGGTGGTAGGGCCGATACCGGCCGCGACGAACTGTTCCGGTGTGAAGCGGCTGTGCGTGGTGGTGGCCGGATGGATGACCAGTGAGCGGGCATCGCCGATGTTGGCCACGAGCCGGAAGCGTTCCAGGCTATCAATGAACCGGCCTACGTGTTCCGGGTCGATGGCGAGGTCGAAGGAGAAGACCGAACCGATTCCATCGGGGAAAAGCCTGGTGGCATCAGCGTGCTGGGCGTGTCCTTCGAGCCCGGGGTGATGCACGCTGGCCACGGCCGGGTGCGTTTGGAGGAACCGTGCCACCTGCAGTGCCGAGTCCGTGTGTCGGCGGATCCGCAGATCCAGGGTTTCCAGCCCTTGCAGGATCTGAAACGCGTTGAAGGGGGACAAGGCAGGTCCGAGGTCGTGGACAATACGGGCCCTTGCCAGTGTCAGGAACGGTGTCCGTGCACCGGTGAAAGTTTCGTTGAAGATGATGCCGCCGAAGCGTTCGTAGGGTTGGGTGTAGAGCGGCCACCGTTCGGGGTGGGCGCCGAAGTCGAACGTCCCGGCGTCGACGATCACGCCGGCCAGGGAGGTACCGTGCCCACCCAGGAACTTCGTGGCGGAGTAGACCACGATGTCCGCACCGTGCTCGATGGGCCGCAGCAGGATCGGGGTGGGAACGGTGTTATCCACCACCAGGGGGATGTTGTTGGCGTGGGCGGTTTCCGCGAGGATCCGCAGATCGGGCAACGAAGCAACCGGATTCGCGACTGATTCAACGAAGAAGGCCCGGGTATTCTCACGGACGGCGAGCTGCCAGGCATCCGGGTTCAGCGGGTCAACAAGGGTGACGTCGATGCCAAAGTCCCGGAACGTGTCCGTGAGAAGGTCAACAGTGCCGCCGTACAGACCAGCCGAAGCCACAATGTGCTGGCCGCCGCGGACCAAGGCGAGAAGGGCGACGGCGACAGCAGACTGGCCGGAGCCGGTCGCCAAGGCGCCCGCACCGCCGTCGAGGTCTGCGACGCGCTGTTCGAGGACGGCCGCGGTGGGGTTGCCGGCCCGGGCGTAAAGGTTGCCGGTGCGACGCAGCGCGAAGATCTCCTTGGCTGCCTCGAAGTTCTCGAATTCGAACGCGGCCGACTGGTAGATCGGAACGACGGCAGTGTTCTGGGGTGTCCCAGGTTCATACCCGGCCTGGATTTGGCGCGTTGCCAAGCCCAGGGCCTCGTTGGAACTGTTCACGGGGTTCCTCTCGGTAACTGCTGTTTTGTTTGCAACTTCGAGTATTTGTTTGTGGAAACAAAAGGACCAAAGTTTTGTCCTAGTGCGTCCTACCGAGACGTTGTATTTCCTTTTGCGACCGTCATAAATGTACTGAGTTCACGGGAATTCACGACGGTTCACAAACTTTGCTTTGGTGCGGCGACTGCCCGAACAATTGCCGACAAGATCGATTCGTTTAGGGTTGTTGCTCGCTTCGAAGGGCCAAACCCCACTTTTGTTTGGAGGATTGTTATGGCTGATCGTCAGTTGAAACTAGGCGCCGTTCTCATGGGAGTTGGCGGCCCCGGCGACCAGTGGTCCTGGAAGAATCCAGAGATCCCGGGTGATGCCAGCGTCAACATCGACTGGTACGCCGAACTCGCCCGCCAGGCAGAAGCGGCGAAGTTCGACCTTCTGTTCATCGTGGACAGCCAATACATCACCGATCGTTCCCCGAACCATTACCTCAACCGCTTCGAGCCGCTGACCCTGCTCTCGGCCCTGGCCCTGGTGACCAGGAACATCGGCTTGGTGGCGACCATCAGCACCTCCTACAACGAGCCCTTCAATGTGGCCCGCCGGCTCGCCTCCCTGGATCTCATCAGCAAGGGGCGGGCAGGATGGAACGTCGTGGCAACAGGGGATGGAGGCACGGCGCGGAACTTCAGCCGGGATGAGCATTACGACTACGAGCACCGGTACGGCCGGGCACTGGAGCACGTCCAGGTAGCCCAGGGCTTGTGGAACTCGTACGAGGAGGGCGCGTTTCCTCGTGACAAGGACGGCGGCGTCTTCTTCGATCCGACCAAGCAGCACAAGCTCGACCACAAAGGGACGTACTTCAACGTCGAAGGACCCCTGAATGTTGAACGTTCCCCACAGGGACAGCCGGTCATTTTCCAGGCAGGCGATTCCGAAGAAGGCCGGCAACTCGGCGCAAAGATAGCGGACGCGATCTTCACCCACGCACCCTCCGTCGCGGAGGGGAAGGCTTTCAGGGATGACATCCGCCGCCGTGTCACAGAAGCCGGACGGGACGCCGATCAAGTGCTCATCATGCCCGGTGTCAGCCCGATCATCAGGGACACCGTCGAAGAGGCCCGGGCCCACGAGGCAAGCCGCCGCGAGACGTCCACGCTCGAACAGAAAATTGCCCTGCTGGGCCGCCCCTTCGGATGGCACGACTTCAGCCAGTACGACCTCGACGCACCCTTCCCTGAACTCGGTGACCTCGGTGACGACAGCTTCAAGACCCACGCTGACAGCATCAAGCGCACCGCCAAGGAAAACTCCCTGACGCTCCGTCAGACCGTGGAACACCTGTTCGGTTACAAGCCGGGCCCGTTCGTAGGAACAGCAGAAACCGTAGCGGCGGAGATCGAGGAGTGGTTCCTCACCGGCGCATTGGACGGTCTCAACATCCACGTCACCGTACCCAGCGAGTTCGCCCGCTTTAACGACCAGGTCCTCCCGATCCTCCGGCGGCGCGGCATCGTCCCCGAGGACTACCGCGGATCCACTCTCCGGGAAAACCTCGGTCTGCCCATTCCGTCCAACACGCACGCAGCGGCTCCGGCCTTGGCCGGGGCCAACAGCTGAGCACGAAACCCATCATCCGTTCCGCAACCCCCAAACAGGAGCACCAATCGTGACATCAGGAAAACAGCGGCTTGTCCGCGCGTTGGCGGCAGGACTGGCCATAGCCGTCCTTGCCACCGGCTGCGGCGCCGACGCCGGATCACCCCAAGGAAGCAGCGAGCCAGCCGTGGTGAAGTGGGCGTTCAGCCTGCCCACATCGTGGGATCCGGTCACCAGCCGCACCGGCAATGACATCAATACCATCAGCCTCGCCTACGCGTCACTGACCAAACTCGACGCCGAAGGCAATGTCCAGCCGGCGCTTGCCGAAAGCTGGAAATACGACGCCTCAGGCACCGCCGTGACGTTCAAACTACGCGAAGGACTCACCTTCACCGACGACACCGCCTTGGACGCCGATGCCGTCAAGAAGTTCTTTGACCGCGGCAAGACCCAAAAGGACTCTTTCCTTAGGGACCAGCTCGCAACGGTCAAGGACGTCACTGCGGACAGTCCCCTGGAAGTCACCCTGCATCTTGCAGCTCCCGACTACCAGATTCCTTACCTGGTGGCAGGCCGGACCGGCGCGATCTCCAGCCCCAAGGCGGCAGCCACGGACACAGCAAAACTGAGCCTGTGGCCCGTCGGCGCGGGACCGTTCGAAATCGTCGACTTCGTCCCCGAATCCCACGCCTACTTCAAAAAGAACGAGCACTACTGGGACGCTGCGAACATCCACATCGACCGATTCGAACTCTCCCTCGCGCCCGATGCAGCCACCCTGGTGGCCGGCGTGCAGTCAGGATCCATCGACGTCGCAACGCTGCCCGCACGCAAAGTGGACGAGGCCAAAGCCGCAGGACTCTCTGTAGACATCAAGCCCTCACTGGCCGCCAGCGATGTCTCCATCAACCTGAACAAGGCACCCTTCAACAACCCCAAGGTCGTTGAAGCCTTCCGCTACGCGTTCGATCGGCAGGAGTTTGTCAACGTACTCACCGCCGGACAGGGCAGCATCACCCACCAGCCGTTCCCGGACGGTTACATCGCCTTCGCGCCGGAAGCCGAAAAGCTGTGGGACTACGATCCCGACCGCGCCGCCAAGCTCTTGAAAGAAGCCGGCTACGAGTCCGGCCAGCTTTCCTTGACCATCACTGCCGGCGCCTTCAGCCAATCGACGGCCGAGGTGGTCCAGGCACAGCTGAAGAAGATCGGCGTCGGGTCCGATATCAAGGTGGTCCCGGCTGGATCTTCCACCTGGCAGAACGAGGTTTACATTGCCAAGAACCCGGTTATCGCCGTGGACGGCACCATCGGCAGGGAGTCGCCCGTGCAAAACCTTCTCGCCACCTACGGACCCGAGGGAATCATGAACCTCAGCGGTCCCCACGCCGACTCGGCCTTCCTCAAGGCACTGGACGTCGTACGCAACACCCCCCTCGATGCCCCGAACTACAAGGACGTGCTGCACGCCGCCGTCGTCGAAGGCGTCAAGCAATCCCCAACGAACTACATCTACAGCAACCCCTGGGTCGTAGTTTCCAACCCCGCCCTCTCGAACCTGCAGATCCTGCCTTCGCAGATCCGCTGGGAAGGCGTGACCGTCAAATAGGTGCTGTGGTGGGGCGGGCCCGGCCCCCCCCCACACTTGAGGCCCCCGAAGGCACAGCCAAAACCGGAGTAGACCAATACACGCACCCAC
>NZ_JBHVRN010000006.1:185155-313870 GCF_042885775.1 Paenarthrobacter sp. NPDC058040
TATTACTCCACCCCCCCCCACCTCCACCCCTTTAACTCCCTGCAGCCCGCGTCCTGGGGTCGGCGCGTCCCGTAAATGTGGGGGGGGGGGGGCGCCCCCCCCCCCCCCCCACCACAGTTCCGGCCCGCTCACCGACCGCCAAACCGGAAGTACAGCATGAGCACCTCCACCACACCCCTGGCTTCAGCCCGGGAACATGATCACCGACCAAAATCCGCGTTGACGGTACGCCGGGCACACGCCTTAACTGCGGGACGCTGGCTGCTCGCAACCATCGCGATCGTCGCACCGGTCTTCGTGTTTTCGACGTTGATCACCTTTCTCCTCGGTGCCGCCAGCGGCCTCAACCCCGCCGCAGGGATCGCCGGGGACGAGGCCAGCCCCGAAACCATTGCGCGTATCAATGCCGAGTTCGGCCTGGACCTTCCCGTTTGGCAGCAGTACCTGAACTGGATGGCCGGAATCTTCACAGGCGACCTCGGCCTGTCCTGGTTCAACAAGGTTCCCGTCAGCGAGCTGATCGCGCAGCGCCTGGCGGTAAGCGCCTCCGTGGCCGGATTGGCGCTGGTCCTGGGAATTGTCTTCGGGGCCCTCCTGGGTTTGGCCGCGGCCCTGAAGCAAGGCTCATGGCTGGATCGTGGAGTCACAGCCTTCACCTCAATCGTTTCCACCTTGCCGCCCTTTGTTCTGTCCATCGGCCTGATCATCGTCTTCAGCCTCTGGCTACGGGTGCTGCCCTCCGCCGGTTACGTCCCGCCAACGCAAAACGTGGGGAAATGGTTCTCTCTGATCCTCATGCCCGCCCTCGCCCTCAGCGTTGACGTCGTCGCCGATATCGCCCGACAGCTGCGTACCGGCATGGTGGACGCCCTGCAGCAGAACTACATCACCGGCGCTGTTGTGCGCGGCCTCAGCCGGCCACGGATCCTTTTCGTCCACGCGCTCCGCAACGGCAGTTCACCGGCGCTTGCCATCCTCGGAATGAAGATCCCTGCCCTCGTTGGAGGCGCCGTCGTCACGGAGACGATCTTCACCATGCCCGGCTTCGGAACGCTCTCGGCTTCCTCAGCGTTGCGCGGCGACGTCCCGGTGGTCCAAGGCACCCTGGTGGTCGCCATCATCTTCGTGCTGGTTTCCAGCGTCCTGATCAACATCGTCCAAGGCGGGTTGCAGCCCGCCACCCGCAGGAGAGGCCAACAATGACAGCCACGTTCCTCCACTACCGCAGCGCCCGGATAGCACTCATCGTTTTGGCAGCTGTCACTTTGCTGGCCATCTTCGGGCCAGCGTCCGCTCCGCAGGATCCGCTGGCCCAGGACGCTGCACAGATCCTCAAAGGAGCCAGCCCGGAGCATTGGCTGGGTACTGATGTGCTGGGCAGGGATGTCTTCAGCCGGCTCCTGGCAGGGTCCACCGTGTCCGTTCTCGCGGCACTGGAGGCGGTCGCCGTCGGACTGGTTCTGGGCGTAGTCCCGGGACTGTTCTCGGTGTACTTCGGACGGTCCTTCGAATGGCTGACCTTGCGTTTCATGGATGCCCTGATCACGCTGCCGTTCCTGGTTTTCGCCATCGCAATGACCGCGTTACTGGGAAACGGACTTGTTCAAGCCATGTTCGCGGTAGGCATCCTCATCGCGCCCGGCTTCTACCGGGTGGCCCGTGCGTCCGCTCTGAGCGTGTCCAACTCACAATACGTCGAGGCAGCCCGCCTTCTTGGCGCCCCAACCGGATGGGTGGTACGGCGCCACGTTCTTGGCAAGGTACTTCCTGCTGTTGCCGTCACCACAGCATCCATGACCGGTGTCAGCCTGGTCATCGTGTCGTCCCTGACATTCCTCGGCATAGGCATCGTGCCCCCGGAACCAACGTGGGGCGGCCTCCTCGCTACAGACCTCCAGAATCTCTACCAGCGGCCTTACGGACCCGTCGCCCCCGCAGCGATCATCATCGCCACCGTCTGGGCACTGAACGCACTCTCAGATGCCCTGCGGGACTCCACCGGACAACAAAAACGACGACGGACGGCACCTTCAGCGCCACGACGAAGGACAGTGACACAGCATGCCAACTGAGACGACTAGCAACTCAGCAACTGTACTGGACGTTGCCAACCTGTCGATTACTTCAGCGGAGGGGACTGAACTGGTCAAAGGGGTTTCCTTCACCCTGGCCCAGGGCCAGACCCTTGGAATCGTGGGGGAGTCAGGAAGCGGCAAATCCCTGACGTGCCGGGCAGTGCTCGGGATCCTGCCCGATGGTCTCTCCATCCGCGAAGGATCCATCCGGTTCGACGGCCACGAGCTGACCACTCTCAGTGCCAAATCCTGGCGGCCTCTCCGGGGATCGCGGATCTCTGCGGTGTTCCAGGACCCGGCCTCCTACTTGAACCCCTCCCTGACCGTTGGCACGCAACTGTCCGAAGCCCTGCGAGCCACCTCGAAACTGTCCCGCAAGGACGCGAGGACCAGGGGGACGGAACTGTTGCGGCACCTTGGCCTGCATGAAGCGGAAGCGGTGTACAGGCAGTACCCCTACGAACTCTCCGGCGGCATGCTGCAACGGGTCCTGATTGCCATCGCGGTTTCTGCCAACCCGGAGCTCCTGATCGCCGATGAAGCGACCACGGCTCTTGACGTCACCGTGCAGGCCGAAGTGCTCGATTTGCTTAAAGACCTGCAGCATGAGTTAGGACTGGCCCTCGTGTTGGTCTCGCACGACCTCGCCGTCGTGGGACAAGCCTGCGACCACCTCATTGTCATGAGGGAGGGGCGAGTCGTGGAAGCCGGTCCCACTGCGCAGGTCTTGAACCGGCCCAGCCACCCCTATACCCGCTTGCTTGTCGAAAACCACCACAGGTTCGGCATCGAACGTTTTCTCAGCAAGGAGAAGAGCATTGCCTGAGACTGATCAGCCCAAGTCCGCCAACCGGCCCTTGCTGGAGGTGGAGGCCCTGGACGTGGTGCTCGGACACGGCCACAAACGCAAAGAGGTACTGCGCGGCATCGACCTGCAGATCCTGGCCGGTGAAGTCGTTGGCCTGGTCGGGGAGAGTGGATCGGGAAAGACAACCCTCGCCAGGTCCATCCTCGGTCTCAATCCCGTTGCGAAGGGTGCTGTCCGGTTCGAAGGAGCCGTGATCAGTGGACTGGGCGGGGCGCGGCTGCGCGAATTCCGTCGCGGGCGATCGCTGCAGTACGTTTTCCAGGACCCCTTGCTGAGCCTTGATCCCGAAGTACCTGTCGGTGATTCGATTGCCGAAGGCCTCCACATTCGCGGGAACGTGGCACCGGAGGACATAACGGCAAAGGTTGTAGAGAGCATGCTGGCCGTAGGGCTGGATCCGGAGCTGGCAGAACGCCGCCCTGCCGAACTCTCCGGCGGCCAACGGCAGCGGGCTGTCATCGCCAGGGCGCTGATACTGGAACCCCGCTTGCTGGTCCTTGACGAACCCGTCAGCGCGCTCGACTCGGCCAACCGTATCCAGGTCCTCGAACTGCTCCTGAAACTCAGGGACACCAAGGGATTCGCACAGTTGTTCATCTCCCACGACCTCGGTTCAGTCGCCGGCCTGGCGGACAGAATCGTGGTGATGTACCGCGGGCGGATCGTCGAACAAGGCCCCTCGGATGAACTGCTCAACAACCCCCAGCACCCCTACACCCAACTGCTCATCGGCTCCGCACCCACGCTAAGCAGCGGAGCAGTCTCCCGCGACCGTCGGCAGGCACTGCGCGACGCCCTCACTGCGGAGCCTGTGCAGGCTGCCCGGGCTTAGCCCCAGGACGAACGGCAACAATCGATGCGGTACCGTTCAATCAATACTTCGGAAGGACATTAACACGTGGTCGTGCAAACCCGGCAGAGCGGAGAATCCACGCAACTGATCGGCGCTAAAATCGCCGGCCAGGCGGCCGAGGAAATCGCCGCCTCCCTGGCGGACATGATTTCCGCCGGGAAGCTCACACCGGGAAGCCAACTTCCTACGCTCCGCTCGCTGGCCCAAGCTTCAGGGACACCCTTGCATGTGCTCGCCGATGCGTGGGCAGCACTGAGACAACGCGGACTCATCCTCACCCGAGGCCGCGGGGGCAGCTTCATTGCAGACCCACACAATACCCCGGCCTCCACTGGGCGGGCCCCGGGGGGCCCGGCACGGTTCCCGGGCTGGCAGCAAGTGGACCTGGTCAGTGGGCAGGCCGACCTCAGCCTGCAACTGGACCTCAAAGATGCACTGCTTGCCGGCCTGGAAACCCAGGACCTGCACGACATCCGCCGCGACCAGGTCACCGCGCCCCTGCGTGAAGCCCTGGAACGCACCTGGCCGTTCCAGGCCCAGGAATTCTCCACGGCCGGTGGCGGAACCGAAGCAGTCCTGCTCTCCATCGAAGCAGCTGCGCCGCCCGGGTCGGTGGTTGCCATCGACGAACCGATCATCCCCGGCATCGCGGACACCATGCGTGACCTCGGAATCCGGCCCATCGGCGTCGAATGCGACACCGAAGGCCCCACTCCTGCAAGCCTTCTCACGGCACTGGAACACCATCCCGTGGCATTCGTCTACCAACCCAGCGGCCCCTTCGGCCGCAACCACGCCGTCACACAACAGCGCGCCGACGAACTAGCCGCAATTCTCGCCGAGACGGACACCTGGATCATCGAAGACGACTCGCTCGGACCACTCGCCAGCGACGACTCCGTCACCATGGGCGGAGACCTGCCGGGGCGGGTCCTGCGAGTCCGCTCATACTGCAAGGCCTACGGCATTGACCTGCGCACCTCGGCCCTCGGCGGCAGCGCCGAACTCATCAAGCGGGCACGGGCAGCCCGAAGTCACGGCATCGCCGTTAACAGCCGCATCCTCCAAAACGCGCTCGCCTACCTGATAGACGGAGAAGCCGCCACGGTCGCCATAGAGGCAGCCCGGCACACCTACACCCGCCGACGACGGTCCCTCCTGAATGCCCTCGCGGCCGAAGGCCTCTCTGCCGAAGCGTCACCCGAAGGACTGATTGTCTGGGTAGAAGTACCCGACGAGACGCGGGCGCTGCTGGATCTTGCTGCCCACGGAATCGTCCTGGGGGAGGGCCGCAGGGCATTCCTTACAGGCACCTCGCGCGGCTACCTCCGAATCGCCATCACCCACCTGCCGGATGAGCCGCGCCTTATCAGCGAACTTGCCGCCACTATCCGACAGGCTGCTGCAGGAGAGCTCCGCGCCTATCTGAGCTGACTACGGAGAAGCACCCCTTGGCGCGTGGGCTGCCCGGATCAGGCGGTCAGTGGCTCGGTGGTGGGGGTGGGCGCGGGCTTGCCGGCGTTCTCCTTGGTGGAGATGCGTGGTGGTGGTAGTGCCGGGCCGATAGCGAGGCGGGCCCCGGGTGTGCGGCCGTGGCCCCAGCCGATGCCTTTGCGGTAGCTGCCGAGCAGTCCGCTGGCGGCCAGGTGCTCTTCGTCGCGGAGGGGGCTGTCGGCGGGCAGCGGTTCTGCGTTGGGCGCCACGAACAGGGCGTCGACGGGGCAGTACGCCTCGCACATGAAGCATGTCTGGCAGTCGTCCTGCCGGGCAATGACCGGCACTCCGTCGGTTCCGGTGTCGAAGACGTTCGTCGGGCAGACCTGGACGCACTTGTCGCAACCGATGCACTTGTCTGTGGAGACGATCTCGATCATGACGCCACGCCCGCAAGGTCGCGAGTCCAGGTGCTCGGCGTGGTCCACAGGGCGTCCAGGCCGCCGACGAGCAGGCGGTGGTGCTGGGCGGGGTCGATGTCCTTGTAGTCCTGTCGTGTGTGCATGCCGCGGCTTTCGGTGCGTGCCAGTGCGGAGGTGTACATCCAGCGGGCGTGGGCGATCATCGCCGCCGCCGAGCGGGCACGGACGGCGTCCCCGTCGGTGGCGTGGAGGGAGGCCCGCAACTGGTCCCAGGTGTCGTTCAGTGCCGCGAGGGCGGGAGTGAGCCGGTCGGCGTGCCGGAGGTAGTTCTTGT
The DNA here is from genome assembly GCF_042885775.1 of Paenarthrobacter sp. NPDC058040. Taxonomy (NCBI): domain Bacteria; kingdom Bacillati; phylum Actinomycetota; class Actinomycetes; order Micrococcales; family Micrococcaceae; genus Paenarthrobacter; species Paenarthrobacter sp. NPDC058040. The sequence goes on from NZ_JBHVRN010000006.1 coordinate 191,142, forward strand.
CGTAGGGGTGGACCTGTTCGCGGATGATGCGCAGGACGTCCTGGTATCCGTCGGGCCGGCCGGGTGTCCCGGTGGGCCGCAGTGCGGCTTCACCGGCCCCGTATACCGGGCGGTCCTTGGCGTGGGCGCCGAGCCTGGCGGCGTGGATGGCGGCCGCCCGTCCGGCCCATACCCCTGAGGACATCGCCCAGGCCGAGTTGTGCGAGCCTCCGCCGGTGAAGCCACCGCAGATCAGTTCGCGGGTCGCGGTATCTCCTGCGACGTATAGGCCGGGCACCGACGTCTCGCCGTTATCGCCCGCCACATGTACGCCGCCGGTGCCGCGGACGGTTCCTTCGAGCAACAGTGTCACCGGGAAGCGGTCCGTGAACGGGTTGATCCCCGCACGGTCGAATGGCAGGAAGAAGTTGACCTGGCCCAGCCGCATGGCCGCCTGGTCAGCGGGCGATGCTCCGTCCAGGGTGCAAAAGACCCGGCTGGTGAGCAGTTCGCGGGCGATCACGGAGCGTCCGCCTTGGCTGCCGGCGCCCTCGAGCACGGTGCCGTCCTCTCGGTAGAAAGTCGCGAAGCTGTAGTACGCCGTCTTCGTGACCGTGCTGAACTCCGGGGCGAGTGCGTACGCCGTTGAGAATTCCATGCCCGAAAGTTCCGCTCCGACCTCCGCCGCCATCAGAGCGCCATCGCCGGTGTTGACGTTCGTCCCCAGGGCTTTGGAAAGGAACGCGCACCCGCCGGTCGCGAGGACCACAGCCCCGGCCCGCACGGTGTAGTGCGTCCCCTCCTGGCGGCGGTATCCACGGGCGCCGGCGACGGCCCCGTTCGCGTCGGTCAGCAGTTCGAGGGCTGGGCTGTGATCAAGGATGCGGACACCGGCCCGCTTGGTTCGGAGGCGTTGGATCCGCATGTACTCCGGGCCCTGGAGGCCTCTGCGCATCTGCTGCCCATCGGGCCCGACGGGGAAGGGATATCTGCCCTCCTGAGCGAGTTCATTCATGTTGTCCCAGGTCTGGTTCAGCACGCGACCCATCCAGCCTCTGTCGGCAAGGAATCCGCCCAGCTTGTCGCGGCTGTCCATCGCGGCCTCACGTGCCTTCTCAGAAGGCGGCACGTACCAGACCCCCGTGCCGCCAGAGGCGGTCGGGCCGGACGTGCCGCAGTACCCCTTGTCCGCCAGGACCACGGCGGCTCCCGCGCGGGCGGCTTTGATCGCGGCCCATGTCCCGGCCGGGCCACCGCCGATCACCAGAACATCGGCGGTGAAGTTCAGGATGTCGGTTTTCATGCGGACTCCAGGGTGGAAGGTCGACGCCGAGGGCACGTCGTCGTTGGTAGGCGTAGGACGTCAAGCCAGGTGTATTCCAGGCCTGAGGGCGTGGAACGTCGGCTGAAAATCGATGCGTTGGACGTGAGAATATTGCCAGATTTCAACGTCTTCAAGCCTGGACTACGCGGCGGGAAACACTTCCTCAATTGCCTCAATGAAGAGCAATCGACGGACATCATGCGTAAAGGAACGTAGTACTGCTCAAGTCGGCGCAGCCTTCCAATCCACGGACGGGACGCACCGGGACTGCTCCGAGATTTGGCAGCCAGGATGTGATCGGCAACAACTTCCGACAATTGGTAACACTGGCGAAACTCCCCGGTGATCGTCATGAAATTGCGTGATGTTTTCATACATCTATTGGATGGGCACGCAAGACGAAGTGAACGAGGTCGACGTGAAAAACAGAGTACTGGCGAAAGCCAGGCGCGGCGCGAGAATGCACACACCGACGATCCTGCAGACCGGGCAAAGCTGCTCGATGAGCGGCTGGTGGATACTGAAGTCCGAGCAAGGAACCAAACAATTCATAACGCAGGGTAGCGTCATGCCTGCGCATCACGGCATGACCACCTCGTGGGTACTCATGCCGGCCACACGGTTCCTCTTTGGATAGCCCACTCTCAAGGAATCGAGCTGCCACAGCCTGGGCCCACGGCCTTCGGCTCGGTGCAACAACGAGCCGAAGGCATCGCCCAATGTCTGTGAAAACGCCGGGCACTCCACGTTGAATTTGGGTCAGCGGGCTTTGAATATCGTCCGGTGCCAGTCCTTTTCGACTCTTCCGGTGAGGTCAAACATCACGTGCTTAATCTGTGTGTACTCCTCAAATGAATATGCTGACATGTCCTTGCCGAAGCCTGACTGTTTCATGCCACCGTGGGGCATTTCGCTGATGATGGGGATGTGGTCATTGATCCAAACGCAGCCTGCTTTGATCTCGCGGGTGGCCTGCAGGGCGCGGTACACGTCCTTGGTCCAGGCTGAAGCGGCGAGTCCATAGGGGGTGTCGTTGGCAAGCTGTATAGCCTCTTCGTCGGTGTCGAAGGGAAGGACGACCAGAACCGGGCCGAAGACCTCGTCTTGTACGATTTCACTGTCCGGGGAGGCGTCAGTGATGAGTGTGGGTTCATAGAAGGCCCCGCCCGCCAGTTCGCCGACGGGTATCGAACCACCAGTGACCACCGTTGCATAGTCTTTGGCGCGTTCGACCATGGCCGCGACGTGGTCTCGGTGTTCGTAGGAGATCAGCGGCCCGATATCGGTGTTCTCATCCTCCGGCAGCCCCAGACGGATCGAGCGGTAGAGTTCCGCTACCTTTTCCACAAACGCTGGATACACCGAGCGGTGCACGATTGCCCGGGTTGCAGCTGTGCAGTCCTGTCCGGTGTTAATGAGGCTGCCGGCAACCGCTCCGTGCGCGGCTGCGTCGTCGTCGGCATCGTCGAAAACTACCAACGGAGCCTTGCCGCCGAGTTCGAGGTGAACGCGTTTGGAGTTGACGGCGGCGGCTTCCAGCACTGTCCTGCCCACCGCGGTGGATCCGGTGAACGACACCATGTCTACATCAGGGTGCCGCATGAGGGCGGCGCCGACTTCCTGTCCGTCGCCGACCACCACGTTCACCACGCCGTTTGGAAGTCCGGCTTGCTGGAGAATGCGCGCGAACAGGAGAGACGTCAGTGGTGTGTTTGCCGCCGGCTTGAGAACAATGGTGTTCCCGGCTGCGATGGCCGGCAGGATCTTCCATGCTGCCATCTGCAGTGGGTAGTTCCAAGGTGAGATGGACCCGATCACCCCTATGGGTTCCCGGCGGATGCTGGAGGTATGGCCGGGCGAGTATTCGGCCGTGGCCCTGCCCTCGAGGTTCCGCGCCGCCCCTGCGAAGAAGTCCGCGTTGTCGATGGTCCCGGGAACGTCGAACTCACGAGTGAGCCTCAGTGGTTTGCCGGTTTGGCGGCTTTCCAGTTGGGCTAGTTCTTCCGCCTGGTCCTCCAACAACCGGGCGAAGCGGGAGAGCACTGCCGATCGCTCACCAGGGGTGGTTCGTGACCAACCGGTGAAGGCTTGCCGGGCTGCGGCAACGGCTGCGTCGACGTCGTCCTTGCCTGCCAGCACAACCGTTTCCACGGTTTCTCCGTTGCATGGGTTGATCACGTCGTGTTTTTTGCCGGAGCTTCCGATCAGGTTTTGGCCGGCAATGAATTGGTGCATGGTTTTCCGCCTTGAAGTCTGTTGTGAGGGGTTTAGAGCAGGGCCTCGGCTGTGACCAGTGTTTCCCGGAGGATTTGTTCCATTTCGTCGAATTCCCGTTGACCGATAATCAGTGGTGGGGAGAGTTGGATGACGGGGTCCCCACGGTCGTCGGCGCGGCAGTACAGCCCGTTCTCGAAAAGCTTTCTGGAGACGAACGATTTGAGGACGCGGTGGCTTTCCTCGGGTGTGAACGTTTCCTTCGTGGCCTTGTCTTTGACGAGCTCGATGCCGTAGAAGTAGCCGGATCCGCGAACGTCACCCACTAGCGGCAGGTCAAGCAACTTCTCCAAGGTGGAGCGGAAAGCTGACTCGTTGTCCAGCACGTGCTGGTTGAGTCCTTCACGTTCGAAGATGTCGAGGTTCGCCAGCGCAACAGATGCCGCAACAGGATGGCCCCCGAAGGTGTAGCCATGCTTGAAGAACGTTTCGCCTGTGGAAAAGGGTTCGAAGAGGCGGTCGGAGGCGATCATGGCCCCCATGGGCACGTAGCCGCTTGTCAGGCCCTTTGCGCAGGTGATGATGTCCGGAACGTAGTTGAATTTGTCGGCACCGAAGTAGGTTCCCAGACGGCCGAAGGCGCAGATGACTTCATCGCTGACCAGCAGAACGTCGTATTGATCGCAGATTTCCCGTACCCGCTGAAAATAGCCCGGGGGTGGTGGGAAGCAGCCGCCTGCGTTTTGTACTGGTTCGAGGAACACGGCCGCAACGGTCTGGGGACCCTCGGCCAAGATGGCGGCTTCGATCTGGTTTGCCGCCCAGAGCCCGAACGCAATGGGGTCATCTGCGTGTTGTTCAGCCCGGTAGAAATTCGTGTTGGGCACGCGGTGCGTGGATGGCACGAGGGGCTCGAAGTCTGCCTTCAGGTCAGCGATGCCGGTAATGGAAAGCGCCCCGTGAGTGGTGCCGTGGTACGCGGTGGCGCGTGAGATGACCTTGTGCTTGCCGGGCCTGCCGGTGGCGCGGAAGTATTGCTTCGCGAGCTTCCACGCCGATTCGACGGATTCGCTGCCGCTGTTGGTGAAGAAGACCTTGTTCAGGTCCGCGGGGGCAAGGTGGGCCAGGCGTTCGGCCAGCTCCGCTGCCGGCCTGTTGGCGAATGACCACAACGGGAAGAAGGCAAGCTGTGATGCTTGACGGGCCATGACCTCGGCCAGCTCTGTTCGACCGTGGCCGGCTTGCACTGTAAACAGGCCAGCCAATCCGTCCAGGTATTTACGTCCGGCGTCATCGTAGATGTAGGCGCCTTCGCCCCGAACGATCATCGGCAGCTGATCGTCCGTTTGGGGCTGGGGTGAGAAGTGGAGCCAGAGGTTTTCCCGGGCTGTGGTTTTCAAATCGGTCCGCGGTTCAGCTAGCTGGGTCACGGATATCACCTTTTCTGCATGGTTGGGTCGGTAGAGTCCGACGACGGCTGGTGGCCGCCGTCGTTGGTTTGGTCAGGGCACGCTCAAATGTCGAGGACAAGGGTGGGCGATTTTGAACGGGACACGCAGATCATCATCATGTCGCCTTGGGACCGCTCGTCTTCGGTGAGAAGGTCGTCGCGGTGGTCTATCGTGCCGCACAGGACTTTCACCTCACAGGTTCCGCAGAACCCCATTTCGCACGACGACGGGTGGTTGACACCCGCTGCCCGCACGGCTTCCAGCACGGTTTGGTCGGCTTGGACGCCCACCGTCAACCCGCTGCGTTTGAGTTCCAGGTCGAAGGCGCCGGAGGTTTCTTCGGCCGCCGCCGGTGCAGCTGGTGCCGCTGGAGCGAAACGTTCGAGGCGCAGCTCGTGAAGGCGGCCGGCCCGCTCCATGTGCTCGGTCAGTGCATCCATCAGGCCCGATGGACCGCACGTGTAGACCAGCGCGCCGTGGCTTGCTTCGACGATCGCACCGAGATCAGGATGTCCATTGGTGTCCTGCGAGTGCAATTCCACGGACTCAGGATCCAGGGAAGCCAGCTCGGTCAGGAACGCGAAGTGCTCCAAACTGCGGGCTCCGTAGACCAACTTCCAGGGCACCCCGCGCCTGTGGACCTCGTGGATCATCGGGAGCAATGGTGTGATGCCGATGCCGCCGGCAACGAAGACGTAGTGCTCGGCTTCGGTAAGGGAGAAGTTGTCCCTGGGAGCGCCGATGGTGATGGTGCGGCCAGGCCGGAGCTCGCGGTGCACTTCTACCGAGCCGCCGCGGCCTTGGGGGAGTTCGAGGACGGCGATCCGGTAGGACGTGGTGTTGCCGGGATCCCCACACAGGGAGTATTGGCGAATGGTCCCGGACGGCAGGTGCACGTCAATGTGCGCTCCGGGCGCCCAGGCTGGCAGCGGTCCTTCATCAGGCCGCCTCAGTTCGAAGGACGTGACTGATTCTGCTTCACGGCGTGACGCAATGACGCGGACTTCAATCTGCCCTGCGTCCTGCACTTCCTGGGGCCTGTGGTCATGCGTCAGCGTTGACACTGTGGCCGTCCTTTGCCCGGTTCATCAATTCAACGAATGACCGCCGGTAGTTAAGGGTGAAGAGGTCCGCGGGAACGGAGAATTCCTGTTCTTCGGCGTCCCACGGAATTTCGCGGGGCTGGACGGCTTCCACGATCGGCAGATCCTCCAGGTAGACCATTTCTTCTACACGCAGGCATTCCGCCAGGTCGGCCCCCTTGTACCCCACTTGGTTTGCGACGCCCCAGAAGATGGTGACGTGCTCGTAGTTGATGGGCGACGGGAACCCTGCCACGACGCGCTTGCCAAGGCGTTCGTAGTTGTACGTGATGGAAGCGAGTCCCGGCGCGGCGCAGTGGTACCGCATCATGCAGTCGCCGTCTTCGGCCCAGTCACCTGTTCCGGCATCCAGTGGCCGCTCCATCCAGACATCCAATCCGTCGCGCTTGACGTCGAGGGGCTCCACGACTTCGGGCGTGGGGCCCATGGAGACTTTATGGACGAAGGGGAAGTGTGCAACGTCGCGGAAGTTCTCGATGGTTACGCCGACTCCCACGGGGGAGTCCAAGGGCGTTGCCGCAACCCATTCCAGTTCGACACCGCGCCATTCTTCGATGTGGTACATCTCCCGGATCGGGTCTTCCAGGACGGTCCACACGTGGCCATAACGCAGGACAACGGGGTAACTCTTCACTGCCGCCCTGGCAGGAATTTTGCTCTGATCTTCCAAAGAGGGGATCCGCGCGCACGTGCCGTTGGAGCTGCCGAATTCCCAGCCATGGTAAGGGCAGCCGATGGACTTTTGGTGGACCTCACCAAGTGAGAGGTCGCCTCCGCGGTGGGGGCAGCGTCGGTCCAGGACGGCCACCGTGCCTTCACCGTCGCGGAAGATCACAAGGTTGGTGCCGAGGAGGGTGGCAGTCTGTGGTTTGTCCAGGTCCGAGATGCGGGCAACGGGAAACCAGGAGCGGCGCATGGCCGCTTCGGCCAGTTCCCGCTTGGTGGCGGCCGGAGTGGTGACTGGTTCAAGCGTTGTAGTCATGGTGTTTCCTTTCTGCGGCGCTAGGCGCCGGTAATGAGTGCGCCGCCATTGACGCTGATGGTCTGCCCAGTGATGAAACCGGCGCTGTCGGAGGCGAGGAACGCCACGGCGGCAGCTATTTCGTACGGGTCACCCAGGCGACCGAGCGGTACTGCGGCGAGTTCGGCGTCGTAGGCCTCTTCCGGGACCATCCGCGTGAGGATGGCACCGGGCGCTACGGCGTTCACCAGGATCCTTTCGGCGACCAGTTCCTTGGACAGTGCTTTCATCAGCGAAAGCTGGGCAGCCTTCGACGTCATGTAGCCATAGGAGTGCCCGTCGGGGACCTGGCCCCACTGTGAGGAGATGAAGATGACCCGTGGTGCTTCGCTCTTGCGCAGCCAGGGAACCGCCGCCTGCGTGATCGCATAGGGGGCCAGTACGTTGACTGCGAAGTATTGCTGAAGGTTCTCTGCCGGGGTGTCCTCCAGCGATTTCCAGTTGTGCATTAGCCCGGCATTGTGGACCAATACGTCCAAGCGGCCCCAGTTCGCGTCGGCGGCCTCCACCAAGCGGGTTCCGGCGTCGGGGGCGGTAATGTCCAACTGCAGTGTGGCTGGTTTTCGCCCAAAGGTGACCAGGATTTCGGCAGCGACGGCGTCCAGCTCGGTTGCATCGAGGTCGGCCAGAACGAGTTCGCAGCCACGCGACGCAAGTGTCCGGGCGTGGGCGGCGCCCATGCCCCGGGCGGCACCGGTGACGATGGCAACCCTTCCGTCGAGCCGGATACCCGGGATGTCTGCACTCATGACCCAACGACCTCAGTGATGTGCGGCTCGGTGATGTAAAGCATGTTTCCGTCGGGATCGAAGAAGGGCCGGTACCGGTACCACGTACCGTTGGGGTGCTTCCATTCGATCCTCTGGTCCACCCACTCCACTTTCCCGTCCAGGTGGGTTTCGGCCTGGTCGAGGTTCTCCACTTCGAAGGCGACCGAGTCAAATCCCGGTGCGTTCTCGGCATTGATGGCGGTACGGCGTGGTGCGTGCTCGCCAACATCTGACTTGAAGATGTAGAGGGTCACGTTGCCCAGGTTGATGGCAGCCCATTCTTCGGTGGGTTCGTAGGGCAGATGGAAGCCCAAACCCAGGGTGCCGTGGTAGAAATCGACCAGGCGGCCGACGTCGTGGGTGAGGATGTCCATGTTGTCGATGCGCTTGAGGTTCAGCACAGCAGTCTCCTTGGTGGTCTTTGGATTTGTTCGCGTCGGATGGGTGCAGGGGCCCCCAGCGTGTGCTGAGAGCGTGCCGTCTTGGAGGTTCAGTGAAACTGTGGCGAGGGTTTGGTAACTGGATCCTGTTGGTGCTGCTGGATCCGGATGGCAGCAGGTGGCACCTGCGCCCAGTAAATGTGAGTCGAGCACGCGGATCAGTGCCGCTGCATCTATCCCCTTGGAGGCGTGGATCTGCCTCATCTTTCGGCGGATGCCGTCGAGTCTGACTACCGTGTCCGGACCGTTGCGCAGCTCAGTATCGTGCAGGGAAGCCGGGGTACTGAGGAAGTGGTTGGTGTGGGCCAACAGTCCATGGTCATCCGGGAGTGCGTAGCCAACTCCTCCAGGGTTCAGCTCGACGCTCACCGCGGCCGATTCGCCACCTATGGATGCCACCAGAGTCAGCGACGACGACGCCGAGACAGGTGCGCTACCGAGGAGGGCCAGCGCGTGGTTAAGATCCCGGGATTCATCGAGTGCGGCGCGGGCCAGGATATGGACCGGTGCTCCAATTCCAAGGCCGTCGTGTTCGTGATGGAGGATGTTGAAGAGTATGCCCAGGCCGCGGCTGTTGACGCCGATCTTGCCAAGGATGCCGTATTCAGTCACCGTGGTCGTCAGGCTGCCGTCCGCGTGGGGGATCTCCCAGACAAGCCATAGGTCTTCGAGTTCCGGATACCAGTCCCACGCCTGGACGGCCACGGGTGCGCCGTCGGTGGGTAGGTGCACGATGGTGGAGCATTCCTTGGCGGCAGTTGTTCCCAAGGCGGCCAACAGTTCCGTACGGGCGTTGATGGCTGCCAACGATGTCAACGAAACACGGGCGCCTTCTGCCATGCCGGAAAGTTCATCCAACAAGGTTGGTGACACGGCCTCAATCGGTGGTAGTGCTGCTGAACCCCAGTAGTCCAAGTCCACGCCGGGCCCCGCTGTCCGGTTAAAGAGGTCCTGGTAGGCAGCGATCGAGGCCCGGATCTTGTCAGAGTGCACCCGGCCGAACTCAAGGCCTCGGGCCTTGGGGTGAATTTGCGTGGAACGGAAGCGGTACGCGCTCATGCCAGCTCCAGCAGTGAGGGTGCAACATGCTGGGCAACCTCGTCCAGACGGGCGAACCAAACATCGTCGGAAGCAGCCATGTGGTCCAGCACGCGTTCGAACTGTTCCAGCCGGTAGGGCCTGCCGATGACTTCGGGGTGCATGGTGAAGCTTGTGTGCCGGCGCTCACGACGGGCGGACTCAAATTCAGACGTCCAACACCGTGTCATTTCTGCCGGATCTGACACGTTGCCGCCGCCATCGATGTTCCATCCGAAGCGAGGGTAGTCATCCAAGGACCAGTGGACCGGCATTTCCAGGATCGTCAGGGACCCCCAGCTTTCGACGTAGGGGCGGTCGTCGCCCATGCAGCTGGAGTCGTAGGTGAAGCCGTGCTCTACCAGCAGTGCGAAGGTCTCGGGTGTCAGCTCCCAGGACGTTGACCGGTACCCAACCGGGCGTGGTGCCCCTGCCCGGTCCAAGGCATCCAGACCGCGTTCGATTTCCTCGCGCTGTTGCTGGGCGCCGACCCGGTCGCTGCGGAGGTGCAGGTGTCCGTGGTGGGCTACTTCGTGTCCGGCGTCGAGGAGAGACGCCACAAGTCGGGGATGGGTCTCGGCCGTGTGTCCAGGGACGAAGAACGTTGCAGGTGCCTCGTAGCGTGCCAGCAGTTCGAGGATGCGGGGGATGCCCCGGGTTACGCCGTAGCGTCCCTCGGACAGGATGGTCAGGCGCCGTGCGTACTGTTCGCCTTCGCCGAGCCAGCCAGCTTCGGCATCGACATCAAAGGTCAGGGAGACGGCTGCGGCTTTGTTGCAGGGCCAGGTGCTTGGTGAGTTCACTTGCTCTCTCCTGCGTTCACGGGGGCCTCATCAACGTCCGGCCCGGGAGCGTCGACCACTTTGCGGTGACGCCATGCGATGGGCTGCTTTTCCTGTTTCATCTGCCGGTAGAAGTAGAGGACAACCGAGAGGGACAGGACCAGGATGCCTATGATGACTTCCTTGATTCCGCCGTAGCCGGTGATTTCCGTGCTGGCGACGCCGACGACGAGGATCACCGTGTCGATCGCGGCAAGGAGTCCAGCAATGTAGATCCACTGTTTGCCAAGCTTGATGGGACGCTCGGCTCCAGGCTGGTCCCGACGAAGGTTGATAAAGCCGGTGAGCGAGAGGATGTGGCAGATGAGGTACCCCATGATGCCAGCGACGATCACTGCCAAAGCATCACCGACGAAGAGAATCAGGACAACATTCACAATGAGGTCAAGCGACATTGCCCGTGCCGGAACACCGGCCTTGTTCAGCTCACCCAGTTGGCGGATGGTGAGTCCCTCCAAAGCGCTGCCGTGGAGCACGCGGCCACCAGCCGCCGTCGTCATGACCATCATCAGCATCAGTCCGGCGATCAAGCAGGTGGTCATGAGCCAGTCGCTGCCAGGGATGAGACGATCGAAGGCCTGTAGGTAGAAGGTCACGGGGTTGGCCGCGATTTCAGCTTGTTCAGCCAGGCCGCCGACGCCGAGGGGGACAAGGAAGTAAACGGCGAGGACGAAGAAGCCTGCCAGGCGCAAAGCAATGCGTGAATCGCGAACGGTGTCCCTGAATTCGGGAACGAATGCTGCCACGGCTTCGATGCCGTACACCGACCAGGCCATGACGAACATCCAGGCGAGGACTGTCTGCCATGCTGGGAAGCCGCTGGCGGTGAGGTCCCAATTGAGGTTGGAAAGGGACCAGTCCTTGCTGAAGAAGGGTGCTGCGGCGAACACGGCGATGGGAATCATGATGAGGACGCCGGTGATGTACATGATGGACATTGCAGGGCGCATGCCCAGAACGTTCATTCCCCAGCCCAAGACCAGCACGACGAGGGCGATGATGTGGGGGAGCCCGATTTCGGCAAGCCCCGTTGAAATGGTCCATGTGGCGTCGGGGAACCACTCAGCCTGCACCAGCGTCCCGATCTGGAGGCCGTAAATGGCGAGTGAACTGGACCAGCTGAACCAGTAGCCGAACGTTGCTACAGGTCCCACCAAGGTGCTTCTGGTACGCCAGCCTTGGTTGGCGTACATCGAGATGCCGCCCACCTTGTCGCCGAACATGCCGGCCATTTCTGAATAGATGTAGTTCTGGAGGCAGGCAATGACAGCGACGGCGAAGACCAGCGCCATTGCTGTCCACGCCCCCAACGATCCCATTGCGTACCCGATGATGATGAAAAGCGCTGCCGGGATCGAGAGGCTGATGGTGAATCCGTCCCACCATCGCAGCGTCTTTAGGTAGGCGTGTCCGCCTGCTGTGGAGTCGTGAGTGCTCACAGTTGGGGTCTCCTTGATAGTGCCTTTAGGGGCATCCACACGTGTCCAGGGCTGTTGGGGCACCATGGTCTTACAGACCCATTCCACCGCCACGCATTTTGAATGTGTGACGAGGCTAACATTAAGATTTGCGTGGAACAAGAGCTTATGACTACGCATTGCGTAACTATGGATGGCGTCAAGTACGCAATGGCGTGTTGACAGCGTTTTCGGCCGATGGAATGCGGAATTTCGGCTAGTCTGGGCTGCATGACGGACTACACGCTGGATGACCTCGACCGCGACATCGTGCGCGAGCTGGAGCAGGATGGGCGCCGTGCTCTGCGGGAAATTGGACGCAATCTAGACACCTCCGAGGCCACAGTCCGTGCGCGCGTCAAACGTCTGCAGGACTTGAACATCCTCCGCATAGTGGCCTTTACGGATCCGGAGACCTTGGGCCGGACGCAGCTGGGAATCGTTTTTCTGGAGGTTGATCCAGAGCTTCACGTATCGGTGGTGGAGGCAGTGACAGCGATGCCGGAGGTTACGTATGTGTCCACAATCCTGGGTCGGGCCGACCTCTGCGTGGAAGTACTGAGCACCGACAACGGCGCGCTATGGACTCTTCTGAACGAGAAGATCGGACGATTGCCGGGAGTGCGGCGCATGGAGACATCGTCAGTGCTCAAGGTGCACAAACTGCGGTACGTGACGCCTCTGGGGCCGTCGGCTTGACCACCGGACTCCACACCCAGTGGAGCCTTTGCCCCCGGCACGCGCGAGCCCAGGACTGCCATCAAGTGTCGCGGGCGGACCGATGGCTCACACCGATGAGCGATTGCGTCTGGATGCGCGTGGGATCAGGCACTGGCCAGCGCCAGTAGTTGCTTTTCGACCAGGTCCATTGCGCGCATGGATTTCTCGGATCGGGCGAAGATCAGGGCGCCTTCGGTGGAGGCGAACAGCATCCAGGCCAAGTCAGTTGCGCGTTGCTGTTCCAGGCCGGCGTCCTGGAACAGGGCAGCCAGGTCTGCCGTCCACGCCTCGAAGACGCGTCGTGCTGCGGTCCGGAGTTCATCGGTTTCAGCGCTTGTTGCCACCCCGGCGCTGGCGCAGCCGGCCTCGAATTCGGACTGGACCAGCACGCCGCGCCACAGGTCGACGAAGCCGGTGATGATCCCGGCGACGTTTCGGCCCTTCATGGCGGCCAGGGGCGCACGGGCACCGGTGGCCATGAACTCCATCGCTGCGAGGACAAGTTCATCCTTGCCTCCTGGGAAATGGTGGTAGACCGAGCCGCGGGGAGTTCCGCTGTGCTCCAGGACGTCAGCAATGGACACCCCGCCGACTCCGCGTTCGGCAATCAAGAGCAGGGCGCTGCGCGCCATTCGCTGCCGTACGTCACTGGCCACTGCAGCCCCTTCCGGCTTCGTTCCTTCCCGCCTATGCTAACCATCATAGAGATTATGCAATCCATCATAATCAGTCTCAGAGGAGGACCCCATGCCGATGATTGATGTGTATGCCACTGCTGGAACCTTCGCCGACGCGGCGACGCTTGCGCAGAAACTTGCGTCAACGCTGATGAATATTGAGGGAGTCCCGTCGATTCCGATGTTCAAGAACAACACTGCCGCGTTCGTCCATGACGTCGAAGTGATCTCGAACGTCAACGGCGAGTCGAACTATGTGCGCGTTCAGGTCCTGACGAACGCGGGCGCGCTGGACCGGGCCAAGCAGCAGGCAGTCGTCGAGCAGTTCACTGGACTCGTCGCTGAGGCAGCTGGCGATGATGGCCTGAAAGCGCGCACTTGGGTGCTGCTCACCGAGGCCGTGGATGGCGGCTGGGGTTTATGGGGCAAAGCCCACACGAATAATGAACTTGTCGATTCTGCCCGCGCCGAGATCGGTCGCCTCCAGGGAGAACAAACCTGAGCCTCAACATCCAAGATGCGTCGGCTCCAAGCTTTCCGCTCTATCGCCATATTTCCCGTTAAGGAGGGCACTGGCCTGGTCGGCGATGGCCGCGTCTCGGATCTGCTGGGCTCAGGCCAGGGCCTGCAACGGCGGCTTCATGGCGTGGCTGTTGGCAGGGTGATTCGGATGGATGTGCCGTGCGGGCCGGTGGAGATGATCTGGACATCGCCGCCGGCGTGGGTGGCGATGTCGCGGACGAGGGCCAGCCCGATGCCGAAGTTGCGTTGCCCTTGGCCTGTGTTGGGTCTGGGCGTGCGGGCGAAACGGTCAAAAATCCGTTCGGGGTTGATGCCGGTGATCCTTGGTCCGGTGTCGGTGACGGTGATGGTTGTCCGGGTTGCATGGGCGGCAGCCTCCACGTTGATGGCGCCGCCTGGGGGAGTGTGGGTCAGGGCGTTCTCGACCAGTCCCAGCACTGCCCGGCGCAGGTGAGCCGGCTCGATCACGGCCCTGAGTACTCCCTCATCGGAATGGGTGAGGGTGATGTTCTGTTCGGCGGCGAATTGTGCGGCGCTGTCTACCACCTCCCGGGTGAGGTCTCCGACGTCGGTCGCTTGAGGCACAACAACGGGGCCAGCGGCGGTGGCTGTGGTCAACAGTTCGTTGACGATGCCCGTCAGGACAGCGGTGTCTTCCCGTATCAGGGCGAGGGCCTGCGCTGTGGGGGTGTCGGGTGTGGTGCCGCGCTGGGCGAGTTGGACACGGGCGTCGAGGATGGCCAGCGGCGTGCGCATTTCGTGGCTGGCGTCCTGCACGAACCGGCGTTGCCTTGCCAGGGCGTCGCCGAGTGGGCGGATGGCGGTGCGGGCGCTGATCCAGCCGACGCCGCCGGCGAGCAGGACACCGGCGGCACCGGCCAGGATCATGGCCTTGATCAGGTCGTTGGTGTCCAGGTAGGCGTACACGGCTCCGGGCTCGGGGACGCCGGGGCGGCTGGCTTGGTTCAGCAGATAAAGGGTGGCGGCAGCCAGGAGGACCAAAACGGCATGGGGAACCCTTCCAAGAGGACGAACGGATGTCTTTGATTCTCGGCAAGGGGCTTTAAGAATCCGTTAAGAACCCCCGCGGGGCCGGTGGCTGCTCCCATGCGGGGGTCATAGCCCGGGCACAGCTTGGCCAAAGTGGGCTCATACCTGGGCCTTGAAGACTGGTGCCATGGCCATTCAGGCCAGCCCGGTAACCGGTGAACAGTCCGGGTACCGGGCCAAGTGGAGAGGTAAGAGTGACATGGCAAAGATCGACAAGACCACCGCTGGCATCATGCTGGCCGCCGTTGTAGCAGGAGGTGCAATCGGAGCAGCCTCCTTGCCGGCCATGGCCGACACCGGCAGCAGTTCCTCCAGCTCGGCTACCCCGTCCGACGGATATGGATCAACATCATCCGGAACCGGGCAAGGCGCCCGGGGCCCGCACCAGGCCAACGGCAAGACCGAGGAACTCCTCACCGGTGACACGGCAACCAAAGTGGAGGCGGCAGTGAAAGCCGCCCAGCCCAATGCGACGATCGAAAGGATGGAAACAGACGCCGACGGGGCAACCTATGAAGCCCACATCACGAAAGCCGATGGCACCCACGCCACCGTCCTGCTGGATGAGAACTTCAAGGTCACCGGCACCGAGGACCAAGGCCAGGGAGGCCGCGGGGGCCACGGACCTGGAGGCAACGACGGCGACGCCGATGACTCGGGCGGAAGCACCCAAAGCCCAAGCCCCAGCGCGTCGGGATCCTCCTCGTAAAAAGCTGCAGTTTGAACAAATGTGGTCCCGATGGTCAGGCAGAGACCTCAGAGTCGGTTTCGTCTTCCACGACCTTTAGGCCCTCAGTGTCCGAAGCGGCAGCCGCAAGCAATGCCCGGCGTGCCGAAGCCACATGGTGCCGCATGGCGGCACTTGCTGCTTCGGCATTCCGGGTTTGCAGTGCATAAAGGATCGCCCGGTGTTCATTCAACGCATCCCGCCGGGGGTGCTTTCGCGTCAGGCTCCTGTACTGCCTCATGACCAGTGCGTAGAGCAACTGATCCGTGAAACCCGAAAGGGTCGGTTGCCTGGCCGCGTCCCGGACCACTTTGTGGAAATGGCGGTTCAGCCTTGAATACTCGGCTTCCTGACGGTCATATTCGGCAGAGGCCATTTGTTCACACGTCGCCGCAAGATCCTCAAGCTCATCGTCGGTGGCCCGTTCGGCGGCTTTGCCGGCAAGGGCCGATTCCAGGATCTCGCGGGCTTCAAGGATTTCCACGGCTTCTTCGACGGAAAATATCCGTGTGCGCACGCCGCGGTGCGGTTCGCTGGTGAGATAACCCTCCGAAACGAGCCGGGCAGTAACGGCCCGGACCGTTCCCCGCGAGACATCCAACAGCCCCGTCAGCTCAGCGTCCGTCAGGCGGACATTTGGTTTGAAATGCCCTGAGATGATGAGGTTCCGCAGGTCCTCGTATGCCTGGACCGTCCGGGTGGAGGAGAGGTCGCCGGCGGCCGCTGTTAGCTCACTCATGTGCTGTGACCCTTTCCGTGCTACACCTTGTGAATTTATCAGTTACTTCCCAAAGCGGCGTAAAGCCTCCGGGTTGTTCCACTGAAGATCGCCGCTTGGTTCTCGGCAGACGTGGCCGTGAGTACGCGTTCTGCCAATGCACGGAGTTCTTCCAAGGGCTGTTCGGCCGCTGGGCAGTTTGAGCCCCACGAGATCCTGTCGGCCCCGAAGGCGGCGATCAGCGGCTCGAGGAAGTCCCTGGCCCGGTCGCCGATGTCGTCGAGTCCTTCGAGGGTGCGGTGCGTCAGTTTGAGGTGAAGTCCGGGGTGTCCTGCCAGTTCGGTCAGGTCGTTGGCTGCCTTGGTTGGTGAGGTGCGCACGTCGGGGTATCCGCAGTGGTCCAGGAGGATGGTGGCGTCCGGGTGGCGGGAGAGCAGGTCTTTGAGGACAGGTGCGGTGTCGTCGCCGAGGCGGAGCTGCAGGCAGACGGGGATCCGCGCTTCGCTGGCTGCGGCCCAGAATTCATCCGCTGCAGGATCGGCGAACCACATGCCCTGTTCGGAGACGGTGCTGCCGGTGGTGAACAGCCGGACTCCGGAGAGTCCTTGGTCGATGGCTGCGCGCAGCCGTCCGGTCGCGTCGGGGGCGAGTGGATCGAAGGTTCCGACGGCGACGAACCGGTCGGGCCATCGCTTGGCGGAGTCGAGAACGTAGCTGTTGTCGTAACCGTAAGCGGTGGTGGCTTGGACCAGCACGGCCTGTCCGATGCCGGTTTCGTCCATGCGCTGCAGGAGTTCTTCGGCCGTTACGGGGCGTTCGGTTGCCCAGACGGATTGGTGGCCGCCGAGCGGTGTCCGGGGGTAGGTGTCCGTGTCGGTGGCGAGGATGTGGCAGTGGCTGTCGACGATGTCCATGGGTCTCCTTCTTTGTTCGATGTTCTTAGTTGTCTGCGTAGGTGCCCGGGGCGAAGATCGGGTCGCCCGGGTTGCCTTCGGTGAGGCCCTGGTCGCGGCTGAATCGCTGCAGGGCTTCGATGCTGGCCTTGTTGCTGTCCAGGCCGTAGGGAATCGGGTCGCCGCCGATCATTCGTCCTTGCTTGGCGAGCCGCGGCAGGGCCGACCAGGTGGGGTCTTCGTCCACGTGGAGTTGTTTGCTCTGGACGAAGGCGTTGTAGAGCTTGGTGGGCAGCTCCGGATCTTTTTCGACGAGTTCGTTGCGGACCACGATGACCGAATGCAGGGGGTAGATCCCGGTGCGCAGGTACGAGTCCCGCTCAATGACGTCGCTGTCGGGAAAGAGCGGGTACGTTTCCCCCGTGTCCGTCACAGGAGTAGCGGACTCCCATCCGGCTGTCGGGGCCCCGGCGCGCCCGGTGCCGGCGTTTCCGGTAAAGGCTGCGTCGATTTCACCGGCCGCCAGCAGGGCACCGAGCGACCGTCCATCGGTGACGCGGTGTGTGTTGGTGGGAACTTTCCCTTCAACGTGGTCATCATCGTCGATGACCCACGTAATCGAGTCCAGATCCACTCCGTAGTCTTCGCCCAGGATTCCACGTCCCCACACCCCCGTACTGACCGAGTAGGCGCGGACGCCGATTTTGCGTCCGTCGAGGTCAGTGGGGATGACGACGCCGGAACCTGGCGCGCATTGCAGGTCGCCGTGGTGGAAGCGACGGTTGAGGAAGACCGGGATAGCGGTAATCGGCACGCCCGCTTCACGCGCCATGAGATACGAGACCGGGGCCAATTCGCAGACGTCGAACTCGAGGTCCCGGATCATTCGGCGGTACGCGGCAATGATCGGTTTGACCTCGATCGGCTTGACGACGTAGCCGTCGATGGCAGCGCGGCCATCGAGGACGGCAGCTGAGTGCGGGTAGTCGCCGAGGGCGACGGTGAGGTGTTCCATTCGAACCTCCTATGTGGATTGTTGGACAATACGAACAAGGTAGCATGGGATCCTTCGGCTGTCAGCAGGCTCCGCAAAATGACCAGCAGGGGCGCAAAGCCTTGTAATAAGAGCAATTTCTTGCGATCAGGCAATGAAGTTGTGGCCCTCTTCACAAGATTGGTCTTCGAGTGCTACCGTCGTGATTGTTATACAAAATGATTTCGCGGTTGCTTCTCACGCCTCACATCCCTGCCATCGACGGCAGGCCCGGCCGCTGACAAGGACCCCTCACCAAACCGGAGTTTTCTGTGATCACCATTGCCCAGCGCGTCTCAGTTCCCCATCCGCCAGAGCTTGTGTGGAGCATCCTGTCGGACCCGCACAAGGTTGTTGGCTGCATCGATGGTTCCCGTCTGGGCGAGTTCCACGACGACGGCAGTTTCGATGCGTTGATGGCTGTCCGTTTCGCCGCCATCAAGGTCTCCTTCAAAGCCCGTGCAAACCTGGTTCTCGACGAAGAGG
The DNA here is from genome assembly GCF_042885775.1 of Paenarthrobacter sp. NPDC058040. NCBI lineage: Bacteria > Bacillati > Actinomycetota > Actinomycetes > Micrococcales > Micrococcaceae > Paenarthrobacter > Paenarthrobacter sp. NPDC058040. The sequence continues at coordinate 209,646 of NZ_JBHVRN010000006.1, forward strand.
CCCGGACCGGGCGCCTTGAGGCCAAGGGCAGCGACAGCCGCGGCTCCACCCGGGTCCAGGGCCATGCCGATTACAGCGTCGTGGCCGATGGGGACGGATCGTTGGTCATTCTCGAAGGACAAATCGACATCGGCGGCGCCCTGGCCTCGCTCATCACCACCGGGGCCTCGATTGTGGTGGACAGGATGACCAAATCCTTCACCGAAAGCCTCATCCGCACCTGCGCGACCCTCGACCCAAACAGCGAAACCGCTGAACCGGCCGCTGACCGGAAACCGCGTCTGGGGAACCTGTTCAGCCGGGTCGGTGCGCGGGCCGGCAGCACCATGGAAGGAAACAGCAACTAATGCGACTGAACACCATCATTGAGAAGTTCGAAAAGGGTGAGCGGGTCTTTGCGACCTTCGCGTCCCCCGACCCGGCCGGGGCCGTAGCCGTACGCGACGCGGGCTATGACGCCCTCATTTTCGAAGCAGAGCACAAGCCCTTTGATGTTCCCCAACTCAAGGACGCCATGCAGTATCTCCTGGACCGCCGCCAGGTCTTCGAAGCCGACACGCTGGCACCCCGGACCATCCCGCTGGTGAGGATTCCCCCGAACGGCGGTGAAAGGTCGCAATGGCACGCCAAACAGGCCCTTGACCTGGGCGCTTACGGGATCATCTGGCCCCACGTGGACACGGTCGAGGATGCCCGCAACGCCGTCGCGGCCTGCCGGTACCCGAGCATCAACCAGGACCCGGACCGCGAACCCTTCGGCCTGCGCGGTGACAGCCCGGCATGGGCGGCCCGCTACTGGGGCACACCGATAGGGGAGTACTACGAGCGCGCCGACGTGTGGCCGCTCGCGCCCGAGGGCGAGATCCTGGTTGGTCTCATGATCGAGAGCGTCCGGGCCATTGAGAACCTCGAGGACATCCTGGACCAGGTTCCCGGCATTGGGCTGATCCTCGTCGGAGAGGGAGACCTGAGCCAGGAACTGGGCGTCCCGCGGCAATTCGAACACCCCACGGTCCAAGCCCACCGCAACCGCGTAGTCGAAATCTGTAAATCCAGGGGAGTGCCGGTCGCCCACCCGCACGTCACGGCCAAAAACGTCGACGAGGTGCTCGAGACCGGCTACGACTTCCTGATGACCGCACCGGTGGTGTCCTACCCGGGCCTGGTCCGTGGCCGTGACCTTGCCACTGCCCGGATCGAAGCTGCCCAGATCCAGCCCAGCCGATGACCGAAACACCAGAGGAAACCATGTACATCGACATCCACGCCCATTTCACCACCGTTCCCGAGGCCCTGAAGACCTGGCGGGACCGCCAGATCGAGGAAATCGAGCAACACGGCCGTCACCTCTCAGCCGACGATCTGGAAATCCCGGATGAGGAAATCGCAGCCGCCCTCACCAAGGGCCAGCTGGCACTGCAGGAACAGCACGGCATCGACCTCGCCCTTCTCTCACCCATCGCCGGCAAAATGGCCCACCATTACGGCGACCAGGAAACCAGCCTGACCTGGAGCAGGCTGAGCAACGACACGGTATACCGGGCGTCGGTGCTGTTCCCGGACAGCTTCGCCAACGTCTGCCAGCTTCCCCAGTCCCCGAACGGCGACATTGCCGTCAGCGTCGAGGAACTGCGCCGCTGCGTGGAGGAACTCGGCTTCGTCGGCTGCAACCTGAACCCCGACCACTCCGATGGCTACTGGCAGGCCCCGCCTATCACGGACCGCTATTACTACCCCTTGTATGAGGCGATGGTGGAACTCGGCGTCCCGGCCATGGTGCACTCGTCGATGTCAGCCAACCCTGCTGTTCACGGAACCTGCGCCCACTACCTGAACGGCGACACGACCGCGTTCATGCAGCTGTGCCAGTCGGACCTGTTCCGCGATTTCCCCGACCTGAAACTCATCCTGCCCCACGGCGGCGGGGCGGTGCCCTACCACTGGGGACGCTACCAGGGCGTCATGCAGGACCAGGGTCGAGGGGATCTGCTCGACATCATCGGCGACAACCTCTACTTCGACACCTGCGTCTACGGTGCCCGCGGCCTGCAGCTCCTGGTGGACACGGTTCCGGCCAAGAACATCCTGTTCGCTTCCGAGATGCTCGGAGCCGTCCGCGGGGTGGACCCGTCCTCCGGACACCGCTACGACGACACCCGCTTCCTGCTGGACTCCCTGGACTTCACCGATTCCTCACACCGGGAATCCATCGCAGCGGGCAACGCCTTGACCGTCTTCCCCCGCCTGCGTCAGCGCCTCGAACAACGAGGACAACTCCCTTCCGCCGGCGCGACTGTCGGCGCCGGCACGGCCACGAACTAAACAGGAGCAACCATGACCAAGGTTTATGAAGCACTGGCGGATGCGTTTATCGCCGAAGGAACCACCCACATTTTCGGCATGACCGGAGATGCGAACATGCACTGGATGTACGCCATGGCCGAGCGCGGCGCCACCCTGTTCGAAGCCCGCCATGAAGGCTCCGGCCTGGCCATGGCCGACGGCTGGGCCCGCGGTGCCCGGAAACCGGGGGTGGCCTCCACCACCAGCGGCCCCGGTGTCACCCAATTGGCCACGAGCCTGGTCTGCGCGGCCCGAGCCCGGACACCGCTGGTGATCTTCAGCGGCGAAGTAGCCCTCGGGGACCTGGGCGCCACCCAGTACCTCGACCAGGCAAAGTTCGCCGACGGTGTCGAGTGCGGCTTCGTGCAGGTCTCCTCCCCGGCCCGGGCCCAGGAGGCAGTCCAACGGGCATTCTGGCTGGCCCGGACCACGTCCCGGCCGGTGATGGTCAGTGCCCCCACCAACGTCCAGCAAGCCGAATTCGACGGCGCACCCATTTACGTCCCCTCCACCGAACTCATCGACACCGCCCTGGCCCAGCCGGCACCGGAAAGGATCGACCAGGCCATCAAGATCCTGGGTGAAAGCGAACGGGTCGTCGTGCTGGTCGGCAAAGGCGCCCGGGCCGCCGACGTCGGGGACCTCGTCCTCGAACTGCAGCGCAAAACCACCGCCCTGATTGTCACAACGCTTCAAACGAAGAACTGGCTGCGCGAGGAAAACGACTTCTTCGCCGGGATCTCCGGGCTCTACGGCACCGCCACCGCCCACGAACTCCTGCAGGAATCCGACTGCCTGGTAGCCATCGGTGCCAGCCTGAACCACTTCACCACCGAACACGGATACCTTTACCCGACAGCCCGGATCATCCAGCTCGACCACGCGGACCAGATCGTCACCGGTACCGGGCAGCCCGTGGAATGCTACGTCCGCGGCGATGCCCGCCCGTCCCTGGAAGCCATCGTCAAAGCCTTGCCCGACACCCCGGAACACGGCGACGGCTACCACACCGCCGACATCGCCGAGGCCCTGCGTGAAGCGGACACCATCAAGGAGGACTTCCACCGGGAAGATGGCCGCCTGGACCCACGCGAAGTCATCCTCGCCTTGGACAGGCTCGCGCCGGAGAGCCTGCCGCTCGTGATGGGCAGTGGACACCAAACCGACTTCGGCACCATGCTCTTCACCCGCCCCCGCGAAATCGTCTCCAACTATGGGCTGTTCGGCGCGATCGGCCAAGCGCCCATGCTCACCATGGGCTGGAGCGCAGCCCGGGCGAAGCCGACGATGGTGGTTGAGGGAGACGCGAGCTTCATCATGCATCTGGCCGAATTCGATACCGCCTGCCGATACAACTGGCCCGTCCTGGTGGTGGTCATGAACGATGAAGCCCTCGGTGCCGAATTCCACAAGTCCGGAGCACACGGACTGAATCCCGAACTGACCGCGATTCCTTCCCCCGACCTCGGGGCCGCAGCCATCGCCCTTGGCGGCAACGGCGCCAAGATCCACACCATCGCAGACCTTGAAGCCGCTGTCCGGAATTTTGTTGCCAACCCGGAACCCACGGTCCTGGACGTCCGGATCACCCGCGACGTGATCAGCATCCCGTACCGCCGCCTCTGGTACGCCGAAGAAGTATGACCCGGCGCTACCCATCGTTGCCCCGACACAGCCGGACTGTGTTCCCCTCCCAGAAAGGAAGGCACGTCAATGACGACCGCCGAAATTGAGTTCCTGATCAACGACCAGGAACTCGCCGGAGCCGCCCAGTCGGCCCTCGAATCCCACTCATCCATCGCCACAGTCACAGCCTCGCCCCTGCGCCCGGTCCACAACGGATTCAAAGCCTTCGCCAGCGGCCAAAACTATGAAGTCAGCGAGATCGCGATGGTGACCCTGCTGCAGGCCGTCGCCCACGACCGGCCGGTCCTCTTCATGCCCCTCACCGCGCTGGGACGCCACCAACACCAGACCCTGATCAGCACCCGGGCCCTGTCGGTTGAAGATCTCCCCGGCCGATCCGTGGGTGTTCGCGCGTGGAGCCAGACCACCGGAATGTGGGTTCGCGGCTTCCTCGCCCACCAATACAACGTGGATCCGCGCTCCGTGCGCTGGCGCACCTACGAGGGCGGACACATCGCCGAACAACCGGAACCCGCCTGGGTCGAACGGGCAGAAGAGGGCGCGAGCCTGGCCAACGACCTCCTGGAAGGACGCGTCGACTTCGCCGTCATGGGTAACGACCGGCCGAAGGACCCGGCCGTGCGAAGCGTCATCCCCGACCCCGCCACGGCCTCCGTAGAGTGGGCCGAGAAGGTCGGCTACGTCCCGGTCAACCACCTCTTCGCCGTCCGGGAAAGCGCCGCCAAAGAGCTGAGCGGCGCCATCCTGGACCTCTACGACGCCGTCTCCGGACAGCTCGAGGCGCGCAAAGCCGGTCCCGGGATCCCGTTGGAACCCTACGGCTTCGAAGCCCTGCGCCCGGCAGTGACCGCAGCGGCGCAGTACGCCTGGGAACAGGACCTCCTGCCCCGCCCGGTCCACTACGACGAACTCGTCGCCGCGACGTCCATGGCGCTCGGTGTTCCCGCCTCACGGCTGGGCGGCTAGAAATGCGTAGATTGTTATACGAAATGACCGAGCAACCCTTGAAAGTGACCCGTGTCACTGTTAGTTTGAACGTGGATTGTATAACAAAAGGTCGTTTAGCGAAGGAGCTCCGATGACCACCCACTGGACCGTCGCCCTCCGCGACTACGAACACACCATGCCCCTGAAGAACGGCACGGTCGTCGCCGAGGGCGTAGACCTCGAGTTCGTCGACGTCGAACCCATCCACCGGGCCTTTGCACCGATGGTGCGTGAAAGCCGCTACGACTTCAGCGAATTGGCCATTGCCACCCTCTTCCAGGCCCTCGAAGCAGAGCGTCCCGTCATCGCCCTGCCGGTGGTCCTGCACGGGAACTTCCACCACCGTTCCATCTCCATCTGGAACGGTGAAGGCAGGGTCCGCCCGGAAGACCTGGCCGGCAAGAAAGTCGGCGTCCGGGCGCACAGCCAGACCACGGGACTCTGGGTCCGCGGCATGCTCGCCGACACCTATGGGCTCCGGTCCCAGGACGTGACCTGGGTGACCACCGAAGGACCCCATGTGGCCACCGCCTCAGAGCCGGCCAACGTTGTACGCACGGACCGGAAGCTCGTGGAGCTGCTCACCGAAGGTGAGGTCTCCGCCGTCGTCATGGGCGCCCGCTCAGCAGACCACGTCCCAGGTCTGGAACCGCTGCTCCCCGACTGGAAAGACCGCCAAGACCAGTACCACCAGGAACACGGGTGGGTGCCCATCAACCACCTGCTCGTCGTCCGACGCGAACTGGCCGAGGCCAACCCCGACGGTGTCCGGGCCGTCTACCGGGCGTTCCAACAAAGCATCGATGCCGCCCGGCCCGCCGTTCCGACGGGAACCACCCGCGAAAAGGTCATCCAGTACGGGGTCACCGACAGCCTGCTCGCCACCCTGGACACGGCACTGCGCTACGCCCGCGAACAAGAGATCATCCACACAGACCTCTCCGCAGACAGGATCTTCGCCGACTTCGAAAAATACGTGGGGGAGCCGTGAGCCACAGCCGTCCTTGCCCCGCACCCTTGAACCCGCGTCCGAGGAGGACCGATGCACTACTTTGACACCCACACCCACGCCATCTCGCCCGACACCGACAAGTTCCCCGTCAAGCCCCTCGGCGGAACCCGCTCCGAATGGTCCCAGACCCGGCACGTCGACATCGACGGACTGGTCCGCAGCCTCGACGAGGCCGGGATCGAACGCGCAGCCCTGGTACATGCCTCCACTGTCTACGGTTTCGACAACAGCTACGCCGCCGCTGCTTTGGCCCGGTACCCCGACCGCCTTGTCGGGGTCGGAGCCGTCGATTTCCTCGCCGACACAGCCGTCGCGGACCTGGAGCGCCTGATCCAGGAGCAGGGCTTCAGCGGAGTCCGGATCAGGGTCTCCGACGGAACCACCAAAGTCCCCACGCCCGGTTCCGGGGTGTCCGACGAACGCATGGACGCCGTCTGGGACTACGTCGCCGCCAACAACATCCCGGTGTGCATCCAGATGCACTCCAAGGACGCCCCCAAGCTCGTCCATGTCCTTCAGAGCCGCCCCGCCATGACGGTGCTGCTGGACCACGCCGGGCGGCCCAACGCAGCCGGCGGATACCCCTACCCGCAGCTCGAGGAGCTCGGACAGCTGGCCGGTTTCGCTGGTGTCCACCTGAAAATCACGCCTCCTGCCATCAAACGCCTGGAGGACGAACCGGACGCGAACGTTACCGAGGTACTCGGTCGCCTCGTCGAAACCTTCGGTGCCGAGCGCATCATGTGGGGTTCGAACTTCCCCGCATCCGCCGGGACCCTCGGACAACTCCGCGACAAGATCGAAGGACTCCTGCCAGAGCTCGACGACATCCAGAAGGCTGCGATCCTCGGCGGGAACGCAGCCCGCATCTACAGCGCGGCAGTGGTCGCGCACTAGCTATCATGCGCCGTCAAAGCCGCCGGCGCAGACTTAACCCAGGAGGACCAATGAAGAACACCTCAAGCAACGAAGCCCGCGTAACAGGCATCCGACGCCGGCACAGCCTCAGGCTGCTGGCAGTGCTCGCGGCCGTGACCGTCAGCGCCTCAGCGTGCGGTGGCGCCGGGGATGCCACATCCAAGCTCCCCACATCCATGGACGAGCTGGTCAAGCAGGCCCAGAGCGAAGCCGAAGTCGCGTGGTCGGCGCCCAAGCCGCTGGAGCAGATGCAGCCCGCGATTGACCTCTTCGAGAAGAAGTATCCCGGGATCAAGGTTAAGTACACCAACACCAAAGCCCCGGACCAGGTCAGCCAGCTCAAGATGGAACAAGCTGCCCGGAAAGTCTCGGTGGACGTCGCCGCAGCCGGCGAGCTGACGGTGCCACCGTCACTGGATCTGGCCGACACCGTAGATTGGGCCGCCTACGGCATCGACAAGGACAACGTCTTCTTCGAGGACAAGGCCGTCTACATCTGGGCCGCACCGAAAGTCTGGGCGTACAACAAGACAATGGTCTCCCCGGCGGATGTCCCCAGCACGTGGGAGGACCTCCTCAAGCCCCGTTGGAAGGACGGACAGATCGGCGCTGAATCCCGGGCCTCGTTCATGACGGTCTGGAACCTTGATCCGGCCCTCGGCCAGGACAAGGCCCTCACCTGGGCCAAGGACTTCACGGCTCAGAAGCCCCACTTCACACCCAACACCACCCAGTCCGAAGGCCTGATCGAAAGCGGCCAGGTCGCCATTGGAACCAGCCTGATCAACCTCGTCCTGCAGGCCCAAAAGTCCGGCGCGCCGGTGGACATCGCACCCCTGTCACCGACCAACACCAACGAAACCTTTATCTACATGCCCAAGGGAGCCCCCCACCCCGCGGCCGCCGTCCTGCTCACCTCCTTCCTGTCCTCGGACGAAGCACAGGCAGCCCTGGCCACCACCTACAACTCGCGGATCCCGCAGGAAACGGACTGCTCCAACCCGGACCAGAGCCCCGTGGTGAAGGCACTGTGCGCAGCGAACATCACCTGGCATTCGACCGGCACGATCGAGCACTACGACGATCTTGCCGAATTCTTCCCCAAGGCCCAGAAAGCCTTGGGAACGGATCTCGGGTAGGCGATTGTTATGACCATGAACGCAACAAAGCCGCCGGTCATCAGCGACGCACCGCCACCGCCGGAGCGCCAGCGCCGGGCCAGACAGAGCCGCCGGGGACTCGGCAGCACAGCCCTGAACGTGGCAATGATCCTGCTGGTCAGCTACCTGATTGTCGTGCCGCTTGTAGTGCTCTTCTACAGCAGCTTCAAGGCCTCCACCACCAAGCTGCCCTTTGACGTCAAGGGATTCTCCTTCGACAACTACATCCACGTCTTCCAGTCCAGCCGACTTGGTGAGGTCACCCTCAACACGGCCATCTACGTCGCCGGGTCCCTGCTCGTGGCCCTGGTGCTCAGCGTTTCGCTGGCGTACCTCTTCGAACGCACCGACATCCCCGGCCGCAGGTTCCTCGCCCCGATGGCCCTGGCACCCATGGCCGTTCCCGTCGTCGTGATGGCCATCGCCTGGGCCCTCGTGGCAAACCCCGCCAACGGGCCCCTCGCCATCCTCGTTCGGCAAACCCTCGGGCTCTCCATCGACATCTACTCCCTGCCCGGCATGATCGTGGTCATGGGCATCTTCGGAGTCCCGAGCATGTACCTGATGATCGCCCCCGCGTTCGCCAGGCTGAACCCCGAGCTCGAAGAAGCCGCCGCAACTGTCGGCGCGCCCCTGATGCGCCGGCTCCGACTCATTGTCTTTCCCCTGATCGGCCCGGCCGTCTCCGCAGCATCCATGCTGTTCGTCGTGGTGGTCCTCGAAGGCTTCTCCATCCCCGCGCTGCTCGGTTTGCCGGACCAGATCTTCGTGTTCAGCAGCCTCATCCAGCACTCCCTGGAACCGCCGACAGGCTCGCCCAACTACGGCCAGGCCACCACTTACGGTGTGCTCATCCTCGTACTGTCCTTCGCGATGCTGCTGATCTACCGACGCCGGATCAAGGACACCCACCGGTTCAAGGTCGTCGTCGGCAAGGCCTACCGCCAGAACCGCACCCCCTTGGGCAAATGGCGGATCCCGATCTTCATCATCGTGTCCCTGTACATGCTCATCGGCATCGTCCTGCCCATCCTGGCGCTGCTGTGGACCAGCCTCTCACCGTTCTCCCGCCCCATCACCTGGGAGGGACTGGGCGATCTGTCCTTCATGCAGTTCACCAAGATCCTGACCGATCCGGGAATGGGCGAAGTCATGCTCAACACCGCGATCGTGGTGCTGGTGACGGCAACCGCCACCACGGCGATGTCGGTCTGGATCGCCGTCGCCGCCCACCGCAAGTCCTTCCGCGGAAGCGCGGTGCTGTTCGAATCGACCTACCTCGTTTTCGGCATCCCCAGCGTCGTGCTCGGCGCAGCTGTGCTGTTCCTCTACCTGTTCGTGCCCATCCCGATCTACGGCACGGTCTGGATCATCATCGTCGCCCTCGTGACCCGCTTCCTGCCCCGCGGCTCCCGCTTGGTGCAGACAGCGCTGCTGCAACTCGATGAAGGGCTGATCGAAGCCGCGCGGGTCACCGGTGCGTCGACGTTCACGGTCACCATGAAGATCCTGCTCCCGCTGCTGCGCCAGGCGCTGTGGAAGTGCTGGCTCTGGGTCTTCGCCCACGCCCTGGGTGAGCTGCCCATCGCCCTGCTGCTGACAAGCGCAGACAACCGCACGCTCGTCGTGGAGGTTTGGGATACCTTCACCTCAAGCGTCAACTACCCCCAGGCAAGTGCCTTGGCGGTCATCATCCTGGTCATTTCCATGGTCGCGGTCCTGTTGGTGAACCGACGCGGGGCCTCCGAGAAGGAAGCATAAGCAACATGTCACACAGCACAACCCAAAGCTCGATCACCATCAGTGAACTGCGCAAAAGCTACAGCAAGCCCAAGCATGGCGAGCAAGCCTACGCCGTCGACGGCATCTCCTTCGAGGTCCCCAAAGGCCAGTTCGTCACGCTCCTGGGCCCCAGCGGCTGCGGTAAGACGACCACCCTGCGGTGCATCGCCGGACTGGAACAACCCGATGAAGGCCAGATCATCATGGCCGGACAGACGGTCTTCGACGGTGCCAGCAAAACCCAGATACGTCCCGAGGACCGGCCCATCGCCATGGTTCCGCAGTCCTACGGCATCTGGCCCCACATGACCGTGCTCGATAACGCGGCCTTCCCGCTGCGGCACGGACGCCACCGCAAGGGCCAGCAAAACATCAAACAGCGCACTCTGGACATGCTCGACCAGGTAGGTCTCGCGCCGTATGCGGACCGTTGGTCAACCCAGCTCAGTGGCGGCCAGCAGCAACGGCTGGCTCTGGCCCGGGCGCTCCTCTCCGAACCCGAGGTGCTGCTGTTGGATGAACCGTTGTCCAACCTGGACGCCAAACTCCGCGCGAAGCTCCGCCTGGAACTGCGCGCCTTCCAGGAGCAGTTCGGGGTGACCTCCGTGTACGTCACCCACGACCAGGCAGAAGCCTTGGCCCTGTCCGACCTGGTCGTCGTCATGAACCAAGGCCGCATCGAACAGATCGACCGGCCCGAACGGCTCTACCAGCAACCAAAATCGGCATTCGTGGCGGACTTCATCGGCAGCGCCAACCTGATCCCGGTCCAGCAAACCAGCGAGGTCAGCGACGGACTCCTTGCCCAAACCGACATCGGCACGTTCCTGTGTGCCGGCGAAGGCCAGGCAACCGCGACCGGAACTGTGGGAGGAAACGTGTGCATCCGACCGGAGAATGTCGAGGTCTCCACGACGACGGTTTCCCGGCACAGCGGTGCGCAGCACAATGAGATGCACGGACGGGTGATCGGCGCGGAATTCCTCGGGGACCGCCTCGAACTGGTCATCGACGTCGAAGGAACCAAGCTGACCGCCTCGACGCCCGCAGTCCTGGCCGTCCGCCCCGGCGACGACGTCGCAGTCAGGGTCAACCCCGTGAACTCCCGCTACCTCGCGTCCTGACCAGCCGCCGTCGGGCTCTGAATACGACCCTGTAGCGCCGCGCCCATCGGCGACCACCATCGGATGCATGGACCCGAGGGACTGCCAGAAGAGCAGTCCCTCGGGTCTATGCCGACGTGCCGGGAGAACCTCTTGCCAAGTACAGAAACCACGAAACCAATCCAACAAGACACTCACCCGCACGCCTCCGCACTTCGGCTCACCGTCACCCGGCTGGCCAGGCAGCTGCGGAAAAACTCGGGAACAGCCCTGACACCTGCCCAAATGTCTGCCCTCGACGTCCTGGGCCGCAAAGGCCCGCTGCGCCTTGGCCACCTTGCCAAGCTCGAGGGGATCAGCAAACCAACAGCGACCAGGCTGACCGACAAGCTCGAAGACACCGCGCTCGTTGAACGAGTTCACGATGACGCCGACGGAAGAAGCTGCCATATCCGGCTAACTGCCAAGGGCGAAAGCCTTCTCACCGATGCCAGCAGGGGAGCGGACCAGTTCCTTTCCTCCCAACTGTCCGCATTGACCCCACCGGACCAGCTGGCTTTGAAGCAGGCTCTTCCCGTCCTGACCCGACTGTTGGAGACCAACGCATGAAACGGTATCTCCGCGCCACGTTTGCCTCCCTCGGCGGGCGAAACTACCGGCTGTACTTCCTGGGGCAGAGTATGTCCCAAATCGGAACCTGGACCCAGAAAATAACCCAGGCCTGGCTCGTGCTGGAACTGACAGACTCAGGAACACTCCTGGGCCTCACCCTCGCGCTCCAAGCCTTGCCAACCTTGTTGCTCAGCCCCTGGGGCGGGCTTTTGGCCGACCGGCTGAACAAACGACGCCTGCTCCTGTGTACTCAAGCAGCATCCATAGTCCCCGCGGTCCTCCTTGGCGTCCTCACAGCCACGGGATCTGTGACCCTCTGGTTGGTCTTGCCGTTGGCCGCGGTCATTGGCATCATCGAAGCCCTCGACAAACCGGCCCGGCAAACGTTCATCGCCGAAGTGGTTCCCCGGGAGCAGCTCACCAACGCCCTCACCCTGAACAACATCACCATCAACTCAGGAAAGCTCATCGGCCCAGCCATCGCCGGTGCCCTGATCACCGGCATTGGGATGGCAGCAAGCTTCTTCGTCAACGCGGCGTCCTTCGGAGTCGTGCTGCTGGCCCTCTTCCTCGTCCGCCAGGACCAGTTGAACCCAGCGGTGCCCGTCGCCCGCTCCAAAGGGCAGCTGCGCGAGGGGCTTCTCTACGTCATGGCCCAACCCAGGCTCATCGGACCCCTTGTGTTGCTCACAGTCACGGGCCTCCTTGCCTGGGAGTGGACCGTCACCCTGCCACTCCTGGCCCGGGACGCCTTCCACGGCGACGCGAAACTGGTCAGTGCACTGTTCATCGCCATGGGCGCCGGCGCAATCATCGGTGTCCTCGCCATCGCAGGGATCCTGAAAGCTACCACTGGGCGCCTCATTATCTCCAGCCTCACGTTCGCCCTCCTGCTGCTGCTGATTTCCTTCGCACCAGGGATCGAGATGACCCTCGTCCTGCTTTTCCTGCTCGGGGCAGCCGGCGTCGCCTACCGCGTCATCACCACATCCATGGCACAACTCGAAGCCAACCCAGTCATGCGAGGCCGCACCATGGCCCTCTTCGTCATCGCAGTCGGCGGCACCTCGCCCGTCAGTGCCCCATTGCTGGGCTGGCTTTGCGAAACAGTCGGCGTCAAAGCGACCCTCATGATCGGCGGAGTTGGGTGTGCGCTCATGACCGTGGTCGTTTGGTTTTACCTTCGTCGTCGCGAAAACACTGCGCCTGCTGCGGCGCGGGCACGCGCCAACACGGTCAGCGATGGCGAAACAGCCCAGCCCGCCTGTCGTTGACCGGGCCAGAGAAAGATGCGCTTCGCGCGGTTGGCGACGGAGAGACGGGTACCCTTCTGGCACCATGGATTCATGGCTATGAATCTTCGCATCCCGGAAGACCTTGATCGCCGTTTGGAGAAGCTGGCGGCCGAGGAGCACACGTCCAAGTCGGCCCTGTTGTTACAGGGGGCGGAGTTGGTATTGCAGCGGCACGCCCGTCGCCGGGAGATCAGTGAGGGTTTGGATTTCGTGACGAGTCACGACGCTGACCTGCTGACCCGCCTTGAGGACGCGTGACAGCGTATCTGGATATAGAGGACGCCCTTCAGGTTGTTGACCGGTACGGCATCCATATCGGTGACGTTGGGCTGCTGGCTTCGGCTCTGGCCAGGCCCGCGACAACCGTCATGGGTGCCGAGGCATACGGTGATCTGGCGACGAAAGCGGCTGCTTTGTTGGAGTCCGTCGCACGTTTTCAGCCGCTGATCGACGGCAACAAGCGCACGGCGTGGACGCTGATGGTGTTGCTGTTGTGGATCAACGGATACCGCCACGACTTCGCAACCGATGAGGGGTTCGAGCTGGTTGTGGCCGTCGCCGCCGGGCGGATTGATTTGAGTAGCTCTGCCGCGGAGATATCGAGGCACCTGACTGTTCGTTAGGCTTGCCTGTCGGAACCGGCAAAAAGACGCGTGTGCATCGTCCACACGTTAGGCTCCCGACTGGCCCGTACGGCCGCCGGACTGGCCCGGATTGCCGATGTTTCCGCGACTTCCCAGCAATCACAAGGTTCGGAATCGCCTTCGAGTCCCACCTCGGGCACGGCATGACCCCTCGTCAGAGGGGTTTTTGCTTTTAACTGTGGACAAAGCTTGACATGTGCCTCTGCGTCATCGTCCCGGATGGTGCCTGGCCGCCGGGTGCGGCCTGTTCAGTTTGGGTGGGGGAGCGGGGGTCAGCGTCCTGGCCTCTTCATAGGTAGGGATGCTGAGCACGACATGACTTTGGGAACTTGTACCAAAGATCCTGACTGACGATCCTGCGGAGGAGTCTGGTCGAAACTAGCGAAACCACCGCTAGGGCTTCCTAGACATGTCGTCCATTGATCAATAGGTGGTCGGAGACTGAAATTGATTCGGCTAATCAGCCATGCGCGGCATCGACGCCATTCAAGTCTTCAACTGCGGCACCTCGCGCTGCAAGGCCCCGAATGAAGCGAACAACAGGGCCGAGGCCTATCAAGCCGGTTAGGGCCCGTCAGCTGGCCAGCCGCCTTCGAGACAGCAAAGACAATCGGAAACGCCTCGGCAACGCGAAAAAACTTGTTGACGCACCTCACATTTGTCCCTATCCTCTTTCAGAACTTACGAAAGGCGTTCGCATATTATGAACTCCACACCCAGGATTTCAAGTACTGTCAGCACGGCGTTGCGGATCCTTCGCCTGCTTTCCACCCGGCCTGAAGGCTTCCGGCTGAGCGATGTCGCTGAAGCTTGCGAGATCGGAAAGAGCAGTGCGCATGTCCTTCTCAGCACCCTCGTTGAGCAAGGATTTGTGCAGAAGTTAGCCTCGGGTAATTACGGGCTCGGTATCACCGCCTTTGAGGTTGGTTCGGCCGTTCCCGACAACGTCCGATTTGGCGGAGCGATCGCCCGTCCCATGCGGGAGCTGGCAGACATCTCCGGTGAATCGGTTTCGTTGGCTCTCCTGCACGGCCGCCACGCCGTAATGGTCCAACGATTCGAAAGCCGGCAGATCCTTCGGGCCGAGATCCGCATTGGGACTCGGATGCCGCTCTTCGCATGTGCCTCAGGGAAATACTTCCTCGCGCACATGACACTCGACGAGGTCAATTCGCTATACCCCAACAAAGAGCTTCCCCAAGGTGTTTCCTCCGCACAACTGCGTCTTAAATCAGCCTTGATCGAGCAGTTCGATGAGATCAGGCGCCGCAACTACGCCACAAACCTCGGAGAGTACGCCGACGGCATCAATGGTGTAGCGACAGGGGTCCGGAACGCATCCGGAGAGCTTGTAGCGGCACTAAGCATCGCAGGTCCGTCCAACCGATTCGACATTGATTCATGGACCGAACCTCTACTATCCACCGCGCACGCCATGACCCAGATTCACGCCAAGCGCGGCCAGGGAGTCTAACCCCAGTCTCCCCGCTATTGAAAGGAACCCGATGACGTACGTCGCCGGAATAGATGTCGGCGGCACGTTCACCGACGTGCTGCTTTACGAAGAAGACAAGCGCAAGCTGCGCCTTGCCAAGGTATTTTCCACCCCGGCCATGCAGGCCGACGGCCTTCTCAACGGACTGAACCAGTTTGGTGTACCGCTTTCAGAACTGGATGCACTCCTCCATGGAACAACAGTGGCCACCAATGCTGTGCTCGAACGCAAGGGAGCGCGTACAGCTCTTGTCACCACGCGAGGATTCCAAGACGTCCTGGAATTGCGCCGCCGGGACCGTCCCACAACTTACGGGCTCACCGGTCAGTACACGCCCCTCGTTCCCCGCTCACGCTCGTATGAACTCGACGAACGAATTGGCTCCGACGGTGAAGTCGTCACACCCCTCACAGAGGAGGCCTTGCGGGACCTGGTAACAGCATTGCGCCATGACGGAATTGAATCCGTGGCCGTATGCCTGATCAACAGCTACGCGAACAGCGCGCATGAAGCCAAGGTCGCGGACTTCCTTCAACGGGAGCTACCAGAGGTTGCTGTCTCCGTTTCCTACGAGATCTCCCCGCAGCTTGGGGAGTACGAGCGGGCCAGCACCACCGCGATCAATGCCTTTGTTACCAAGCAGATGTCCCTCTACCTTGGCACCGTTCAGGATCGGATGCTTGCTCAAGGGTTCAACCACGATGTCTTGGTCATGCAGTCCAACGGCGGCGTCATTCCAGCCAAGCAAGCAGGCAAATACGCTGTCCGGACACTGTTGTCCGGTCCAGCGGCAGGTACGGTGGCAGCAGCCCACTTCGGAAAGGCTGCCGGTCTGCCCGACGTCATCTCCTGCGATATGGGTGGCACCAGCTTCGACGTCGCGCTCATTCCCGCCGCCGCTCCCGCGGTGACCAGTGAGAGTGAAATCGAATACGGACTCCCGTTGAAACTGCCCATGATCGACATCAAGACGATTGGAGCAGGCGGCGGATCAATAGCCAGCATCGATCGGGCGGGGATTCTCCAAGTCGGCCCTGAAAGCGCAGGTTCCTTCCCTGGCCCTGCGTGTTACGGCCGCGGCGGCGCCCGGCCAACGATCAGCGATGCCAACATGGTTCTGGGCCGGATCGCAGCGACTCAAACACTCGGAACCCAGGATGGCTTCCAGCTCGACTACGACGCCGCTTGGATCGCTATCGAGAACGATGTTGCCATCCCACTAGGCCTTAGCGTTCCCGATGCGGCGTTGGCCATTGTCCGTATTGCCAATGAAATGATGGCCAACGCCATCCGCATGGTCAGTGTCGACAAAGGCCACGACCCAAGGAAGTTCTCCCTGGTTGGGTTCGGCGGTGCCGGTCCGCTGCATATCGCTGAGCTTGCCCGATCCATCGGGGCGAATTCGGTCATCATCCCTCCTCATCCGGGCGCCCTCAGCGCTTTCGGATGTCTGATGGGAGATATCAAGTACGACTTCATGACCGCTGTTACCTCGGATGTCCGCAAGTGTTCACCTGGGGACGTGCAGGCTACCCTCGCCGGCCACCGGGAGGAAGGCGAAGGAAAACTTCATTCGGAAGGCTTCGGAACCACCGACATCGAGGTAGAACACATCGCAGTACTCAGCTATGCAAAGCAGATGTACACCATAGATGTTCCTCTGGGCGCCCAGGAAAGCGATTGGACTCCCGAGGCACTGACCGACGCTTTCCTGGCCAAGTACGCAGAAACATTCGGCAGCCGCCAACGAAGCGGTGCGATCAACCTCGTCTCTCTTCGCACGGTGGTCACCGGCCTGCGAAAGGATGTCGACTTTGAAGCGCCGCAACCAGTACCCGGTGGGGAAGGGTCCCGGACGGTCATCTTCGACGACGGCGAACATGAAGTGCCCGTCCTGCGGCGCGAATCCTTCGTCGAAGGGCAGGTCATCGAAGGCCCCGCAGTCATCAACCAAACCGACACCACGACTATCCTGCCTCCCCGCAGCGTCGCGGTTGTCCAAGCCAATGGAAGTCTCGTAGTTGAGGTATCAGCATGACTCACGAAATTGACCCCCTGACCCTGGCCGTCATCCGTGGCCGACTTGAACAGATCGCTGATGAGATGGACACGGTCTTCGAGCGCATGGCTTTCTCCCCGGTCATCTCCGATGCCTGGGACCGCGCCGACGGGATCTACTCGGCCACTGACGGAAGCATGATCGTCCAAGGCCACCGCGGACTGCCGATCTTCGTCGGAACCATGCAATACACGGTTGCCTCTGTGATCGAGCAGATCGAGGAACTCGCTCCCGGAGACACCTACCTCATCAACGACCCGTTCGCGGGTGGAACGCACATCATGGACACCAAACTCGTGCGTCCCTACTACTACAAGGGTGAGCTGTTCGCCTTTCTGGCGAACACAGGTCACTGGCCCGACCTTGGCGGAAGGGTCCCTGGCGGATTCGGGGCATCGGCAAGCGACTGTTACCAGGAAGGGCTTCGCATCCCTGCGGTGAAGCTCTTCAGGGAAGACGTGCTCCAAACCGACATCGTTCGCTTGGTTCAGAGCAACTCCCGGATCCCCGAAGATGTCATGGGAGACATCGACGCCCAGGCTACCGCCCTCCGCGTCGGTGACAACCGGCTGACCGAGCTGCTCAACGAATACGGTGTGGAAACCGTCAACGCCGTCATCGGACAGTTGCGCGACCGCAGCGAAACGCAGATGCGGTCCTACATCTCGGATATTCCCGACGGACTCTACTCCTTTGTCGAAGTAATGGACAACGATGGAATCACCGATGAACCGCTCAGGGTCGACGCACGGCTGACAATTCGCGGCGACGAAATGGATATCGACTTCAGCCATTCCTCCGCCCCCTGCACCGGACCGATGAACTCCGTGAAAGCGGCAACTATTTCCAGCACCTTGGTGGCCATCAAGCATGTATTCCCGGACATCCCCATCAACTCGGGCATCTTGGCTCCCTTGAACTTCAACCTGCCCGAGACCGTCTTTCTCAACGCCTTGCCTCCCCGCCCGGTCGCGGGATGCGCAGCTGAAACCAGCCAGCGCATCATCACCGCAGTCATGGGCGCTCTGGCAAGCGCCGTCCCGGAGAGGGTCCCGGCAGGATCATCAGCGACCGTGAACAACCTCTCGATGGGAGGCACCGACGAAGACGGAAACCAGTACGTGATGTATGTCTTCCTTGGCGGCGGCTACGGAGGACACCTCAACGGAGACGGCCTCTCCAACGGTTGCTCGCTGATGAGCATCGGCCGTGTTCAGTCCATCGAAACCCTGGAACAGCGCTACCCCGTGCGGTTCAACCGTTACGGGCTGCGTGAAGGTTCGGCCGGGAGCGGGGCCACCCGAGGTGGATTCGGTGTTCACTTCGAGTTCGAACTAACGGCCGAGCAGGCCCAAGCCAGCCTGCTCGGCGATCAATCAAAGACCCCGCCGGTTGGACGCGCCGGCGGAGACAACGGACTGCCGTCATCACCCTGGTTCCAACTCGACGGCAAAAAAGTCGTTCTCCCCATGGTCAGTAAGGGAGAGAACGTTGGACTCAAGAAGGGAGACATTGTCTGTCTCCGTACTCCTGGAGGGGCAGGATATGGGGACCCGGCCAAACGCACACAGGAAGCCATTGCACGAGATATCGAAAATGGCTACCTATCACCCGAAGCATCGGCTGAACCAACCGATGCCCTCATAGATCTCGTCCAGATCTGAACACCCCAACCGGTGGCAGCTGAAGCTGCAACTTCAGCTGCCACCACCCACCCATTCTGATAGGACATGCAGTGAGTGATCTCATGTTATCCGCCAAGGAGCAGCAGCAAACCCTGAAGAAGGCCATCATCGGAAGCCTTGTCGGTACCACACTGGAGTGGTACGACTTCTTCCTCTACGGCTCCGCTGCCGCCTTGGTTTTCAACAAGGTCTTTTTCCCTTCCTTTGACCCCGTGACCGGCACGCTACTGGCCTTCCTCACCTTCGCCATGGGATTCGTCGCCCGCCCCTTGGGCGGCGTCATCGCCGGACACTTTGGCGACAGGATCGGCCGGAAGAACATCCTGCTCTTCACCATCTCCCTGATGGGAGCCTCGACCGTGGCCATCGGCCTCTTGCCCGGCTATGACGCCGTCGGCATCCTGGCGCCAATCCTGCTCATCGTGACCCGGATGATCCAGGGCCTGGCCCTGGGCGGTGAATGGGCCGGCGGGGCCCTCATGATCGCAGAACGCGCACCAGACGCACGAAGGGGCTTCCTTACCAGCTTCGTCCAAGTCGGCGTCCCCATCGGTACCCTCCTGAGCACCGGGGTGCTCTTCCTGATGTCGGCGATTCAAAGCAACGACCAGTTCATCGCCTGGGGCTGGCGCGTGCCGTTCATCCTCTCCGTCGTGGTCGTCTTCATCGGCATCTATATCCGACGCCAAGTCTCCGAAAGCCCGGCCTTCCTGGCACTGGAAGAAAGCCGGACAGAAAAACCCAAACGGCCACCCATCGTTGAAGTCTTCCGCAGACAGTCCGGAGAAGTCTTCAAGATCGTCGGCATCCGAGCCGGCGCCGACATCGTCTACTACACCTGCGTCACGTTCACGCTGACCTACGTCGCGCAAACTCTGGGCCTTCCCCGGGAGATTGGCCTGATCGCCAGCCTGATCGCAGCAGCCATGCAGATCTTCACCTACCCGGCCTTCGCCGCCTTGAGTGATAAATATGGCCGTCGCCGCATCACTGTTATCGGTGCCGTCGGCTGCCTGGCCTGGATCTTCGCGTTCTTCCCCATGCTCGATACCAAGAGCAGTGTGCTCATCGTCCTCGGCGTCGTCCTGGGCCTTTTCTTCCACTCGGCCATGTACGGCGTACAGGCATCCTGGATCTGCGAACTATTCGACACCGAACACCGATACAGCGGCGCCTCCATCGGATACCAACTCTCCGGCATTGTCGGGGGCAGCCTCGCGCCAACAATCTCTCTCTGGCTGCTAAGTACCTTCCATTCAACCTTGTCGATCCAGATCTATGTAGGCTTGGGCTGCCTAATCGTGGCACTGACTGCATTGGCAACCAGGGAAACACGCGGCACCGGGATCCAGCCAGTTGCACCGGGTAAGGAGGCCGAATAATGACAGGTGTCCAGCTAGCGACGAACTCAAGGCTTTTCGAGGAAGCCCTTCGGGTCCTCCCCGGCGGAAATACCCGTTCGACCCTATTCGTCCCACCGAGCGCACCCTATGCCGCTGCCGGGGAGGGCGCCTACGTCACCGACGTTGACGGCCACAGGGTCATCGACTGCAACAACAACTACACCTCCCTGATTCACGGTCACAAGTTCCGGCCGGTACTCGACAAAGTTCACGAGGTCATCGAAGAAGGTACCTCGTTCGGTCTACCCACGGAATCCGAGATCCGATTGGCCCAAGAGCTCAGCCGGCGATTGCCCTCCTCCGAACAGTGGCGCTTCGTCAATTCAGGCACTGAAGCGGTCATGCAGGCTATGAGGATCGCGAGAGCGCACACCGGCAGGGACATCATTGTCCGCTTCGCCGGAAGCTACCACGGGACATCTGACGCGGTCATCGATCCCTCCATGCCGGGCGTACCTCGCAGCGTGGCCGATTCGGTGATTACCCTGCCGATCGGAGACGCGGAGTCATTCACAAGTCTGTTTCGGGAGCGGGGCCGGGATGTGGCAGCCGTCGTAATCGACTTGATGCCAAACCGAGCTGGCCTCAAGCCCGCCGACGAATCATTCGTGACACTGGTCCGTGAACAAACCAGAGCACACGATGCCCTGCTCATCATCGATGAAGTCATAACATTCAGATCCGGCTTCGGAGGATTGCAGGGCGTTTACGGTGTTGAGCCTGACCTGACAACGTTGGGCAAAGTCATTGGTGGTGGTTTCCCCGTCGGAGCTGTCGGTGGAAAGGCCACCATCATGGCAACAACGAACCCAGCCTTGCCAGGCACAGTCGCCTGGGGCGGAACCTTCAGCGCCAACCCCGTAACCATGAATGCAGGATTGACCGCATTGGACTACTTCCGTCAGGACACCATCGAAAAACTCAATAGCCAAGGCAACGCTTTGCGGGAGGGATTGCTGCAAGCAGGAATTGAGTGTTCCGGATTCGGATCGCTCATCCGAATCTTTCCCAAGGATATGAACGCTGCATGGTGGCGCGCTTACCGTGAGGGGATCCTGCTCGGAACATCAGGACTGATCGCACTGTCCACCGCCATGGATGACGCCATTATCGAAAATATCCTTCAAGGCATCATCAAGGCATACAGAAACTGACTCGAAAATCCAGGTTGGCCCATCCGCAAAGGCCGGGCCAACCTGGACTGTAACGACTCCTGCACGACGGCGCGGAACGGCGGTCGCTGATCCCGGTATATACGGCCCATCGAGGGCGACGTCGCTTTCAAGAGAGCTGCAAGCCCTGCAAAGGCGCAGAAGTCCCAGATTCTATCTGCCGGTAATGATATGCCCGGGTGAACGAACACGGACGCGGCGAACCATGAGCGCCCACAATCGGATTCAAGCTGAATGATCGTGGTGCCGATAGCGGCGAAACGAGGACCGCCCGGCAATTGTCGATTTTGGGCTACGTGGATTCTATTGGTCCAGGGACCACAGCTTCCAAAGAAGCAGCACGGGATGCCGTGGTGTTGGCGTACCGTCTGGTGTTCCCACCTGTGGGTCCGCGGTGCCGTGTGGGTTGCTGTGGCGCGGAAACGTGGTCGTTAAGAAGTGATATTTCTGCCAGAGGATCATGGATAGCTGTACTGGTTCGTGCTTCATGACGCTACTTTCAGCGGTCGCTGCTCCCCGCCTCAGATGATGAGGTCGCCCGGTTGGGCCGGTTCGAAAGGATCGGAGCCTTGGTTTCTCTTTTTCATCTCGCACATTCCCGGGGGATGGATTCGCTGAGTTGTTGAGGGGCCGCGTGTTGAAATCTGACAACGTCTCCGATGTGGAGCGGTTGCGGCCGTGTGGTCCCGCGTTGTACTACCCGCCCAATCTGGTATTCGTTGCTGAAGCCTCCGAGCGCGGCGATGGTAACGCCGACATCAGAGAGGAGAAGCGTGCCGGGCAACACGGCTTTATGGGCCCGGCAAGCGTGAGACAGGGCCGGCATGGCTTTGGATGCGGTGACGTCGACGACGGGGGCTGCAGTAGGAGCCGTGAGCGACGCTACGACGTGTCCTGTTCGGCAAAGACGGCGAATCAGCCCGGTCTCTGAGGTACCCAGCAGCAAGCCCGCCACAGGCAGATCGATGCTGCCGGGGCCGTCAAAGGCCACGGAGAGGCTGTGGATGCGGGCCGTATGATCACCTCGCGCGAAGTGGACAGCGGCGTCGGCGGCGGTGAGCATGTCTTCGAGATCCGCAGGGTCCACGATCCGCGCGTCATATCCGATGTGGAGTCGGTCTTTGAGCGCACGGATTCGTGTGACTCCCAAGAGGTTGAGGGATTCGACCATGTCCCGCAAGGCCAGGAGGTATCTGCCGTGCTCGGATGGGTGACCGACCTTCATGATGAGGTGCCCGGGTCGTGCAGGTAGGAAGGTAATCCCCGCTGGGTCGGACATGGGATCGTCCTTCCTGTTTGATGGGTGCGGACCGCACCGATTGAACACAGTGCCATGTGCAATCGGTACGGTCCGCGGTCTGTTGGCGGCCCTGAGCACGGGTCGCGGCGGGCCTAAGCCCTTGCAGCAGCGACGGTTGTCGCCGGATGCGTGCTTACTGGAAAGGGATGAAGGTGTACTTGTACTCGAGGAACTCGTCGATGCCCAGTACGCCGCCCTCACGGCCGATGCCCGAAGCCTTTACGCCGCCCAGCGGCGCTGCGACGTCGGAGATGATGCCGGAGTTGATACCGACCATGCCGACTTCCAATCGGCGTGCCACGCGGTGGGCCCGGCCGAGGTCGTTGGTCATCAGGTATCCGGCCAGCCCATAGGCGGTGTCGTTGGCGAGGGCAACGGCGTCGTCTTCGTCGGTGAAGGTGATGATCGGGGCGACCGGCCCGAAGATCTCTTCCTGGGTCAGTCGGGCATCGCGGGTCACGTTCGCCAGCACGGTGGGCGGGTAGAACGATCCGGGGCCTTCCGGAATGGTCCCGCCGACACGGACTTCTGCGCCGCGTGTGACGGCGTCATTGACCAGGGACTGGATGCGTTCGACGCTGGCCTGATCAATCATGGGCCCGACATCCGTGCCCTCTTCAAAGCCATTGCCCACCCGGAAGGAGGCGAACCGTTCAACCAGTTTGGCCGTGAGCTCCTCGGCGATGCTTTCGTGGACCAGGACGCGGTTGGCTGCGGTGCAGGCCTCACCCATGTTGCGCATCTTCGCTGCGGTGATCTCGGTGACCGCCTGGTCCAGATCGACATCCTCGAAGACGATGAACGGGGCGTTGCCTCCGAGCTCGAGCGAGGTGCGGATCATGTGGTCCGAGCACTGGCCGTGCAGCTTGGAGCCGACGAAGGTGGATCCGGTGAAGGAGAGGTGACGGACGAGGCCTTCGGCGAGCAGGGGAGCGACCAGGGCGCTGGAGCTGGAGGTGGTCACCACGTTGATTGTTCCGGCCGGGGCACCGGCTTCTTCGAAGATCTTTGCCAGGAAAAGCATGGTCAGCGGGGTTTTCTCGGCGGGTTTGACGACGACGGCGCAGCCGGTCGCGATGGCGGGGGCGATCTTGCGGGCGCCCATGGCCAATGGGAAGTTCCACGGGGTGATCAGGAGGGAGGCGCCGATGGGTTCGCGGGAGAGGACGATTTGTCCGCGGCCGCTGGGGGATTCGGCGTGTGAGCCTTGGACTCGGACGCCTTCCTGGGCGTACCACTGCAGGTAGCCGGCAGAGTAGTCGATCTCGCCGCGGGCTTCAGCCAGGGGCTTGCCCATCTCTGCGGTCATGATCGTGGCGAGTTCTTCTTTGGAGGCCAGCAGCAGTTTGTGAGCGTCGAGGAGGATGTCTGCACGGGCACGGGAGGACAGGGCTGCGAAAGCGTCCTGCGCGGCGTTGGCGGCGTCAACTGCGCGGCGTCCGTCTTCGGGACCGGCATCGGGGATTTCGGCAATGAGTTCGCCGGTCGCGGGGTTGTGCACCTGGATGCGGGGCCGGTCGGGAAGGTCTTCCCAGTTTCCGTTGATGAACAGTTCGGTCTTCAGCCCCACGGGGGCCTGCGCGGTGGTGGTCATGGTCATCCTTCAGTCTTGTGGGTGGTCTGGGGGTCGAGGAGTTCTGCAAGGTGCAGGCTTTTGCGTTCGGGTTCGAGCTGCTTGACCTGCATGGCGCAGCTGAAGCCGTCGGCGAGGACGGGAATGTCGGCAGGCGTTTTGGCCAGGGCCGGTACCAAGGCTTGTTCGGCGACCTTCATGGAGATGTCGTAGTGGTTGGCTTCGAAGCCGAAGTTCCCGGCGACGCCACAGCAGCCCGTGGCTTCGTTGACGTTGGCGACGCCGAGGGCTGCCAGGGCCTTCCGTTGGACGGTGGCTCCGAAGGTGGAGTACTCGTGGCAGTGGGTTTGCACCGTGACATCGGTCGGTACTGCGGGTGGTGTCCATCCGCCGTCGACCCATTCCTTTACCGCTTCAGC
Source organism: Paenarthrobacter sp. NPDC058040 (assembly GCF_042885775.1). Taxonomy (NCBI): domain Bacteria; kingdom Bacillati; phylum Actinomycetota; class Actinomycetes; order Micrococcales; family Micrococcaceae; genus Paenarthrobacter; species Paenarthrobacter sp. NPDC058040. The sequence goes on from NZ_JBHVRN010000006.1 coordinate 234,255, forward strand.
GAAGCTGCGAATCCTGTGGGAGACGCGTTCTGCCGCTTCGGTGCCGAGCAGTTCGGGGGCATCCTTCTTCAAGGCCGCTGCGCAGCTCGGTTCGATGACGACGATGGGGGCGTCGGTTCCGTCGTCGAGCTTTGCTACTGCTTTGCCCATGAGCTTTTTGGCGGTGTCCAGTTGGCCGGTGGAGATCCAGGTCAGGCCGCAGCAGGCATCGGATTCGCAGCCGACGGTGCGGCCCGTGCTTTCCATGACCCGTGCGGCTGCCCCGGCCACTTCGGGCCTGAAGCCCTTGGTGAAGGAGTCCACGAACAGGACTGCATCGGCAGGGGTGGATGGATTCGCGTAGGGTGCCAGTTCTTTGCGGAGCATGGCGCGGGAGGCGAACTTGGGCATTTTCCGGTGGGTGGTCAGCCCGCCTGCTGCGGCCACGACCTTGCCCAGCGGGCTAGCCAGGACCAGGTTCACGAGCGGGCTGATAAGTGTGGTCAGTTTCAGCCAGCGCGGCAACCAGCCGAGGGAGAAGTGCGACATCGGACGGACTTTGCCCTCGTAGTAGTGGGAGAAGAACTCCGACTTGTACGTGGCCATGTCCACCCCGGCGGGGCAGTCGTTGGAGCACGCTTTACACGCCAGGCACAGGTCCAGTGCTTCGCGGACGTCCTCGGATTTCCAGCCCTCATCGATGCTGCGTGCACCGCGGACCATGTCCTGGAGTACGCGGGAGCGTCCCCGGGTGGAGTCTTTCTCGTCGCCGGTGGCCCGGTAGCTGGGGCACATGACCCCGCCGGCGTCGGAACGGCATCGTCCCACCCCGATACAGGCTTGGACGGCGTGCACCCAGGCATCGGCGCCGGCAGCTGCGGCTTCGACGGGCCGGAGTTCGAAGTGGGTCCGCCATTCACGGTCCGGGATCCCTTCGAGGGCGAGGTTTTCCTCGATGGCGTCGGCGTCGGTGATGGAGCCGGGATTCAACAGTCCGGCCGGATCCCACAGCTTCCGGTAGGTGCCGAACGCAGAGATCATTTCGGGGGAGTACATGACGGGTAGGAGTGCCGAGCGGGCGCGCCCGTCGCCGTGCTCGCCGGAGAGCGAACCGCCGTGCCGGACCACGAGTTCCGCGGCGGCCTGGCTGAACTTGCTGAACACGATCCGGCCTGCGTCGCTGCGCAGGTCGTAGGTGATGCGGATATGCATGCAGCCGGCACCGAAATGGCCGTACATGATGCCGGTCAGGCCATACTCGGCCAGCAATTCCCGAAAGTCTGCCAGGTAGGCGGCGAGATTTTCCGGTGCCACGGCAGAGTCTTCCCATCCGGCTTGGGATTCTCCGCCGCTGGCCGGTCGGGAGGAGAGGCCGGCGCCGTCTTCACGGACGCGCCACAGGGTGGCCCGTTCGGTGGTGTCGGGGACGGCGCGGCCGTCCACGAGGCGGCCGTTGGCTGCAAGCCGGTGAATGAGCTGGTCCGCTTCGGCGGCGACGTCTTCGGGGTTGTCCCCGTCCAGGTCGACGTAGAGGAAGGCTTTGCCGTTGGGTAGCCCGAGCACGGAGTCCTCGCCCCGGCGCATCCGCATTGTGTCGACGATGGCCTCGTCGATGCCTTCAACGGCGGCGGGGGAGAACTCAAGGATGGTTTCGATGTCTTTGGCAGCGTCCACGACGTCCGCGTAGCCGAGGCAGACCAGCAGGGCGCTGGGCGCTTTGGGGACGAGCTTCATCCTGGCACGCACGACGACCGCGCAGGTTCCTTCGGTACCGACCAAGGCCCGGGCGAGGTTCAGGCCGTTTTCTGGCAGGAGGTTGGCCAGGTGGTAACCGGAGACCTGCCGCTGGATACGACCCAGCTCGACGCGGAACGCGGCGAGGTGGTCCTGGGCCAGCTGCTTTAGCTCCTCGCCGAGTTCGAAGGCCCGCGAGACAGAGAACGCGTCCGAGGTGTCGGTGGCGCGCAGGCCGGTGGAAGTCGCGGTGAGTCGGGCACCGTCAGTCGTGATGACGTCAATCTCTTCGACGTGGTCGGAGGTGCGTCCGTAGCGTACGGAGTGGTTGCCGCAGGCGTCGTTGCCGATGGAACCGCCGATGGTGGCACGGTTCTTTGAGGACGGGTCGGGAGCGAAAGTCAGCTTGCCGCCGGTCGCCTTTTCAGTCTCCCGGGTCAGGTGGGAAAGGATGACGCCGGCTTCGACGTCGGCGGTCCCCGCGGTCTCGTCGATGGAAAGGATCCGGTCCATGTGCCGGGAAAAGTCCAGCACGATGCCGGGTCCAATGGCGTTGCCGGCCATCGATGTTCCTCCGCCCCGGCTTATCACGGGCGTTGCTGTTTCGCGGCAGGCGCCAACGACCTCGACGACGTCGTCCACGGTGCGTGGAAAAACGACGGCAATGGGCGGTACCCGGTAGTTGGACGCATCATAGGAGTACGCGGCCAACCGGTGGCCTGAAGAGTCCACGGGTACGCCTGAGGCTTCAAGCCGGACGAGGATCTGGGCGCGCTCCGGAGCGGAGAGAACATCGTGGGTCATGACGTGCCTAGACTCCGGCGGTGGCCGGTACTGCGCCGACGACGGCGCCTACTGCTGCTTCGAAGCGCTGGAGACCAGCTTCGATTTCGCTTTCGGTGACGACGAGGGCAGGGATGAGGCGGACCACGTTGCCTTCGGGTCCGCAGGTCAGGGACAGCAGGTCCTGGTCGATGGTGGCCTGCTGGACGGCCGCGGCGGTGGCTGCGTCCGGGGTGCCGTCGGCGGTGGTGAACTCGATGCCCTGCATCAGGCCCAGGCCGCGGACGTTGCCGATGACGGGGAAACGGGACTGGATGGCTTTCAGGCCGGCCTGCAGCTGCAGGCCGCGGACGCGGGCGTTCTCCACAAGTCCTTCTTCTTCGACGACACCGAGGGTTGCCACGCCGGCCGCTGCGGCCACGGCATTGCCGCCGTAGGTGCCGCCCTGGGATCCGGGCCATGCCTTGGACATGGTCTCGGTGGACGCCGCGATTGCAGAAATCGGGAAGCCCGACGCGATGCCCTTGGCGGTGATGATGATGTCCGGAGTTGCAGTGGAGTATTGGTGGCCCCAGAACTTACCGGTGCGGCCAACGCCTGCCTGGACCTCGTCGAAGATGAGCTTAATGCCGTGCAGGTCGGCGCGTTCGCGCAAGCCTTCCATGAACGCCGGCGGGGTGGGCAGGTAGCCACCGTCGCCAAGGGCCGGTTCGATCAGGAACGCGGCGGTGTCGTTGGGTGCGGTGCGGGTCTTGAGCAGGTAGTCCAGTTCCTGGAGGGCGAACTCGACGGCGGTTGCTTCGTCCCAGCCGTAGCGGTAGGCGTACGGGAACGCGGACATGTGCACGCCGGCCATGAGCGGTGAGTATCCAGCGGAGAACTTGGTGCCGGCGGTGGTCAGGGATGCGGCAGCGACGGTGCGGCCGTGGAAGCCGCCCTGGAAGACGACAATGTTGGGTCGTCCGGTGGCCATGCGGGCCAGACGGATCGCGGCCTCGACTGCCTCGGAACCGGAGTTGGCGTAGAAGACGGAATCCAGGCCGGTGGGGAGGACTTCCCCGAGCTTCTCGGTCAGTTCCAGCAGGGGCTGGTGCATGACGGTGGTGTACTGGGCGTGGATGATCTTGCCGACCTGTTCGCGGGCGGCGGCGACGACCTTCGGGTGACAGTGGCCGGTGCTGGTCACGCCGATGCCGGTCGTGAAGTCCAGGTACTCCCGGCCGTCGGTGCCGTAGATCCAGCTGCCGAGAGCATGGTCCACCACGACGGGGGTGGCTTGCTTGAGGATGGGGCTAAGGGAAGTCATCGGATGTACCAATCGTTTGGATAGTGGTGCGGCCAGCACCCGGGTACCGCCGCTAGGGGCCTCAGGGTGCTGGCCGCGGATCGGGTAAGCCGGAGCTTAGTTCGACGCGACCGTCTGCGGGACGGCGGCGTCAGCGAATTCGGCCATGGAGTTGAACGTCCAGTCGGGGCTGACTTCGGCGCCGGGGTCGGGGGTTGCGCCCCAGCCCGGAGCGTTATGGCGGCGGTTGATCCAGACGCCCTTCAGGCCGGCAGCCTTGCCCGGAACATGGTCGTGGAACAGGCTCTGGGCCACGTGCAGGACCTTGAGGCCTTCGCTGTCGACGTAGGCGTTGAGGGCGCCGAAGTTCCGCTGGTTCGGCTTGTAGCTGCCGACCTCTTCGGCGGTGATGATCCGGTCGAATTCGACACCGAGGCGGGCGTTGCTGCCTTCGAAGCTCTTCTTGTCGATGTTGGAGAGGATGATCAGCTTGAAGCGGGTCTTGAGCTTGCGCAGCGCTTCGACTGAATCCGGGAAGGCGGGCCATTCCGGGACCGAGGAGCCGAGCTTCTCAGCGTCTGCGTCGGACACCGGGATACCCAGCTTGGCGCCGGTTGCGCGGAACGCTTCGGCCAGGACCTGGGGGTAGAGGGTGGTCGGGTGTTCCTTTTCGATACGGGCTTCTTCGTCCGCGTAGGCCAGGAGAAGGTCTTCGTCGGTCAGTTCGGGACGAGTTGCGCGGCCCCAGGGTCCGAGAACGGCGGCGATGCCGGCTTCCCAGTCAATCAGAGTCCCGTAGCAGTCGAAGCTAAGGGCGTCGAATTCTTCGAACATGTTCTTTCCCTTTTGTTTGTCGTTGTTGGCCCCGGTCGGGGCTTGCGCGGTGTCCGGCGTTTGCGGAAGCGGGTCCCGCCGGGTCAGGATGTGGCGCTGACCACCTGAATCCATAATGATCGTCCACATCAAGATTGTCAACAATCCTACGAAAAATATTAGTGGGTGGCGAGGATATCCTTGTTCTTCGTTTCCGGCAGCGCCCAGACGGCGAGCAGTGCCAGGGTTGCCCCGACGGCACCTACAGCCATGATGGAGTTTCCCAGTCCGATGGAGGCGGAAAACAGGCCGATGGACAGTGGGCCGAAAGCGGCCACGCCGCGGCCTACGTTGTAGGCGAATCCTTGTCCGGTGGCGCGCATTTCGGTCGGGAAGAGTTCGGCCAGGAAGGCGCCCAGGCCGCCGGCCTGGCCGGAGGCGAAGAAGCCGAGCAGGAAACAGATGGGCAGGGCGATGAACGGCTGCGCCACCGGTGTCAGCACGAACAGGACGATGGAGGCGATGGAGGCGAGGAAGAAGAAAGCGAAGGTAGGGCGGCGGCCGAACCGGTCGTGGATGTGGCCCGAAATCAGGTAGCCAAGGAACGACCCGGCGATGACAACCCAGGTGTAGCCAGCGGTGCCGACCACACTCATTCCCCGCTCGGTTTTCAGGAACGAGGGAAGGAAGACAAAGACGGAGTAGTAGATGCCCTGGACGCCCATGCCCAGAAGGGTGGCCAGGAGGGTGGTGCGTATCTGGGAGCGGCTGAAGAGCATCGTCAATGGAAGCTTGGTGCCTTTGGGCTTCTTCGTGACCTGGACCTTGTCCTTGACGGTGCGGCGGATCCAGAAGGCGACGATGGCCGGTATGACGCCGATAAAGAACAGGTAGCGCCAGCCGACGGCCGGATCGGCCATGGAGAAGACCCAGAGGTAGATGGCGGTGGACAGTGCCCAGCCGAGGGCATAGCAGCTGTGGATGGCAGAGAGGATGCGGCCGCGTTTGTGGGCCGGTGCGTATTCGGAGACGAGGGCTGCACCAACAGCCCATTCGGCGCCGAAGGCGAGGCCTTCGAGGACTCGCCAGATGGCGAACTGGGTGACGTCCTGGGAGGTTGCGGTCAGGCCAGTGAAGAGACAGTAGCCCAGAATGACCCAGGTCAGGGTCCGGACGCGGCCGAACCGGTCTGCCAGGACGCCGCCGAGGGCGCCGCCGACGGCGGAGGCGACGATGCTGATGGCGGTGATCCAGCCCGCGGTGGCGGAGGTGAATCCGAGGACCGGGCCGACGGCGGTGAGAGCGAAGCCGTAGATTGTCCAGGTCAGGCCGTCCAGGCCCCAGCCGATGCCGGCGGCGACGTAGGCCTTTTTGGCCTGGCTTTGTTCGAGCGCTTCCGGAGGGGAAATCGCGGTGCTTTGACTTTGCATGTCTATGTTCCTTGTTGTTGGGGGAGTGAGCTAGGCGTTGCGTCGATCCCGGAGGATTCGGCCTTCGCTTAGGACCAGCTGGAAGGTGGATTTGTCCTGCAGTGTGGTGATGTCGGCCAGCGGGTCGCGGGAGAGAACCACCAAGTCGGCGAGTTTGCCTTCGGTGATGGTGCCGAGGTCCTGATCCATGCCGATCAGTTCGGCATTGGTGCGGGTGCTTGCTTCGAGGGTGCCCAGTGCACCGAGCACCCGCGCCTTCAGTTCGAGTTCGTAGGTCTTGTAGCCCTGATGGGGCCCCAGTACGTCCGAACCTGAGGCGATTTTGACGCCGCGGTCTTTGAGGATTTCCAGCGCCTCGTAGGCGGTTCCAAGGACTTTCTTGACCATCGTGACCTGGTCTTCGGGCATGCCGCCGGCAAGGCCGTCGCGCAGGAGCAACTCGTAGGTCGCGACGGTGGGGACAGCGAAGGTGCCCGATTCGCGCATGGCGTCTGCTGCCTCCTCGTCCACGCCGTTGCCGTGTTCGATGCTGCGGATACCTGCTGCGACGCAGGCCAGGATGGACTGTGGAGTGTAGGCGTGGGCCATGACGTATTTCTCTTGGGCCCGGGCTTCGTAAACGATGGCCCGCATCTCCTCGTCCGTGAACTGGGTGTGGTCCACACTGTCGGTGGGGGAGGTGCAGCCTCCACTGGCCATGATCTTGATCTGGTCCGCACCCCGGCGCAATACTTCGCGGGCAGCACGCCGGCACCCGTCAGGGCCATCGGCGACCAAGCCTGGGTGGTAGATCCCGTCCGCCCGCCGGTAGTCGTCCTCTTCACGGGTGCGGAAGTCGCTGTGGCCTCCGGTCTGGCTGAGCGGGGCGATGGCCAGGTGCATCCGGGGTCCTTCGGCGCTGCCTTCGAGGACGGCCTGCTTGAAGCCGTAGTCCGTGAACCCGGCGTCGCGGATGGTGGTGATGCCGTAGTCGAGGCATTCGCTAAGGGCCCGGAAGCCGCGGGCGGCGTTCACTGCCGTTGGCAGGAGGTGGACCTTGTTCAGGTAGTCCCCGGCGGAAATGTGGGTGTGGGCGTCGATGAGACCCGGGATGACAGTCATACTGGTGCAGTCGATGACGGTGGCCTCGGTGCTCTGGATAGCGGTGCGTGAGACTCGGGAAATCCGGGTCCCGTCCACGCGGATGAACGCGTTCTCGATGGGGTCGGTTCCGTCGGCGGTGATGACCGTGGCGTTGGCCAAAATAAGTGTGGATGACATGTCGGTCGCTTTCGGCTTTTGTCGGATTGTTGACTAAAGCCTATGACCGGGGTCACGTTGGAACTATGGACGCGGGGTCAGTGTTCATCGCCGCTGGTTCAACTGCCGTTCAAGTATCGTTCCGACTACCGTTCAATCTGTGCGCGCGCCCGGGCCACTGCCGGAGAGACCAGTGTTCAGGGCTGAGCGGTGTCTACCTCTGCGCGGATCCTGACGGAAACGGGTCGTCCGCCGAAGAGCACCGAGAAATCCACGCTCCTGAAGGCATCATCCGTTTCCTTGCTCCAGCCAGTGATGGAGTCGCCACCATCGAGGAGCGGCATCATGCCGGCAATGAGGATCTTACGCTCCGGCGCCTTCAACCAACCGTCGTAGGCATCCTGCGAGTCCCAAAGGGAGACGACAGCGACAGTGGTGGCATTCTCTGCGGGATGGGCAAGCTCTCCCACCCGCAGTCCATAGGGCACTGCAGCGCCAATGACGTCATGGTCGAGGTAGTAGGCGACGAGCGCGTCCAAGGATTCCGGGGCAGGACGCAACAACAGGTACGTGCAGATCATGGTCTTCTTATCTTCCAGCAGCGGCTAGTGGGCATGATGCCATTTGGGTGCCCGCAGGAGCTTGAGGGCCTCCAGGGAGAGCTGAATCGTCAGCCGGTCTTTGCCGGACTCCAGGTCCAGGCCCGTGGCGTCCTCAAATTTGCGGAGGCGGTAGTACAGGGTGCCTCGGTGGATGTGGAGGCTGTCGGCGACGAGGTCGGGTTTGCGCCCGTGGTCCAGGTAGTGGTCAACGGTTTCGAGAAGTTCGCTTTCCGACCAGAGGGAGGCGATTGCCGAGGGCACGGCGTCTTCAAGGATGTCCGGATCCTGAAGGGCCAGGACCTTGATGGGACTCAGCTCAGCCCAGCGGACGGCGATGCCGCGAGCAGGTTCCATGGCGGTGGCAGTGCGCAATGCTCCGAGAGCTTGCCGGTAGGAAAGTGGGAGGCCGGTCGGTTCCTCGACCGGTCTGCCAGCTCCAATGACAGGCGCCGGGCAGCAGGGGATGAGGTCGGCAAGGGCATCCGGGTCCAGAGTTGAGTCGCCGGCAAGGAGAAACACGTGATGATCCTCGAACGCGCATTCGATGGTGAGTGCCCCTACGGACCGTTCCCCGCGCTGTACTTGCGCTTTGGGGCTTCTCTCAATCTTGTGCACGGCGGCGTCCACGGACGTCGCGGCCGCGATCATCCACTCGTGGACCCGACTGTCGAGCTGGTCCCAAAGTTCCTTGGTGGCCGCGGCCTGGTCGGTGCCATGCCCGGTCAGGACCCGGCGGAGCCTGTCCTTGGCCAGGCGGGCCGACTCCTCGGAATCGACCATGATGCGTGCGATGTCCGCGGCCTGCTCGGCTACGGCCTCGAGGGTTTCTGAATCGCAGATGGCTTCCGGATCAAGGATCGCCAGGTAGCCGAGGATGACGCCGCCCGAATGCACCGGTACCACCCACCGGGACATGGCTTCCTTCGTCGGTATACCGGGAACGAACGTCGGCTCCAGGGAACCACCCACCCCTGCCTTCCGGAACCACCTGACAACCCATTCTTCGGTGCCACGGCTAAGGAGGGATTTGGAGCGCACGGTGTCGATGATGAGCCCGGAGTGGGGACTGAAAACGATGGAGTCCAGATCGGGTGTTGTCAGGGAGACCGGTAGTCCTACCCGTCGGGCGACCTCGTTGACCCGTCGCTGAAGATCATCGAACATGATGCATCACTGCCTGGACTCTCTAGGCAGTCTGGAGACTGGCGTTTGAAGGCTTCTCAGTCAGTAGGCGGGCCAGGGCGTCGTCCTTGTGGGCGTCGAGCAGTTTCATCAACTCGTTCGCGTCGCCGGTGCTGAGTGCCTCGGCGATGTGACGGTGTTCAGCGACCCTGACCGATTCGTCCAAGTAGCGGCCCTCCAGCCGGTTCAGGCACATTCGGGTCTCGGTCAGGAGGGTGCCGTGCATGCGCGACAGCCGTGGACTGGCTGCCATCTCGACGAGGCGTTCATGGAAGGCGACATCTGCCGCTGACATGGCCTCGGAGTTGTTTTTCTTACGGGCGGCTTCCATAGCGTCCACCTTGAGCAGCAGTTCCTTGCCGGCCAGGGCGTGGTCGCCGGTGACGAGGATCCCGGCCGCAGCCTTTTCCACGGCCGTGCGTGCTTCGTAAATGTCTCGGATGTCTTCCTGTCCGAATTCAACGACGAAGACACCCCTGTTGCGGATGCTGACCAGCAGCCCTTCCTGCGTCAGCCGCTGGATGGCTTCGCGGATGGGACCGCGGCTGACGCCGAGGGCACTGGCAATTTCCATCTCCACCAGCTGGGCGCCGGGGGCCATGGAGCCCTTGCTGATGTGCTCTCGCAGTTGGGCAGCGATCAGCGCAGGAGTGGACTCCTGGCTGATGGGCTGGAAGCCTTCGGTACGTTTCATGAGGTTCCTCGAATATCGAAGTATCGGACGATTGTCAACAATCGTACTGCTCACAGCGATAAACGGCTAGTGCCAATTCTCTGATTGTTGACAATCCTACGTTCTGTAGACCAGAATCCTTGTTACCCACGTCACCGCCGCCTGGCGCCCACTGCAGTGCCCCAAGGCAGGCAAACCACTAACTCGGGAGCTTCATGTCAAGTCCTGTGCGCTATTCCGTGCTCAGCCGTAAACCCATCGATGAGGTCGGAGAGGAGGATGGTCACGGTTCCGGACTCAACAAGGCTTTGGGCCTGTGGCAACTGACCGCCATTGGCGTCGGAGGCATCATCGGTGTCGGCATCTTCACGCTGGCTGGCGTCGTGGCCCGCGGTGATGCAGTCAATCCGGCTGTTGGGCCAGCGGTTGTCATCTCCTTCCTCATGGCCGGGCTTGCCAGCGCTGCCGCCGCCCTGTCCTACGCCGAGTTTGCCGGGATGATTCCGCGCGCCGGATCCGCCTACACCTATGGCTATGTCGCCCTGGGTGAGATTGTCGGATGGTTCATTGGATGGGACCTTCTGCTCGAGTACACTGCGATCGTTTCGGTCGTCGCTATTGGCATATCCGGCTACTTCTCAGCGTTCCTCGGCGGCATCGGCATCGAACTGCCGGCAGCCCTCGCCTACGCCCACACCCCGGAAACCCCCGACGGCATCATTAACTTACCTGCGATCCTGACCTGCCTGCTGGTCACGTGGATCCTCAGCCGCGGCTCCAAGAGCTTTGGACGCTTCGAACTTATCGCCGTTGGCCTGAAAATCATTGTGGTCCTGGCCATCATCGGGATCGGCATCTTCCATATCCACACCGAAAACTTCGTGCCCTTCATGCCAAACGGTTTCGAGCCGGCCATGGCAGGAGCGGCCACGGTCTTTTTCGCCGTCTTCGGCTACGACGCCATGAGCACCGCCGCCGAAGAAGCAGTCGACGGCAAAAAACACATGCCCAAAGCAATTCTGCTCTCCCTGGCCATCGCCATGGCCCTGTACGTCCTGGCGACTCTCGTGCTGACCGGCATGCAGAAATACACGGCAATCAACCCGCAAAGCGCCTTCGCCTCGGCCTTTGACTCGGTCGGCATGCCGACGATCGCCACCATCATCTCCGCATTCGCCGTCGTCTCCATCCTCACTGTCATGCTCACCTTCATGCTCGGCGTCACTCGCGTCTGGTTCTCCATGAGCCGCGACGGCTTGCTCCCGGGCTGGTTCGCCAAGACCGACCGCAAACGCGGCGTGCCGCTGCGTGTCACCTGGATCGCCGGCATCGCCTCGGCTCTCCTGGCCGGAGTCTTCCCCATCCGCCTGGTCGCCGACTTGACCAACATCGGCATCCTCGCTGCCTTCGTGGTCGTATGCGCCGCCGTCATCGTCCTGCGAAAATCCCGCCCGGACACACCCCGCACCTTCCGCATCCCCTTCATGCCGATCGTCCCGATCTTCGGCCTGCTCGCCTCCGGTTTCCTGATGCTGCAGCTGCACTGGGACACCTGGGTCCGCTTCGGCGGCTGGCTCATCATCGGGCTCATCGTCTACTGGTTCTACGGACGCAAAAACTCCCTCCTGAACCCCAACAGCCCTCGCCGGCTCGCCCTGCGTGAACGGCAAGAAGTTGGCTAAGAGCGACCAGGACATGAGGCCACGCGGCGGAACGCGCCTGATGCGGCGCGACGACAGGCTCGCCGAAACCGGCAGCCACTGTCCAACCTCCGGAATCTGGGAATCCATCCCGGAACCGCTGGTCCGCATTACGCTTCATCGCGGTGACCTGATTCCGCCACTGAACGGTGCTGCCGTTCAGTGGCGGATCCTGCCCCAGCCCACCGCCTCCAACCGCGTTAACACCACGGATTCCGGCCGGTCGCATGCGTAAGGTCCGTGCCGAGATCGCCAAGCAGTCGTCCCTGCCCGAGGACGAGCTGTACGTCGCGGCGAAGGAGTTGCAGGCCCCGTACGAGCTGGTGAAAGAAGTTGCCGCGACGGGCAAGCTCCCTGTGGTGCTGTTCGCCGCTGGTGGTAGCGATGTCCGCCCATCCCGGAGGGGAACCCGATGCGCCTTCCTGTCGGTTCTCAGAGTAATTAGGTAGACTGGTCTAACTAATAAGGATGGTGCCATGAATACAACCAAGACTCACGACGCCAAGGCTTCCGGACGCAGACGTCCCGCCAGAGAGAAGCTGCTGCAATCCGCATCGAAGCTCTTCTACGCAGATGGGCTTGCCTCCACCGGCATAGACGCCGTGACGGCAGACGCTGGAGTAGCCAAGATGAGCCTCTATAACAACTTTGCTTCCAAGGCCGAGCTTGTGGCCGCCTACCTGAACGAACGTCACGAGGAATGGTTGGGGCTCTATCGGCGCCGGCGGGACGCCGCCCAGACGCCCATCGATCGGCTGCTGGCGGTCTTTGACGCTTATACCGACCACGCACACTTCGAATACGAGCGTGGCTTCCGCGGCTGCGGGCTACTGAATGCCGCCGCCGAACTTCCTGTAGGGGACCCCGGCCGGCGAATCGTGAAGGTTCATAAGGAAGAGGTTGAGGGCCTCCTGGCCGGCCATCTGACAGAAATTGCTCCGCACCGTGGTGCGCGGAACGCCGCAACCGCACGGCAGCTTTCCTTCCTGCTCGAAGGGGCCATGGCGAGGGCAGGGCTGGAAGGCAATGATGTGTGCTTGGCGGAGGCGCGGAGCATGGCAAAGGACTTGGTGGCCGCGCTGTGACCGCGATTCAGTCCACCCGCTGGGGCGGGCCGGCAGTCATCACGACGGCGACGCTCTGGGGAACCACGGGAGTTGCGGCAGTGCTTATTCCGCAGGAGAATCCCGTGGCGGTAGGAGCAGCCAGCGTCGGTGTTGGAGGTATGATCCTGGGGCTGATTTCCCTGAAGGCTGTGCTCAAGTCCTTCAGGACCCGCGGCGCCCCACGGTACATCCTGCTCGGGGCCTTGGGGCTGATGATGTACATGCCCCTGTTCTACGTTTCGGTGTCCCTGACCGGCGCCGCCTTGGGGACCATCATTTCCATTGGCTCAGGTCCGCTCTTCGCGGGCCTGCTCGAGTGGGTTGTGGACGGCAAGCGAGTCACCATCGTCTGGACCTCTGCGATGCTGGTTACAGTCACGGGGGCAGGAATTCTGCTGGCCGCCCGCGAAGACCATGGCACCGGCGATGCAGGCGGCTTGGTTCCAGGCATCGTAGCGGGCCTCGTCGCAGGCATAACCTATGCGCTTTACGCCTTTGCGACCCGCCGGCTCATTCAGCCATGCGCCAGCCGTCCCGACGGAATGGCACATCGAACAGTCGTCGCAGCCGTTCAGGGGACCGCCGCGCTACCTATGCTTGGGCTCGTGGCCCTCACCGGTGAGAACACGTTCACGACCCCTGTTTGGGCCGTCCTCCTGTATTTGGCGGTCATTCCTACCGCGCTGGGACACACACTGTTCGCTTTCGGTCTCGGACGGATGAAAGCTTCGACCGCAACCCTCTATACGGTTCTGGAGCCCGTTGTGGCCACCGTGCTGGCGGTCCTCATCATCGGAGAAGCGTTCCGGCCCGAGGGGTGGTTCGGTTTCCCGCTCGTCATTGCGGGACTGGTTTTGGTTAATGTCGGGCCTACCGGACGTCGTCGAAAGCCGCCGTCAGCAGAAACCGCGGCGCCGGCTGTGCAGCCGGCCGGGACGAGCGCAGCCTCGTGACCACTACTCCAGAAAACGCTCCGCCTCGTACGGCGATTGTCACCGGAGCTACCTCGGGCATCGGCGAGGCCTCCGCGAGGGCCCTTTACGAGGTAGGTCACAAGGTATTACTGACGGGCCGCTCACTTGCCACCGGGGAAGCCCTCGCCGCGGACCTTGGCCCGCGTGCCCGGTTTGTGGCAGCGGACCTGACCAGTGCAAACTCAGCACAGCACGTCGTCCGCGCCGCTTACGCTTTCGGCGGCGGGCTGGACGTCCTGGTCAACAATGCCGGAATAGACCACACCGGTGACCTGCTCACAACACCCATGGACACCGTACGGGCTGTTTTTGAGACCAACACCTTTGCATCCTTGGCGATGCTGCAGGCAGCAGGTGCACTCATGAAGAAACGGGGCGGTGGATCGATTATCAACATCACCTCCCGGCTGGCCTCCATTGGAGTCCCATCCATGTCTATCTACGCAGCGTCCAAAGGAGCCGTACTCGCCCTCACAAGATCCGCAGCCGTGGAACTCGCCCCCTACAACATCAGGGTCAACGCGGTCGCACCCGGAATGACCAGGACACCCTTGTTCGAAGCCTGGGCGGCAGAACAAAGTGACCCGGCCGGGGCCGCCCGAAGTGCCGCAGCCGGAATACCCCTGGGCCGTCTAGCCGAAGCCCGCGACGTCGCCAGCGCTGTGGTCTATCTGGCCTCGGACGCTGCCGCGTACCTGACCGGAATCTCGCTGCCGGTCGACGGCGGCTACACCGCCACCTGAAGAGCCCAAGCCGCCAGGCAGGTGAAATTGCCCCATGAACAGAGGAAAGACCCACGATCAAATTTGCAGACTTCCAAAAAGTTGACATCCGGGTCGGCGAATTCGTCAAAGCCGGGAAAGCAGTGCCTGTCGGCGGCCAGCTGTATTAGGGGCCGAACGGGCCACACAAAGAATGCCCTGAGCACGAAACTTCTCGTGTACAGGGCATTCTTTGCGTGGCTCCTACGCGATGGAGTTGGCGAGAGGGCCGGCTGCGATCTGCGGCGGTTCCCAGGACTCCATGGTCGTTCCGAAAGGAACCTCAGCCGAGACAGATGCCGTGTAGGTTCCCACGGCAGAGCGGACAACCTGGATCCCTGCCCTCTCTGCGATCGCTGCCGGCATCAACTGCCGTACTGCTCCATCAAGCAGCCCGTTGAGGTCCTGACCGGGCTCGACGGTCAACTGCAATGTTCTAAGGGGGAGGGCGTCCATCATCGTTCCTTCATTTCAGTACTATCCCTTACGCTGACGGGTTGGGCAGCACGCCCGAGCGACTCAACAGAGCCCGTGTTTTAGCGTGGGTGGGCTGCGTGAAAATGACCTCGGGCGGCCCCTGTTCGACGATGACGCCTTGGTCCATGACAACGATGCGGTCTGCGATGTCGCGGGCGAACTGCATCTCGTGGGTGACGATCACCATGGTGGTGCCTTGTTGGGCGATCTTCTTAATGACGGTGAGAACCTCGCCGACCAGTTCGGGATCCAAGGCCGAGGTGGGTTCGTCGAACAGCATGACGCTGGGTTCCATGGCCAGGGCGCGGGCTATGGCGACGCGCTGTTTCTGCCCTCCGGAGAGGCGGCTGGGGTAGTTGTCCGCCCTGTCCGCGAGTCCGACGAGGCGAAGCTGGGGGAGGGCGACTTCGCGGGCCTCTTTGGCGGTCATTCCTTTGACGTCGCGCAAGGGCGCCATCACGTTGCCGAGGGCGGTCTTGTTCAGGAACAGGTTGAAGTGTTGGAAAACCATGCCGACGTCGGTGCGCTTTTTGGCTGTGATGGAAGGTTTCTCGCTGACCAGTTTTCCGCCGCGGTCCTCGTACCCGATCATGTGGCCGTTGACGAGGATCCGGCCTCCTTCGATGGTCTCGAGTTTGTTGATGCATCGCAGAAGGGTGCTCTTTCCCGAGCCGCTGGAACCCAAAATGACGACGGTTTCTCCGCGGCGGATGTCCAGGTCGACGCCTTTGAGTACCTCAAGGCGCCGCTCGACCGGACGCTTGGAGGTCATTTTCTGCCAGAGTGTGGCTTTGGATCCGATGACGTAGGTTTTGTGCACGTCGTTGATGTTGATGACTGTTGGTTCAGGCATTGGCGCGAACCTTCCTTTCGAGTACAACCACGGCCCTGGAAAGGGGAAGGCTGATGATCAGGTACATGAGGGCTGCGGCAGTGTAGATTTCCGTGGTCTGGAAGGTCTGGCTGTTGATCATGTTCGCAGTTTTGAGGATTTCGGCGACTGCGATCACGGAGGTCAGGGCCGTGTCTTTGATCAAGGAGATGAAGTAATTGCCGATCGGGGCCATGGAGACCACGAACGACTGTGGGATGACCACTTTCCACAAGGTGCTTGTCGGTGTATATCCCAGGGAGAGGGCGGCCTCGGTCTGGCCGTGCTCCACGGACAGGATTGCCGAGCGGAACACCTCGGAGAGGTAAGCCGCATAGTTCAGGCCCAGGCCGAGGATTCCGGCGGGCACGGGCTGGATCTCGACGCCAAGGCTTGGCAGGACAAAGAAGATGTACACCAGTTGCACGAGCAATGGCGTGCCTCGCATGACTTCAACGAAGGTGGTGGCGATGGCTTTGAGTGGGGCCGAGTTGGAAAGCCGTGCCAGGGCAATGAGCAAGCCAAGAACAAGGGCCAGTGCCATGGCGCCGAAGGCCAGTTGCAGGACGACAGGGACGGCCGAGATCAACTGCGGGAACACGGAGAGCGTACGGGTAATGAAATCCATTGGTGATCCAGATCTGTTGGTTGCTGGGGTGGCCGGCGTCGTTGCTGGCCACCCCAGGCGGACTACTTGGCTGCGTTGGCTTCGCCGAGGCCGTACTTCTTGAGGATCTCCAGGTACTGCGGAGACTTCTTCAACTCCGTAAGGCCTGCGTTCAGGTCGGCGAGCAGTTGGGTGTCTTCCTTGCGCACCCCGGCGCCGATGATGCCTTGGAAGTGTGGTTCGTAAGGGGCAACGAGCTTGATCTTGGAGTTGGGCTTTTGGACCAAGCTGTAGCCGATGACCGCGGAGTCGGTGAACGCGGCGTCGACCTGGCCGTTCTCGACGGCGGTGATGAGGGCTGCTTGGGTGTCGACGAACTTTACGTCACTGCCGCCAAGGGTTTTGACCCATTCGCCGTACACGGTGCCGGTTTGCGCGCCGATGACCTTGCCTTTGACATCTTCCTTGGAGGCAAGGGTAGAGCCTGCGGGCACAATCATTCCTTCGGGCTGCAGATACAGCGGGTCGGTGAAATTGACTTGTTCTTTGCGCTTGTCCGTGATGAACATGCCATCGACAATGATGTCGGCCTTTTTGGCGTTCAAGGCCGGGATCAAGGTGGCGAAGTCGGTGACGAACGTTTTGATCTCCCAGCCTTTGGATTCGGCGACCGCCCGGAGCATCTCCCCGTCCAGACCGGCAAGCTTGCTGCTGGCCGGATCAGTGAACGCAAAGGGGGCTTCCTCACCAATGCCGATGGTGATGGTCTTCTTGCCTCCGGCGGGAGATGCGGTGGAAGCCCCGCTGCAAGAGGACAGGGCCAGTGCAGCCGCGACGGCTGCCGCGGAGAGGACGGTGCGGCGGGTCGCCTGGGTGGTGAATTTCATGGAGTGCCTTCCGGTGTGATGGATGAAACGGTGTGCGGGGTTTCTGGGCAGCACGAATCAGCCCGTCCGCCTCGCGGCGCAACGACCTATGAGAGGACGCAACGAGTCAGCCCCGAACGAGGATTCGTTGGGGACATGATGGGGCGCAACGAGGAGCGTTGTGCAGGGGAGTGGCTGCCTGTAACGGCAGCGAAGGGATCGAATCTGGGCTGAGGCTCTGACCCGGGACGTCCCGGGGAACTGGCAGGGGGTTAGGTGCGAAGCATGTTTTCACCGATTCGCTGGCTGAGGAACGTCTACAAGCTGCTGAGCCTTCGAACGCGGAAGATGTCCGCAACGTCCTCCGGAGTGAACTTGCGGACGCTGGCACTCTTACCGCTTTCCCGCACCAGGGAACCGTCGGTGATCAGCGCCTGAACCGCCACCCGAGCCGTGGGTGGTGCCACCCCGAGCTGCTGAGCGACGTGGGTGTCTCTGACTTCCGCTCCTGCGGGGTAGTCGCCGGCCAGGAGGCTGCGCTCCAAGCACGAGCGGACAGAGTCCGCAACGGTTACTGTGTCGATGGTCACACCGAAACTGTATAACAGCTATACCGAAAAACCTAGATTTTGTAGGAAAGTAGATTGTTTACGATTTACAATCATGATAAGTTGCGATCACAAGGCTGTCTGCAGGAAGGAAATTTGATGCAAGATCCGGCGGGTATTGCACCCATGACCCCGCAGTCGACCTCCATAAAAATCGCGGCCCAACTCCGCGAACGAATCGTCGATGGCTACTTCGCGCCCGGCCAGCAAATCAACGAAACGCACGTCTCCACCCAGCTGAACCTCTCCCGCGGCCCCCTTCGTGAAGCCCTGCAGCGGCTGAGCCAGGAAGGCCTGCTTGTCAGCAAGCCAAACCGCGGCGTGTTCGTCGTCGAACTCACGCCCGAGGATGTAGTTGAGATATACGGGGTGCGCGAGATCCTCGAACTCGGCGCGGCCGAGCTGATAATTGCCCGACCCGCTCCACAGCGGAGGCGGGTAGCAGACAAGCTCCTGTCCATTGCCTCCAAGCTTTCCGACGCGGCAGAAAAAGGTGACTGGGCGCGCGTGCGGAGGCTGGATCTTGAATTCCACACCAACCTTGTCGCAGCGCCCGGCAACTCACGCCTGCTTCGTGCCTACGCAACTTTGGCCACCGAATCAATGATCTGCATGACCAACCTCCAGCAGGCCTACCCAACTCCGCACTCAGTAACCCACCATGCTGTGATGGCAGACCTGATCGCCGTGGGCGCCATGGATGAGTTGAGGGCGGCATTCCACCGTCACCTCACCGTTTAGTTGGTTGACGCAACGAAATGGCTGCCGGGCCTCAGCCTTCGCATAAATGTTCGATATTGAGGAGTGTTCAACAGCTCCCGCGAAGCCGCCCGGCACATGAGCACACAAGGCAACGGGGGAGTGATCATCAACATCACCTCCACCGCCGGCTTCACCGGAACCGCACCCGGGCTCTCCGCATACGTCGGGTCCAAGCACGCTGTCCAAGGCATGACCAAACAGATGGCCCTCGAGTTTGCTCCCCTGGGGATCCGGGTCCTGGGAGTGGTGCCAACCAAGCGTCCAGTTTCGACGACGCCGGTCAGCTGGCCCGGCGGGCGGCGACGGTCTCCTGTGGGGAAACCAGGCCGAGGTGCGATTTCAGCGTGCTGCCCGTGTATTCGGTGCGGGCCAGGCCGCGCTCCTGGAGGATCGGAATGACCAGGGTGGTGAAGCGCTCCAGGTCCTGGGGGAGGAGGGAGAACATGAGGTTGAAGCCGTCGGCGGCTCCTTCGGCATGCCATCGCTCCAGGGAATCGGCGACGTGTTCGGGGCTGCCGATGAAGTCGTAGTTCCGCTTGTCTCCGGTGAGGATGGAGTAGAGATCCTTGAGGGTCACCTCGTGTTCGCGTCCCCGGATCTGTTCTCCTGCAGAGCGGAAGTCGGTGCGCGGGTTGGCGATTCCGGGAATGCCGGACTGGGCCACGGTGGCGTCCGGGCCGAGGCCTGTGAAGTCGATATGAGCTGCGAAGTACTCCTGGAGGAAGTCCAGGACCTGCTGATCGGTGATCAGGTCATCCAGTTCGCGGATGCGTTCAAGCGCTTCCTTCCGGTTGTCGGCGACGATGGGGGAGATGGCCTGGTAGACGAAGAGCTCGTCCGGGTTCCTGCCTAAGGCCGCTGCCTGGGCCCGTACTGAATCCCGGTAACGCCGGGCCTGCGGGATATCCGGGTGGCTGGCGAACAGCGCGTTGGCGAAACGGGCACCCAGTCGCTGACCCGGCCCGGACGTACCGGCCTGCGCCAGGAGTGGGGAGTGCTGTGGGGACGGGGCGATGTTGAGCGGGCCGGCCACTTTGAAGAATTCGCCCTCGTGGTTGAGGCGGTTGAGCTTGCGGCGGTCGAAGAACTTCCCCAGTGCCTTGTCATAGACGAAGGCCTCCTGGTCCCAGGAGTTCCAGAGCCCTCGGGTGACCTCCACGAACTCCTCGGCCCGGCGGTAACGCAGACTGTGGTCCAGGTGCTCCTTCGCGCCGTAGTTGCCCGCAGTGCTGTTGGTCAGGTCCCGCGTGGTGACGATATTCCAGCCAACCCTGCCGCCGCTGATGTGGTCCGCCGTGAGCGCCGCGCGGGCGAAGTTATAGGGCTGGTCGTAGGAGGTTGACGAGGTGGCGATCAGGCCGATCCTGTCCGTGACTGCACCTAGGGCCGTCACCAGGCCAATGGGGTCGAAGCGGTTGAGGATACCCGGATTCGACGTCTCGTCGATAGCCAGGGAATCGCCCAGGAAGATGGCATCGAACTTTGCGTCCTCCGCAGTCTTTGCCAGCTTCGCTTGGTGGGCGAAGTCAATGCTTGCCTGCGGGAAGGCCGTTTCGTGGCGCCATGATGCCAAGTGGATCCCCGTTCCAACGAGGTAGGCGAAGAAATGGATCTGCTGGCGTTCTCGTGCAAGGTGCTGGTTCATTGCTCTTTTGTTCCCGGGTCATGAAATGGCCGAGGGGCGGCTGGCTGTGTGGCGCAGCGGGCCGCCCCTCGGACAACTACTTGGTCTTCTTGATGGCTGCTTCTTCGGCGGTGAGGACTTCCTGCAGTTTGGCTGCTGTCCAGTCGGCCTTGAACTGCAGGTTGCCGTCGTTGAGCTTGGTCACCGAGGCCTCAACTTCCGGCGTGTGGTAGGCGTCCACGATCTTCTTCCAGGTGGGATCGTCCTTGCGGTCAGCCTTCACTACGAAACCATTGATGTACGGAGCCAAGGACTCCGAGTTGAGGTCTTCCTTGAAGATGATCTTGTCGTCGCCCAGTCCGCCCTTCTGCGCCTGCGTGTTGTTGACGACGGCGGCTTCCGTGGTGCCCTTGAGCGCGTTGACGGTCTGGTTGCTGTCCACGGGGACCACCTTGATCTTGCTGGAGGTGATCTCAGCCGGCGTGGAAAGCGAGTTGCCGCCATCCTTGAGTTGGAGCAGACCTGCGGTCTGCAGGTTCAGGAGTGCGCGGGCTTGGTTGGTGGGGTTGTTCGGGATGGCAACCTCTGCGTCGGCCGGAAGCTCGCTGACGGACTTGTACTTCTCCGAGTAGAGCGCCAGTGGGTAGACGGCGGTGGCACCAACGGGGACCAGGGTGCCGTTGCTGTTGACGTTGAACTGGGACAGGTACTTCAGGTGCTGGAACAAGTTGATGTCCACCTGGCCCTGCTGGGTGGCGGTGTTGATCTGCGCGCCGTCAGTGAAGTTCTTCACCTCCAGGTCGATGCCCTGGTCCTTGAGCTTGTTCTTCAGGATGGTCCAGTGTTCCTCGGCACCGTCGTCCACACCGATCACCACCTTGGAGTTTCCAGCGTTCGAAGGGCCTCCCGCAGCACCCCCGCACGCTGACAACGACAGGGCGGCGATCAGGCCGACGGCGGCGACTAACAGGCGGTTCTTCATGATGCTTCTCCGTACAAAGGTTGATGCGAATGGAAGGTACGGGTTGTTCCCCCTGGCTCACGCTAGGCAGTTGCCGGCACCGGAATCGAGCGCGGCCGCAACACTTCGACGCCTGCCGTCAAGGAATGAAACCGCAGGTCACAGGGGGTCACTGCGTTCGATCCGGGAGTGCTGTCGCTGTTGGAATGGGGTCCCAATCAAACCTAAGGAGGCTCCGTTGAGCGCCATAGTCTCCCTGCGCGGAGTCAGCAAACAGTTCCCGGTTTCCGCAGGCCGCACCGTGAACAAAGGCACCCAGCCGGTCCGCGCCGTCGACTCCGTAACGCTGGATATCGAAGAGGGCACTGTTGTTGGCATCGTCGGCTACTCCGGCGCCGGCAAGTCCACCCTGGTAAGGCTGCTCAACGGCCTGGAACGACCCACCGAGGGGCAAGTCTTTGTCAAAGGTCAAGACATCTCATCCCTGCCCGAGAGCCAGTTGCGGAAGGTCCGGTCCGGAATCGGCATGATCTTCCAGCAGTTCAATCTGCTGAAGTCCCGCACCGTGTTCGGGAACGTCGCCTACCCGTTGAAGGTTGCCGGCTGGCCCAAGGAGAAGATCCAGCCTCGAGTGGAGGAACTGCTCGAATTCGTGGGTATCGCTGACAAGGCACGCACGTATCCGCGGCGACTATCCGGTGGCCAGCAGCAGCGCGTCGGAATCGCCCGCGCATTGGCCAACGCGCCGGACATCCTCCTGGCCGACGAAGCCACGAGCGCCCTCGACCCCGAAACCACCCGGGACGTCCTGCGCCTGCTACGTCGTATCAACAAGGAACTCGGCACCACCGTGGTGGTCATTACCCACGAAATGAACGTGGTCCGGGAGATCTGCGACACCGTGGTGATGATGGAATCCGGGCGTGTGGTGGAGTCCGGGCCCACCTACTCCGTGTTCGCCGACCCCCAGAGCCCCTCCACGCAGCGCTTCGTGTCCACCGCGGTCCACGGAACGCCGGAACCCGACACCGTCATCCGGCTCTCCGCTGCGCACCCCGGGTTGTTGGTGTCCGTCGGGATATCCGAAGCCGCACCCACTCCTTTGGTCGCAGCCGTCTTCGAGCGGCACGGCGTCTCTACCAGCGTGGTGTTCGGCGGTGTTACAGAAATCCAGAACCGTATCCTGGGCACCCTCACCTACGAGCTCACTGGCAGCGACGCATCGATTGACGCGGCGCTGGCCGAACTGGGCGACGTCACCGCCGTCGAACGTCAACTCCCGACGGCGGCACCCACCGAAAGTGCCGTCCCGCACCTGGCCCCTGTTGGAGAGAAGCCATGACCACCGACTGGACCACCCTCCTGCCCGTCCTGGGCGAATCCTTCCAGCAGACCATCTACATGGTGGTCATCACCGTGCTGCTCAGCGGCCTGGCCGGGTTGACGCTCGGCGTGACCCTGTACGCCACGCGGCCCGGGAACCTGTTCGCCAACAAGGCCGTGTTCACGGTGCTCAATTTCCTGGTCAACATCATCAGGCCCATCCCCTTCATCATCTTCATCACGGCGATTGCTCCGCTGACCCTGATCATCATGGGAACCACTATCGGAACCACCGCGGCGATTTTGCCCATGGCCCTGATGGCCGGTGTCGTGATCGGTCGGGTTGTGGAGCAGAACCTCGTGGCGTCCGATCCCGGTGTGGTGGAAGCTGCCCGGGCCATGGGCGATAGCCGCCTGCACATCCTGTGGGCTGTGGTGATTCCCGAGTCCCTGGCCCCGCTGATCCTCGGCTACACGTTCATGATCATCGCGATCGTGGACATGTCCGCCATGGCCGGGTACATCGGCGGCGGTGGCTTGGGCAACTTCGCCATCATGTACGGCTACCAGCAGTTCAACTGGGAAGTCACGCTGGTCACGGTGCTCATCATCATTGTCATGGTCCAGGCCGCGCAGTTGCTCGGCAACTACCTGGCGCAGCGCATCCTCCGCCGCTAAGACTTTTGGAGATTTCTTATGCCTATCGAATTCCTCGGCATGGGTGCCGGTAACGACTCCACGGAGACCTCGCCGGCCACCACGGCCTTCTTCGACCCTGGGTACGCGGCCCGCATCGCCAGGATCCACGAGGACAACAACTGGGACCACGTGCTCTTCGCGTACAACTCGGCAACCCAGGATCCAGCCGTGCATGCCACATGGGTTGCCGCTCACACTGAACGGATCAAGCTGCGGCTGGCACACCGGCCCAACGTGTCCCACCCGACGTTCGCCGCGCGGTCCTTCCTGACTTTGGACCACATCGCGCAGGGCCGGTTGACGGTGCACTTCATCACCGGCGGAAGCCAGGCGGACCAGGCGCGCGAGGGCGACTTCCTGGCGAAGGACTCCCGGTATGGACGGACGCAAGAGTACATCCGGATTGTTCGCCGGGCGTGGGCCGGGGGTTCGTTTGACTGGGACGGGCAGCACTACCGCTTTGAGAACTTCGCCTCAGGACTGGAGTCGTTTGAAGGCAAGCGCCCGGGAATTTCTTTTGGAGGATCCTCCGAGGCCGCGTGGTCAGTGGGTGCTGCCGAGGCAGACATCTACGCCTTGTTCGGTGAACCCCTGGCCGATGCCGCTTCACAGCAACAACAGATACTGGCACGGGCTGCCGCGTTGGGGCGTACTGAGCCACTGCGTTGGCAGATTGCGTTCCGACCCATCGTGGCCGCGACCGATGAGCTGGCGTGGGAGAAGGCGCGTTCGATCCTGGGCACCTTTCAGGCCCGTCGCTCTGCGGGGGAGGTGATCGATCCCGTCCGCCACTACGCTGCGAAGCCCGAAGCCGCTGGAACCCAGCGGCTCCTCGCCGCCGCCGAGCGCGGCGACCTGCACGACCGTGCCCTGTGGACGGCCCTGGCCAAAGCCGCTGGTGGTGGAGGTGGAAGTGCGACGGCGTTGGTCGGCAGTTATGACACGGTCACCCAAGCAATCCTCGATTACCACGACCTTGGTTTTGAGATCTTCGGTTTGCGCGGCTACGACTTCGTTCCGGATGCCATTGAGTTCGGCCGGCATGTCATTCCGCAGCTGAAGCAGGAAGTAGCGCACAGGGAACGCGGTTTGGCTCCCGACGACCTCCGCGCCGCCCAGGCAGCGGCCCGCGCCCGACTGGCGCTTGTGCCGCGTGGGTTACATTGCGCCAGATGATCGGCCATGACGCCGCCGCGGCCCAGGGGTGACGTCCCTTGAAGAAGCATGTCCCTCGGATGGAAAGGGGCAACTGCATCTGCATAGTCTCAAATAAACAAACCGGCGAAAGGCAAGTCCGTGACATTGATCCACATCCTCCATGAGAACGAAGACTGGCTCCCGCCACTCCATGCAGCCTTGGATGCTGCCGGATTGCCGTATCAGGACTGGTCCCTCGCGAGCGGTTCCATCGATCTGCTGGCAGCGCCGCCCGAGGGCATCTTTTGGTCCAGGCTCAGCGCTTCGTCCCATACGCGCGGTCACGGGGCAGCCAAGGATTACGCCCGGACGGTGCTTCGGTGGTTGGAGGTGGCCGGCAGGCGGGTAGTGAACGGCAGCCGGGTGGTAGAGCTTGAGGTGAACAAAGCCGCCCAATATGTGGCGCTTACCGCTGCGGGTTTTGAGGTGCCGCGGACCATCGCGGTGATCGGCACAGAGCATCTGAAGCGGCGTGCCAGGGAACTGCCAACCCCCTTTATCACCAAGCACAACCAAGGCGGTAAGGGCCTGGGCGTTCGACGGTTCGATTCGTACCAGGACTTTGACACCTATGTGGACGGTCCGGACTTTGAAGAGCCAGCCGATGGCATTACGTTGCTGCAGGAATTCATCACCAGCGCGGAGCCGTTCATCACGCGGGCCGAGTTCGTGGGTGGCGAGTTTGTCTACGCAGTCAAGGTGGACACGTCGGCAGGCAACTTTGAGCTTTGCCCTGCTGAGGCCTGCGCCGTTCCGGCACCCGGGGACGCAGCGGGCGGAGCCGGTACGCAAGGTTTCGCTCCGGCCGTGTGCGAGGTTCCGTCGCCGGTCCCCGAAGAAGCGAGGACGGCGAGCGCCGCACCCCTCTTCCAAAAACGCAACGACGTCGATGCGAAGCACCCGCTGATCATCCGGCTGCGCGAGTTCCTGGCGGGGCAGGGCGTGGAGGTGGCCGGTGTCGAATTCTTTGAGACCGCGGACGGCCGCCTGATCCCGTACGACATCAACACGAACACCAACTACAACCCGGACGTCGAAGCCACCACAGGCCACGCCGCGGCCAGCGCGTTGGCGGCCTTTCTGGGGCAGGAGCTGCAACACCGCTATGCGGAGGCCGCGGCTCTGCGATGAGCGTCCACACCGAAACCCCGGACGCCGATGAACGGGCAGGAAACCCACGGGTCAGTGCAGTGGAGCTGGTCCGCTCCGTGGAGGACCTCGCCGGACAGGTACTGCGTCCCGCGATGCTGGACACCGACCGGGGCAGCGTTCCGGCAAGCCACGTCAACCTGCTCAGGCAAGTGGGAGCGCTCAACCACACAGCCTCGAAGCGGTTCGGGGGAGCAGGCCTGGGAAAGGGCGATGAACGACTCATCCACGAGTACCTCGCCGGTGCATGCCTCAATACGTGGCTTGTATGGGCGCAGCACAGCGGTTTGGCGGCGCGGGTGGAGGCTGCACTCGATGGTGCCGAACCCAGCCACCCGCTGATCAGTGGGCTGCTGCGTGGGAAGCTGCTGGCAGGAGCGGCGCTCAGTGACGTCCGCCGCTACCCGAACCGGTACATCGCCGCCGAGAAGTCCGACGGCGGTTGGCGCTTCAGCGGGACAGTGTCCTGGGTGAGCGGCTGGGGACTTAACAGCGCCCTCCTGACGGCCGCCGTCGACCCTCAGCGTGGGCAGGTGGTCCTTGCGTTGGTGCCGGTGGACACGCAGCTGGTGGCGACGCCCCTGGAACTGGCCGCGTTGGGCGGCAGCCGCACCGTGCGGGTGGAATTGAAGAATGCTTGGGTTGAGGATGCGCTGGTGTTGGCCGTGGAGCCGTTGGAGTCGTGGCGGGCCAAGGACCATCAGACGGCGATTGATGCGAAGCCGCACCTTTTCGGGCTGGCGACGGCAGTACTCGCCGAACTCGGCCGCGAGCCGCACGCTCTGGCCCAGGAGACGGCAGAGGCGTGGACCGCAAGAATTACCGGGCTGCGACAAGACGCCTACGCCCTGGCGGACGCAGACGGCGACGTCGAGGAACGGTTGGCCGTCCGTGTCGAAACCGGTGAGGCCCTGACCGCCATTACTCGCGCGTTGTGGGTGGCACGGGCCGGCCGGTCCCTGGAACACGGCGACACGGCGCAGTACTACCTTCGTTCAGCGCACTTCCTCCTGGTCCAGGCCCAGACGGACGCAGTGAGGGCGGCCCAATTGACCGCCCTCACTCAACGTGCCCGGAACTGAACGTAAAGGCAGCTAAACGCCAAGGGGCACAGCAGCCCCGATCCCTTCCCGCAGCGTCGGGGCCTCGTATTCACGCTTGTGGATTCCCTTGGCCTGAAGGAGCGGAACCACTTCCTGGGCGAAGGTCACCAGGCCGTCCGGGAAGTGGTCGATCATGAGGTTGAAACCGTCGGCGGCGTAGGACTTGAACCAAACTTCGATGTCATCGGCAATCTGCTCCGGCGTACCAATGATGGTCCGGGAGCCGTAACCGCCGAAGTCCCGCAGGATTTCGCGGATGCTCCGGTGGCGGCGTTCCTGGATCCAGTCCAGGAACGTGAGCCGGTAGCCGGTGGATGTCGGGTGCGAGTCCGGATCCCACGGCTTGTCCAGGATCTCCGCGGGAATTGGCTCATCCAGTGACAAGGTCGTGGCGTCGTGGGCGATCACATTGCTGAGGGAGCGCAGGGCGTAGTCGTCCGGGATACGCGATTCGAACTCATCAAAACGGGCCCGTGCCTCGGCAACGGTACTGCCGATGACCAGCGACAAGCCCGGCGTGATGCGCGGAACGTCCCCCGCGCGCCCGGCTGCGGCAGCACGGCGTTTCAGGTCCGCGTAGTTGCTGATGGCGCGGGGCAACGTCAGTTCAACGGCAAAGACCCCTTCGGCGTGCCTTGCCGCCAGATCGCGGCCGTGTTCGCTGCCGCCGGCTTGGAACAGCACGGGGTGCCCTTGTGCCGAGGGTACGACGGCGGTGGTCCCGGCGAGCTCGTAGAACTCACCGGTGTGGTGGTACTTCCCGTCAATGGCCGCGCCCGCCCAGACTGACTTCACCGCGTCCACGAATTCCCCCGCCCGGCGGTACCGCTCCACCCGTCCGGGTGCCTCGTCGAGGCCGAAGTTCGCCGAGACCGCCTTGTTGTACGTTGTGACGATATTCCAGCCCAGGCGGCCGCCTGAGATTTCGTCGGCACTGAGCAGCCGCTCGGCCAGTTCCACGGGATCGTTGTAGGTGGTGGAAGCGGACGCGATCACTCCGACATGCTCGGTGGCGGCAGTGATGAGGGAGGCGAGCGTGATCGGCTCCAACGGGTTGCCGGGCCTGGGGTTGGGATTGTGCAGGGCGGGCTGGTCCGCGAAGAAGACCGCGTCCAGGAGCCCCTGCTCGGCAGCACGGGCCGAAGCGATCCAGTGATCGGGCGTGATCAGGGTGTGTGGACCGCCGTCGCTGAATTGCCACGCCGCTGGACGTTGCCCGAAGGACTGGAGGTTAACGTTGAGGGTGAGTTTGTCGCTGCGGTCAGGCACGGACGGCTCCAAAGGCGAGGGGTTTGTGGGACAGGTCGAAGCCGCGCGGGGGGAGCCCCAGAGCGTCGCGGAGGGTGTGCCCGGCACCAAGGGATGGGTGCCGGGTGGTGGAGGCGCCCCGGCCCAGCGCGTCGGAAAGCTCTCCTACAGTACTGACGCGGACCAACTCCGCTGCCGCTTCGCCGTCGTGCGTCAACGCGCCGTCGTACGCCAAGCCCCCGGCGGCAACAAGTCCGGGGCGACCGTCCAGCGGCAGCGACGCCCAACGCTCAATGAGCAAGGGATTGTCAATGACCACCAGGTCCACGAGTCCTTGCGCTGCTTCCAGTTCATCGGCCGTTTCTACCTGCCACAGTGAGACCGGCTCGCCTTGCGGACTGCTCGGCGTGTTGAGCGCTCCACCCACCCGGTAAACGGGTCCCGAGTGTTCCACGCGCCGGATCCCATCGGTATGGGCGTACACACCCGAGGAGGTATCCGCAACGAGGGACTCGAGCGGCCAGCTGTTCCAGAGCCCGCGGATGACGCTGATGCGTTCAGCAGTAGCCACCGCGCCTGCGCCGCCGCTCCGGAAGAAAACGCCGGTTCGGCCGCCACTGAGGTGGTCAAGGGAGAGGAAGCGACGGGCCGCGTTGTAGGGGTGGTCCCTGTAGCCGTCGGAGGCCGAAAGGACCGGCCATCCCGGCAGACGGACGGTCAGCGACGTGCCCAGCGCGACGGGATCGTGCCGGAGGGGACGTGGGTCGGCGCCCAGGACGAACGGACTGGCAGGAACGCGCGCGGACCGCAGGACTCCATACAACCCGGGATCGCCGGCTGCCAGCAGTGTGGGAAGGTCTCCTGCCAGTTCAAGGAAGGTGCTCATTCGTTTGCCTCCACGGGTGCGAAGCGGCTGCCGGGAATGGCGTCCAGGAGCGTACGCGTGTAGTCGTCTTGGGGATCGTTCAGGATGGTGCCTGCCGGGCCGCTCTCCACGATGTGTCCGTCCTTCATGACCGTGACATCGTCGGCGATGAGCCGTACGACACCGAGATCGTGGGTAACGAACACGTAGCTCAAGCCGAGTTCCGCCTGCAGGTCCACCAGGAGCTGCAGGATCTGCGCCTGCACTGAGACGTCCAGGGCACTGACTGCCTCATCGAGCACCAGGATCTTTGGGTTGAGTGCCAGCGCCCGGGCGATGGCGACGCGCTGGCGTTGGCCTCCGGATAACTGTGCCGGGAGGCGGTGCAGGTAGGAGTCGTCCAGGGATACGGCACCGAGCAGTTCGCCCACCCGCGCGTCGAGGGCTTGCTTGCCGGAAACTGCCTTGAAGGCGCGCAGAGGCTCGGCGATGAGGCGCTCAACAGTGAATCGTGGATCCAGCGAGGTGAAGGGGTTCTGGAATACGAACTGCAGGTCCCGGCGGAGTTCCTTCAACTGGGAGTGCTTCAGTCCGGTGATCTCGCGCTCGCCGAGGTGCACGGAGCCCCTGTCCGCCGTCGTGAAGCCGGCGAGGATGCCGGCAAGCGTGGATTTTCCGGCGCCGGACTCGCCAACGATCGCGTGCGTGGTTCCTTGCCGGACGTCCAGGCCCACGGAGTCCAGAGCTTTGAAGGTGCTGCCGGACCGTCCGCTACGGACGTGATAGGTCTTGGTCAGGTTCCTGGCCGTGATGACGTGTCCTGCTTCAGGCACCGCGGGAACAATGCCTGCACTGGGCGTCAGCCGGCCGGCATGGCGGGCGGGCGCCGCCTCAAGGAGCCGCTGGGTGTAGTCGCTGCGGGGGTTCTCCAGCAACTGCCGGACCGGGCCTTCCTCGACGATGCGTCCCTGCTGCATCACGAGGATCCGGTCGGAGCGGTCCAATGCGACGCCGAGATCATGCGTGACCAGGAGGATGCCGATGCCCAATTGCTGCCGGAGATTCTCCAAGTGGTCGAGGATCACCCGCTGGACCGTGACGTCCAAAGCGCTGGTGGGCTCGTCGGCCACGATGATCTTGGGCTTTCCGGCCAACGCTATGGCAATGAGGGCGCGCTGCTTCATGCCGCCGCTGAGTTCGTGCGGGTACTGGTTGAAGACCCGCTCGGCGTCCTTCAGCCCGGCTGTGCGGAGGCTTTCCAAGGCGGCGAGGCGGTGACGGTTTCGGTCCGTCGGTTCGGGCTCGTTGAAGCGCACCGCCTCCACCACTTGCTGGCCGATCCTCTTGACCGGGTTCAGCGAGGTGTTGGGATCCTGGGGGATGAATCCCACGTAGTTGCCGCGCACGCGGGCGAGCCGCTGCTCGGGCCAACGCGTCACATCCACACCTGAATAGGCGATGGAGCCCGAGCGGACGCGGGCCGACGGTGGGAGGAGTCCCAGGGCGCCCTGGATGAGCGTGGTCTTCCCGGATCCTGACTCGCCGACGAGGGTCACTACCTCGCCGGGTTTTACGTGCACGCTGGCACCCTGGACGGCAGGAGACCACGAACGGCCGCGGCCGCGGTATTCGATGGACAGGTCCGTGATGCGCAGGAGCGGTTCCACCTGCGCATCTTGTGTGGCAGCGGCAGCGGCATCGGTAACGGTGGCAGTCATCGACGGCGGTCCTTCCGGAGCGAGGTGCTGATGCGGTGGGTGGCAATCACCACGAGGGCCAGGGCGATGCCAGGCAGGATGGAGATCCAGGGGTGGACGGCGAGGTAGTCGCGTCCCTCAGCCACCAACAGGCCCCATTCAGGTTCCGGCGGTGGGGCGCCGTAACCCAGGAAGCCAAGGGATGCGACGGCAAGGATTGACGTGCCAACCTCCAGGGCGGCGAGGGCGATGACCGAGCTGAGTGCATTGGGCACCACATGCTTGACCACCACGCCGAAGCGTCCCACGCCCAGGCCGTAGGCGGCGCGGACGTAATCCTTGGTCACCACGCCGATTACCTCGGAGCGCATCACCCGGGCGAAGGAAGCGATGGAGGAGATGCCGACGGCTATGGCGATGTTGTGCGTGGAGTAACCCAGGACGGACACGATCACCATGGCCAGCAGCAGGCTGGGGATGGAGAGGAAGACGTCGATCACCCGCATGAGCGCCGAGTCCGCGAAACGCCCGAAGTATCCGGCGAGCAGGCCCACCAGCGTTCCAATGCCAAACGCAATGAGGACGGCCAGCAGGGTTGCAGTCAACGTGGTGCCGGCGCCGTAGATCGACCGTGCCAGGAGATCGCGCCCCAGGCGGTCGGTGCCGAAAGGATGTTCCAGGCTGGGCGGGGCGAAGCTCAGGGAAGAGTCGCCTTCATAAGGGCTGTAGTGCGTGAAGAGTCCGGGTGCCACGGCCCAGCCCAGCGCCACCAGGACCACGAGCCAGGCCAGTACCAGGACCGGCTGCCGAGCGGAGTCAACCACAGTGTGCAAGGGTTTCTCTAGTTGGATGGTCATGGCTGCCTCACGCTGTTCGGACGGGTTGGATGGCAAGGGACGCCCTCAGCCGTGGATCAAGGAGCGGGTAGACCAGGTCCACCGCCAGGTTGATGAGCGCAAAGCTGGCCGCGACGAAGACGATGATGCCTTGGACCAGTGGGACATCGAGGGTGTTGATGGCTTGCTGCGTCAGCCGGCCAACCCCGGACCGTGCAAAGACGGTCTCCGTGATGACGGCCCCCGCGATCAGGTTTCCGAAGGTGATGCCGGCAATGGTGAGGGCGGGCAGGCTGGCGTTCCGGAACACGTCGCCCAGGATGATCCCGCCGCGCGTGTTGCCCTTGGCGAAGCTGGTGGTCACGTAGCCGGAGTGGAACTCCTCGGCGAAGCTCCCCACCAATAGCTGGGCGATGGGACCGGAGACCGGAATCGCCAGCGTGATGAGGGGCAGCACCAGGCTTTGCCAGCCGTGGTCGCCGAAGGACGGGAACCAGCCCAGCGTGAAGGAGAAGAACTGCAGGAGCAGGATCCCGAACATGAATACCGGGATGGAAACGGATGCCGAGGGCAGGGACTCCACCAGGTTCCGCAGCCACGGAAGACGCGTGCTGGTGGCCAGCAGGGCAATGCCAAACCCGATAAGGATGGCCAGCACCAGCGCCCCCGCCGCGAGGATCAGCGTATTGGGCAGCACCTCGAAGAGCGACTCCGTGACCCGCCGCCCGGAGCCAACCGAATTCCCGAAATCGCCAATCAACGCGTGGCCCAACCGGTTGAGGTACTGAAGGATGACGGGCTGGTTGAAGCCATAGGACGCCGCCACCTGGTCCCTGACTTCCTGCGGAACCGTGTTTATTTCCGCAGGATCGAACAGCAGGTCCACCGGGTCGGCCGGCAATACGAAGAGCAACACGAAGGTCACCGTGAACGCCGCCCAGACGACGAACAGCGCACGGCCGACTTTCAGCGAGATATAGCGGACCACAGTTTTCCTTCCTTCGTTGGTGCCAGGCGGGCGCGCTCGCGGTCCGCACCCGGCACCAGGGGATCGAGCCCCAGGTTTTCCCGCAGCGTCGTCCCCGCGTAGTCGCGCTGGAACAGGCCCCGGCGTTGCAGGATGGGGACCACCCCTGAGGTGAAGCGGTCAAATTCCACGGCTGTGTCGGCAGGCATGATGGTGAAGCCGTCGGCGGCCCCGGACCGGTACCAGTGTTCAAGGTCGTCGGCGATCCGTTCCGGGGTTCCGGCCAGGAGCCGGTGCCCGGCGCCGCCTGCGGACCGGGTGATGAGTTCGCGAACCGTGAGTGGCTGCTTCGCCACCAAAGCCCGGGTGCTCCGGTGGAAACCGTCGGACGCCGGGGGAGCGCCGGCGTCGTCAATCAGGCCCAAGGTGAGCACAGTGTCCGGTGTGAGGCTCCTGGGAGGCAGCCCCAACTGATACGCGACGCCGGCGGCTGCCGCGTCCAGGTCCGTTGTGGCCACGAGTTGTTCCGTACGACGGCGGGCCTCGCCTTCGCTGCCTGCCACCAGCACGATCACACCCAAGGAAGTGAGGACCTGGGCGGGTGACCGGCCGGCAGCGGCCGCGCGTGCCTTGGTATCCCGGCGGAAAGAGGCAGCTTCTTCAATGGTTTGGCCAGCGGTGAAGACGACGTCGGCCCAGTTGGCCGCAAGTGCCAACCCACCGGGCGAACCACCCGCCTGGACCAGCACGGGTCTGCGCTGCGGGGACGGCGGCACGGACAGCGCGCCCGCCACCCGGAAGAACTCCCCGTCGTGATCCAGTCGGTTGATCCGCCCAAGGTGGGCAAACCGCCCACTGGACTTGTCGCCGTCGAGCGCGTCCGCATCCCAGCCGTCCCACAGTGAGAGGACCACCCGGGCGAATTCGTCAGCCCTGCGGTACCGCTCGGATTTCTCCGGCGTTTGCGTGTACCCGAAGGCAGCAGCGGCATGCGGCGCAAACGTCGTGACGATGTTGAACGCCGCCCGGCCACCCGTTACATGGTCCAACGCGAGGTAACGCCGGGCCAGGTTGTACGGACTGTTGTAGGTACTGCTTGCCGTCGCGATCGCGCCCAGGTGCTGCGTACCGGCAAGCACGTTCGCGAACAGGATGGTGGGTTCAAGGCCGGATTCGGGATGGTCCGCGATGGACGTCCCCAGTCCCGGCGAATCGCCCAGGAAGATCGCGTGGATCCGAGCCTCTTCGGCGGCCCGGGCCAGTTCCCTGTACCGCGGCACATCGATCCACGCCATCGGATCACGGCCTTCAAGCCGCCACGCACCCCGGAAATGCCCTGGCGTCATGAGTGAGAGATTCAGGTGGAAGGTCATCGCTTCGGCTCCCAGCCCAGTTGCGGAGCAAGCTCGACGGCGGCAGCTTGCAGCAGGCGCTTATGCTCGGCCAGCGGAGGTACTGCGGGCGGGAAGCTGACCAGGAGTTCCGTGCCTGCTGCGACTCCGGCGTCCCCGGCCAGCCCCTCGGCGATGTGCCGGGGGTTTCCGAACCGGGTGTGGTCCTTTACGAGGTACTCTTCCGGGGTCACGTCGGCCACGCCTTCCCGGCCGAGGTTCCCCAACCAGCTCTGCCAGCGGCGTGCTCCATCGGACAGCTTGGACAGTGCAGCCTCATGGCTGGCATCCGGGTAGACGGCGCGGGACACCAGGACCCGCGGTTCCACACCCTCGGGGAGCGCCGAACGATAGGCGTCCACCAGTACGGATTGCGCCTCGGGGCCCTGTTGCCTGTTCCAATCGGTGGCACGGGACAGCTGCAAACCGTCACCTGCGGCACCGGCTGCGCGGGCCTGGGCGATGGCGTGTTCCGGCGAACTCGAGGTCGCCTGCCACAGCCGTTGGCGAAGTGCCGTTCCCGGTGGGTGGAGGACTTCGCCGAGGCTGTTCAGCGCGGTGCCCTCAAGGACTTCATGGAGGCGGGCGACGCTTTGCTCCCACAGTTCGTGCCGCTGGTTCAGGTCCTTGCCGAAAGCTTCCCACGCCCCGGCAAAGGGCCCCGAACCGATGCCCAACTCCAAACGTCCGCCGCTCAGGACATCCACGGTGGCCGCATCTTCGGCCACACGCAGGGGATCCTCCAACGGCAGCACCAGCACGCCCGTCCCCAAACGGATACGGCTGGTGTGCTGGGCGATGGCTGCCAGCAGGACCAGGGGCGCGGACACGTGCTCGTTCCCCTGCCGGAAGTGCCGTTGGATCACCCAGCCTGAGTCATAGCCCAGTTCCTCGGCCAACTGGAACAGCTCGATGGCTTGCCGGTAGGACGTTGCCGGATCCAGGTCGCTGTCCAGATGGAGCAGGAAACCGAGCTGCTTCCCGGCCAAAACGGGAGCCGGAGCAACGGGCGATGCCAGGCCGCCCACCACCTGGCTCACCTGGTGCGGAGCCCGGTGCCGTGGACACCGTGCAGGTCAATGAGGTCCAGTTCCTCGTCCGTCAGGGGAGCGAAGGAAGGTGCTTGGAGATTGTGGTGCAACTGCTCCACCGAGCTGGCACCGATCAAGGCCGTGGTGACCTCCGGGCGGCGGAGCACCCACTGCAGCGCCAGCTGGGCCAAGGACTGGCCGCGCTGCTGGGCAACATCATTGAGGGCCGTCACCCGTTCGCGGTATTCGTCGGTGATGTCGTCCACCGAGAGGAAGTCGCTGTTGGCCGCGCGCGCACCGGCGGGGACTCCGCCGTCGAGGTACTTGTCCGTGAGGAGGCCCTGTGCCAGCGGCGAATAGGTGATGAGGCCTACGCCGTCGGCTGCCGACTGGCCCAGGATGTCGTCGATTTCGATCCGGCGATCGAAGATCGAGTAGCGCGGCTGGTGCAGGACCAGCGGGACGCCGGCTTCCCTGAGCAGCACAGCGGCCTGGTGTGCCCTTTCTGCGGAGTAGTTCGAGATGCCGACGTAGAGCGCCTTGCCTGACTGCACTGCGCTGACCAGGGCGCCCACCGTTTCCTCCAATGGCACGGAGAGGTCCGGGCTGTGCGAGTAGAAGACATCCACGTAGTCCACGCCGAGATCCCGGAGGCTGTGGTCAAGGCTCTGCAGGAGGTTCTTCCGGGATCCTCCGCGAAGGTACGGGCTGGGGCCCACGGGGTTTCCGGCCTTGGTGGAGATGACGATCTCGTCGCGCCACGCACCGAGGTCTTCGCGCAGGAGCCGGCCGAAGTTCTTCTCGGCGGCGCGGAAGGGCGGGCCGTAGCGGTTGGCGATGTCGAAGTGGGTGATGCCGGCGTCAAAGGCCGCCAGCAGGATTTCGCGTTGCGTTTCGTAGGGCGTGCGGTCGCCGAACTTCTGCCAGAGACCGAAGGAGAACTCGGGGAGGGTCAGGCCACTTGAACCGGCCTGGCGCCAGTTGAGCGTGCTGTAACGGGAATCAGAAGGTGTGTACGTCATGGGAAGCCTTTCGGGTGGAGGTCTAGCGGGTGCGGCGGAGGCCGGCAGGGGTGAGTTCGTCCGGGATGCGACCGTTGTCCCGCTCCAGGAAGGTGGTGCCGGGCGCGATGGCCCGGTCGATCTGGTCGAGGACCTGCTCGCTGAGGATGGTGGCGGAGGACTTCAGGTAGGCATCCAGATGCTCCTGGGTGCGTGGACCAACGATCACGGAGGAAATCGCCGGGTGGTTCAGCGCGAAGGCGAGGGCCAAGGCCGGGACGGTGATCCCGGCGTCGTCCGCGATCAGCGCCAGCCGTTCGGCCGCGGCGAGTTTCCGGGAGTTCTCGGGAGCATCGACGTCGAATCTTCCCTCCCAGGCGCGGGCGGCGCGGACCGACTCCGGCTGCGCGCCGCCCTCGCGGTAGGCGCCGTTCAGCCATCCCGCGGCCAGCGGGCCGTAGCTAAGGACACCCAGGCCGTACTTCCGGGCCACCGGCAAGGTGGTGCGCTCCACCAGGCGGATCAAGGCAGAGTAGGGTACCTGTTCCGTCAGGGGAGGTGTCAGGTTGTGCTGACGGGCGAGCAGTTGGGCCTCCACCACCTGGTCGGCGCCGAAAGTGCTGGTGCCGTAATAGCGGATCTTTCCCTGGCGCACGAGGTCATCCAGCGCGGTCAACGTCTCCAGCAGGTCGGTGTGCGGATCAGGCCGGTGCGCCTGGTAGAGGTCGATATAGTCGGTGCGGAGCCTTCGCAGGCTTCCTTCCACGGCCTCGAAGATCCAGCGGCGCGAGTTGCCGGAATGCAGCGGGTTGGAGCCGATCTGCCCGTGGAACTTGGTGGCCAGCACAACGTCGCCGCGGCGTCCGGCGATGGCCTCGCCCACGATTTCCTCGCTGACGCCCTGGTTGTAGACATCGGCGGTGTCGATGGTGTTGATCCCGGCGTCCAGGGCCGAGCGGATGATCCCCAAGGAGTCCTCACGGCCCGTGGGCCCGCCGAAGTTCATGGTTCCCAGCGTCAGCCGGCTCACCCGGACGCCGCTGCGGCCAAGCCGGCCGTACTCCGTGGTTGGTGCTTCTTCCGTCACTGTGTTTCTCCTTCGGGTTTCAGAACAGTCCGTTGGCGGGCGGCGGCTCGTCGGCCACCAGCCAGGCGCCGATGGCCGCGGTCTTCCAGCCGCGGGGATTGTGGTTGGCTACCGTCCGGGCATTTCGCCAGTGCCGGTCCAGGTTGTGTTCGCGGCGGGTCAAGGTACCGCCGCCGACGTCGAACAGCACCTCGGCGGCGTGCAGCGCCTGCTCGCCGGCCCCTACATAGGCTTGTGCGACGGCGATGGTTGCCGTGACGCCGTCGGCCTCCGCCGGGGCGGCCCAGTAGGCGTCCAGCTGTTCGGCAGCAGCCACGACCTGGGCGCGCGCGGTGAACGCCGCCGTGGCGATACGGCCTATCGCCTGGCGTACATAGGGATCGTCGGCGCTGCGGCTGGCCGTTGAGTGCTTGATGGGCCGGGTGACCTCGCGGACCACCCGGACGGCGTCGTACCGGACGGCCTCTGCAATTCCCGCGAGCGTCGCTGCCAGGTACAGGTGTGCCAGCGAGCCGTGCGGGTGCCGGCCCGCGGCTGGAACCGGTTCGACGTCGTCGGGGTCCACGCTGACGTGAGTCAGGCGGGTGGTGCCACTGGCCGTCAGCCGTTGCCCGACGGCGTCGAAATCGTCCACGAGCTCCACGCCATCCCGGTCGGTGGGGACCGTGAAGACCACCAGCTCACCGGCATCGTCCAGGGCGCTGCCGGAGAACCACTGCGCGTGCAAGCCGCCGGTGCTGTAATACTTTTCGCCGGTGACGGTGAGCGTTCCGCCGCTGTTGGTGAGCCGTGTCGCGACGCTTCCGGGTGCGCCGGTGGCTTCGTTGCGGGTCCCCGCGAACAAATCACCGGCCAGGACCCGCTCCAGCGTGCGCTCACGTTTGTGCCCGCCGAGCAGCCCCGTGGCGAGGCCGTCGGCCACCAGGAATCCGGGGCGCAGGGCCTGGGCCACATTCGAGTCCGCCGCGCCGAGCTCCACCACCAACTCGGTGAGTTTACGGATGGACGCCCCGGCTCCGCCGTCGGCAACGGGGACGCGGTAACGCAGGATTCCCGCCTCGGCCAGGGCACGGATCTCCGCAAAAGGATGGGAACGTTCCGTATCCCGCCCGGCAGACGATGCGCGCAGGCTTTCCAGGACAGGCTCGACGGCGGCACGGATGGCGGTAGGGCTGGTCGCCGGAGTCTCAACCCGGCTTGCGACGCTCACAGCCCGTCCGCCGGGGTCAGTTCGGCCGCGCCCTTGCCGCCACGCAGCGACGCCGGGTTCTCTCCGCGGAGTACACGGAAAGCCCGGTGCAAGTCGGCGATGAGGTCCGCGACGTCTTCGATGCCCACGGACAAGCGGATCAGGCCCGGGTGGATCCCTGCTTGGTCCCGTTCCTCCTGGCTGAGCTTGGAGTGCGTGGTGGTGGGCGGGTGCAGGATCAGGGAGCGGACATCGCCGATATGGGTCATCCGGGTGAAGACCTCCACGGCGTTATAGAACGTTTTGGCCGCTTCTTCGCCGTCCTTGAGGGTGAACGCGAAGACCGAACCCTGTCCCCGCGTCAGGTACTTTTGCGCCAACCCGAAGTGCGGGCTGGAGGGAAGGCCGGGGTAGTCCACGCTGGAGACTTCCGGTTGATGCTCCAACCACGTGGCGATCGCGAGGGCATTGCTTGAGTGTTTGTCCAAGCGCAGCGACAGGGTTTCGATGCCTTGCTGTACCAGGAAAGCGTTGAACGGCGAGAGGCTGGTGCCAAGCCGTCCGGCCACCACGGCCCGGGTGAAGGCGAAGTTGGCCTTGGCTCCGAACTTGTCGATCCACGTGGTGGGATCGCCCGTTTCGGCGTGGATCGGTTCGCTGAGGTGCGGGTACTTGTCGGCGTGGGCTGCCCAGTCGAAGCGTCCGGCGTCCACCACCACACCGCCGATCGAGTTGCCGTGCCCGGCCAGGAACTTGCTGGTGGAGTGCAGTACGATGTCCGCGCCGTAATCAATGGGCCGCAGCAAGTACGGCGTGGTGATGGTGCTGTCGATGGC
Source organism: Paenarthrobacter sp. NPDC058040 (assembly GCF_042885775.1). NCBI lineage: Bacteria > Bacillati > Actinomycetota > Actinomycetes > Micrococcales > Micrococcaceae > Paenarthrobacter > Paenarthrobacter sp. NPDC058040. The sequence continues at coordinate 272,911 of NZ_JBHVRN010000006.1, forward strand.
GAACGGGACGCCGTTGTGGTGGGCGGCCGCTGCGATCGCCTCAACGTCGATGAGATCGTTCTTCGGGTTGGGAATCGCCTCGCCGTAGAACAGTCGCGTGTTGGGTCGCACGCGGCGATGCCAATCCTCGGGATTGTTTGGATCGTCAACGAATTCCACCTCGATGCCGAACCGGCGGAAGTTCCCACGGAACAGTGCCCGCGTCCCCTCGTAGATGCTGGGTGCGCTGAGGAAATGGTCACCGGATTTGAGGACGCCCAGCAGGCCCACGCTGACAGCGGCCTGCCCGCTGCCCACCAAGGTTGCCCCGGCCCCATGCTCCAACGCCGCGATGAGTTGCTCCACGGCCGCGTTGGTGGGGTTGTTGATTCTTGAATAGACGTAGCCGGGATCCGAGCCGGCGAATCGGGCTTGGGCATGGTCGAAGTCGTTGAACACGAAGCCGGCGCTCAGGTACAGCGGCGTGATCCGGGCGCCGTGCCCCCGTTCGCCTTGGTACCCCACGTGCACCTGTTCGGTGCTGAAACCGAATTCGTGGGTGGTCAGCTGGTCATCGGGCATGTGCGTGCAGTTCCCTACTGTTGAAATCCTGGTTGGTGGCTCCATCGGTGATTTCGGACAGCCACTCGCGGATGGTGCCATCGTTCGACGCCTCGGCGCCGCCGAGGGCCGCCCCGAGTTCCCAGAGCTTTCCGGTGAGCTGCCCGGCGGGGACGTCGACGCGCAGCAGCCAGCCCGCCGTCGTCGTGCCTTCCTGCAGCGCGGCGGCGACGCGGGCCGGATCACCTGAAAGTTGGCCTGGCCCGCCTGTGCCGTTCGGCGTCCAGGTCACGGCGCGGAAGCCACGGATGGAGCCGCTGTCCTCGGTCAGGACCACGGCCCGGTGTTCAGGGGGCAGCGGTACGTTGAGTGCGCCTGCCACCGAGTAGACGTCACCAACGAACGACGGCGGTACGAGCCGCGCGGGGTCGGCCAGCCGGCCTGCCTCCCGGTCGCCGATCAGGGCGTCCTCCGGGAAACTCGACCACAAGCGCTCCAGGACCTCGGCGTACTCGGTGGACAACCCTGCGTGTTCCTGGACGGTGCCCGAAGCTGCTGTCACAGGGTCCACGCCCGTGTCCCGCAGGAACAGGCCGACGCGGCCGCCGCTCAGTCGGTTGAGTGTCTGTGTCCGGCGGGCCAGATTGAACGGCGCATGCCGTGATGTCCGGGCTTCTACGATGATGCGCGGGGCCGTGTCGTAGGCGCTGAGGAGGCCCGCGAGGATGCTCGGATCGAGCCCAGGCGTGGTGCTGTCCACGCCTGGGAGAAGTTCGGGAAGAAGGAGGGCGCCGAATCCTTCCGCCACGGCCTCGGCGGCGTCGCGGGCGGCAGCGACGATCGTTCTCGGGTCTGCGTCCTTCCCAGGGACCGGGAATCCAACGATGATGCGCGAGGACAAAGTCACGATGCTCCTCCTTGGGATACGGCGCCCACCAGTTCAGCGCTTACCCCGGTTCCCAGCGGTTGCAACGGCAAGCCCAGGTGATCCCGCAAGGTCGTGCCGGTGTAGTCGGTACGGAACAGGCCCCGGCGTTGCAGCTCCGGAACCACCTGGTCCGCAAAATGGTCAAAGCCGCTGGGCAAGGCGTCCGGCATCACGTTGAAGCCATCAGCTGCCCCGGCCTTGAACCAGTGCTCGATGTCGTCCGCGATCTGTTCCGGGGTGCCCACCACGATCCTGTGGCCTGCTCCGCCGCCCAGCTTGTGGAGCAACTGCCGGTACGTGGGCTTTTCGCGCTCAATGATGCCCAGGACCATGCGGTAGAACGTTTTGGAACCTGCAGCTGCCTCTTCCTCGGGCAGGCCTTGCCGGTCCACGGGCGAGTCCAGGTCAACGCCGTTCAGGTCGATGCCGAGCTGTCCGCCCAGGCGGGCAATCGCATAAGGCAACGGGACAAGCCCGGCCAGCTGCCGCCGTCGTTCCTGCGCCTCCGCCTCCGTGCTGCCCACCACCGTGGACAACCCCGGAAGGATGGCGATTTCCTCGGGCCGCCTGCCGAATTCCGCAGCCTGCTGGTTGATGGCCTCGCGGAACGCCAGCGCTTCGTCCAGGGTCTGGGCCGCGGTGAAGATGACCTCGGCATGTTCGCCGGCCAGGCGGATGCCGGACCGCGAGGCCCCGGCCTGCACGACCACGGGACGCCCCTGGGGTGACGACGGGAGCCCGCCGTCGGGGCCGGCCGCCCAAGCCGCGACAACCTGGCCGGTGACCTCACTGGCTCGCTGGTAGCGGCCCCCATGGTCCGGCTCGCTGCCGCGGCCAAAGTTGGCAGCGGCAGCGGAGCCGGCAGTGGTCACGACGTTCCAACCAAAACGGCCACCACTGATGGCGTCGAGGCCGGCCAATCGGAAGGCGAGCTCATCGGCGTCGTTATAGCTGGACGAAAAGGTGCCGATGAGGCCGATGCTGCTGGTCTCCGCCGCGATCCTCGACAGCAGGACGCTCGGCTCGAAGCTGTTGCCCGGGCGGTGCTCGATGTCAGCCTCGATGACGGGGCTGTCGGCCAGGAAAACGGCGTCCAGCTTTGCTTCTTCGGCCTTCTTCGCGATCCCGACGTAGTGCTCCAGGGTGTAGGCGGAGAGCGGGTGGTTCTCCGGCACGCGCCAGGAACCACCGAACACTCCTGCGTTGAGGATGTTGACGTTGATATGCAGCTGCGACATCTACTTGCCGTTGCTCTTCCAGGTGTCCACAAAGTGGTTCCGGGACTGGGCATCAAAGATGATCCCGTGCACGTACTTGGCGTGGGCGATCACCTGGGACGGGTTGTACACCGGGTTGACCAGGGCGTACTTGTCCAGCAGGAGGTCCTGGGCGTCCTTCGCATACCGGTTGCGGGTGGCCGGATCCAGCGTGAGTTCCAGGTTTCCGAGCTTGGTGACAACCTCGTCATAGCCTTGGAAGTCCGGCGAGAGGTAGGCGCCGTTGCCGAGCTTGGGGCTGTACTGCAGGTTCAGGACCGCGGGATCGTTACGGGAACGGTTGGCCGCTGTGATGTTCCAATCCGTTTTGGCCTTGGCCACGTTGGCGGAGTAGTCCGGGATCGGGACTACCGTCAGCTGCAGGTCGATGCCGATCTTCTTCAAGTCCTGCTGGATCGACTCGTAGGCCGGCTTGTTGACCACCAGGTTGTTGATGCCCAGAAGTTTGATGGCCAGGCGCTGTCCATCCTTGATGCGGATGCCGTCCGGGCCAGGGACCCAGCCGGCATCGTTGAGGATCTTTGCTGCCTTGTCCTGGTCGTACTTCAGGACCGAACCGCTGTAGTCCGCGTAGCCCTTGACCGACGGCGCCAGTACGGAGGTAGCGGTGGAGTACGACGGCGTGAGGACGGTCTTCTCGATCGCCTCACGGTTCCAGCCGAGCTGGATGGCTTTGCGGACGGCGAGGTCGTTGGTGGGGAAGAGGGAGGCGTTGAAGTTGAAGTAGATCGCGGTGCCGGAAACCTGGCGCGAGATAATCTCGAAGCCGGCGCTCGTCAAAGGCTGCTCATCCGTGGTTCCGACGTCCAGGGTGGCATCGATCGTGCCGGACTTCAGGGAACCAGTACGGACACTGGCCTCGGGGATGGTGTTGAAGACGATCTTGTCCAGATACGCTGCGCCCTGGTGGTTGATGGACGGCGGCGACCAGTTGTAGCCTTCGCGCTTCACCAGGACAGTCTTGGCCTGGGGCTGCCAGGATTCATAGACAAACGGACCCGTGCCGATGATGTTCTTGGGGTTGGTTCGTTCCTCGGCGCTCTTGGCCAGCGTCGACAGGGACAGGAAGCCTGGCTGGGCGTTTGCGGTGAACGAGGACGCTTGGAGGAAGCTGGCGCTCGGCTTGTCGAACTTCACCACCGCCGTGAACTCATCCGGGGTGGCCGTCTCGACGTAGCCGGGCAGCAAGGGGGCGCCGTTCGGATTGATGCCCAAGGCCTTGTCGCCGCGAACGTACTGGTCGAAGTTCGCCTTGACCGCGGCCGCGTTGAACGGCGTGCCGTCGCTGAACGTTACGTCCTTGCGGAGGTGGAACGTGAATTCCGTGAGGTTGCTGTTGGTTTCCCACGATTCGGCGAGCCACGGCTTGATGTCGCCGGACTCCGGGTCCTGCCACGTGAGCTTGTCCGTGACGTTGTTGCCAATGATGGACTCCGCATAGTTGGTGCCCCAGTGGGGATCCGGGCTGCGTTGGAAGTCGAGCAGGCCGAACTCAAGGGTTCCGCCGCTGCTGGGCTTGCCGTCGTCGGCCACTGTCTGGACTGCCGAGGCGGAGACTCCCCACGTGATGGCCACAGCGGCAACCAAGGCCGTTGCCCCTACCAACCATGGCCATTTTTTGCGCGGCGGCCTGCCGCTTTCGATGGACGTACCAAGATCACTCATGACCCATGCTCCTGTGCGTGTAACTGCCTCCATGCAGCCAGCGCCGGGTGTGCGGCTGCGATTGAGAACCGACAGTACAAGCCGTTTTTTGTTGCCCCGGAATTGCATTTCGGCGTGCGTTCCCACGTAGACAAGGGCTACGTTTCATGTCCGAATCGGTCCGTGTTACCGCAATGGGGAGCAACGCGGCGATGTGCTTCTTCACGTGATCTTCACGGTGCGAAACGGTGTGCTGGCTCGCTTTTGGGCCAGCCTGCGATGACGCCGGCACCGAGCATGTCGGTGGGCCCGTTCTATGCGTGACCTAGGTGAATTCGGCGTTGACCTGGGAGTATTCGGTGCTGCTAATGGGGATGGCGATGTTCTCGCCAGGACGCCATCACGCCGGCAACAATCAGCAGGGAGTCCTTCGACATGCCGGAAATCTCACTCACACCGTCCCGGCCAACGTCCCTGGGCAGTACAGCTGGCAAGCGCGATGTACCACTGCAGAACACTGGCATCGTCGATGGATTGACCGTCAAATATGGTCCCTGGATCAGCGCCTTGGAATATCCTTTTGACGGGAATCTCCAACTTCTTGCCTGTGCGAGTGTGAGGGATACCTGGTGCGGTGATGATTTCATCAGGTACGTGTCGCGGGGATGCCTCTTTGCGGATTATTTCTTTGATCGAGCCGATCAGATCGTTATTCAGAGTGGCGCCCTCGGCAAGAGCGACAAACAGTGGCATCCAGTATGTTCCGTCGGGCTTTTCCACTCCGATGACCAGCGACTCTCGAATCTGCGGCAGTTTCTCGACTGCCTGGTAAATTTCAGAGCTGCCCATCCGAACGCCATTGCGGTTGAGCGTGGCATCGGATCGTCCGTGGATGGTGACAGTTCCACGGCTACTGATGGTCGCAGAGTCACCGTGCTGCCATATGCCTGGGCTGTCCTCGAAGTAGGCACGGCGATAGCGCTCACCATGGGGATCATCCCAAAAAAACAGTGGCATCGATGGCATGGGCTTGGTCAGGACCAGCTGACCTGCCGCGCCAATGAGGCTTGTGCCCCTTTCGTCTCTGGATTCGAGTGACGCCCCAAGGGCGATGGCGGAGATTTCTCCTGGGTTGACTGGGACGGTAGGAGCAGACGTGGCGAACGCGGTGACGACGTCGGTTCCTCCCGACATGGATGCGACGCGCAAGGCCGATCCGACATGAGCGGCGACCCAGGCGTTTGAGGCAGAGGGCAGTATGGAACCCGTAAACCCCAGGGTTCTTAGTGCGCCGAGGCTGTGGGTGAAAGCTGGGGACAGATCGTCTTTTTCGCAAGCCTGCAGATACCCCGGGCTCGTTCCTAGGAACGAAACCTCGTGGTTGTCCGCTATCCGCCAAATTGCGCCGCTATCGGGGTAGGTAGGGCTTCCGTCGTAGCAGATGATCGTTGCACCAACCAGCAATCCGGCCACCTGGAAGTTCCACATCATCCAGCTCGGCGAGGTGTACCAGAAGTACACATCGCCAGGGTTCAGGTCGAGATGGAAAGACATGGATTTCAGGTGTTCGAGCAGGACACCACCGTGTGAGTGAACGATCCCTTTTGGGCGGCCGGTCGTGCCGGAGGAAAAGACCACCCATAACGGATGGTCGAACGGCACGGGAATGGTCTGCAGTGCTGGACTCCCGGCACTGGCCTGCGTCCAGGGAATGGCTGGTTCGAGGTGGTCCGTCGGCAGCCCCAATCGGGAGACGATGATGGTTGTTTCCAATGAAGGGATATTGGTTTGAAGGTAAGAGATTGCTTCCCGTCGGTCGTGGGACTTGCCGCCGTATCGGTACCCGTCTGCTGCGATGAGCACCTTGGGCTTGAGCTGGCCGAGGCGGTTGAGGGCTGCCGGTGCCGGGTAGTCCTGCCCGCTCAAGCCCCAGATTGCGCCAAGGCTGGCGGCCGCCAAAAGAGAAATGACGGTCTCACTGATGTTGGGCAAATACGCGACGACGCAGTCCCCAGCTCCGACGCCGCTTCGGCGTAGCGTCTCGGCGACGGCGGCGACTCGATCTTTAAGTTGATCCCACGTCAGGATGCGCCGACCAGAGCCACCCGGCTCGCCTTCTTCGATGATGGCTGCCTGGTCGGCCCGCCTGTGCCGAAAAACCTGGTCAACATAGTTCAGCGTTGCGCCCGGGAACCACTGGGCGCCCGGCATCGTCTCTTCGACGAGGACACATTCGTGTCGGGAGTAGGCCTCGATGTCGAAAAAGGCCCAGAGGGCTCCCCAGAAATCCCTGACGTCACTGGCTGACCAGCGCTGAAGACTGGCGTAGTCTTCGAATTGCTTACCTCGGTTGATGGCCAGCCACCGGCGGAACACGTCGACGTTGGCTTCCAGTGCACGTTCGTCATGTTCCGGTGTTTGCCGTGACTGGCCGATCTGCGTGCTCACCTCGCGGTCGGATTCTGAAGGAGCAGGACTCTACAGTGTGGGTACATGCGCCAGCAGTTCCTTTGTGTAGTCGTGGCGGGGGTCTTGAAGTACTTCATCGGTCATGCCGTAATCGACGATCCGTCCCTGCTGCAGGACTGCCAACCGCTGTGAAATGTGCCGGGCGAGGCAGATGTTGTGTGTGACGAAGAGCATGGACATGCCTGTTTCGGATTGCAGGGTCCGTAGCAGGTCGATGATTGATGCTTGGACGGAGACGTCGAGGGCCGACGTTATCTCATCGCATACCAGCAGTGAGGGTGCGTTGACCAGCGCGCGGGCGATGGCGACTCGCTGTCGTTGGCCCCCGCTGAGATCTCCTGGCCGGCGGGTCAGATAGCTCTCGCCCAAACGAACCTGATCAAGTGCTTCGCGAACGCGTATCCGGCGCTGTTTCCGGTTTAGGTTGCCGAACGTTTGAAGCGGGACTTCGATGGATTCGCCGACTGTTCGGCGGGGGTTCAATGACGAGAACGGGCTCTGAAACACGTATTGGACCTGCTGCCGTTGTTGAGCAGTCCGGGAACGTGTACTTGGGAGCAATTCGTGCCCATCGAACCGGAGTGTCCCGCTGTAGTCCTTGTTGAGTCCTGCAATGCAGCGCGAAAGAGTGGTCTTGCCTGAACCTGACTCCCCGAGGAGCATCATCGACTCTCCACGGGCGAGCTTGAGATCGATGCCGTCGAGCACCGGGATCTCCCTGTAGGACAATTTCAACCCTTTGACCTCCAAGAGGATGTCGGAATCAGGCGAAATCACAGCGGGAGCCTGCTTGCTGCCCGCCACAGGGGCCGAAGCTGCGGTGGGGGCAGGGAGGTCCCGGGTGACGACCGAGACGTGGCCTACTTGTCGTTTGCCGGCAAGATCCGGGACTGCGCTCAGCAGTTTTCGCGTGTATTCGTGTTGGGGTCGATAGAGCACCTGGGCTGTCGGGCCTTTTTCCACCACCTCCCCGGAGAGCATGACAACAACCTCGTCGGCAACCTTTGCTACGACCGCAAGGTCGTGGGTGATGTACAGGCCGGCCACGCCGTGGCGTTCGGCCAATCCGGCTATGGTCTGGAGGACCAGAGCCTGTGTAGTGACGTCCAAACCCGTGGTGGGTTCGTCGAGGACCATGACCGCTGGTCTGCAGGCGAAGGCCATCGCGATGCCTACGCGTTGCTGTTGTCCACCGGAGAGCTGGTGCGGATACCGGCGCTGGTAAGACCGGCCGTTGTCCAAACCGACTTCAGCGAGAACTTCAGCGGTCCGCTTGCGGCGGTCTTCCTCGGTTGCTCCGTAGTGGTGGGCGTCCAGGACCTCCCTGATTTGACGCCCGATCGGCATGGCGGGATTCAACGACAGGGCTGGATCCTGCGGTACATAGGAGATTGAGCCGCCGCGGAGCTTTCGCCGCTCGGGTTCCGGCAGGCTGAGGATGCTGGCTTGTGCGCCGGACAGATGCACGCCGCCGCCTACACGTTTCAGACCGCGGCGTAAGTGACCCAGGCATGCGAGCCCGGCAGTTGTTTTGCCGGAGCCGGATTCGCCCACCAAAGCAAGGATTTTTCCCGGCAGGAGGCTAAAGGATACGCCGTGGAGAATCTCGTGTCCTGAGGTGGTAGCTATGCGAAGATCGCGTGCGCTCAGCACGGGTTTGGTGGCTGTTGCCGGCTCCGCAACGGTTGTGCTCATTTGCTTTCTCCCTCATTGAGGTTGGCGGAGGCGCGGGCCAATGAATCGGTGATGAGATTGGTGCCGACGGTGAGGACTGCGATGGCTAGGACAGGCAGTATGACTCCCCATGGTTGTACCGCGAGGGCAATGCGGTTCTCGTTGATCATCAGTCCCCAGTCGGCCGTTGGGGGTTGCATGCCGAGGCCCAGGAAGGACAGGGATGCCAGGGCGCCGATTGAGTAGGTGAGGCGAAGTCCCAGTTCCACCATGAGGGGGCCGGTGATGTTGGGCAGGACTTCCAGCACTACGATTCTCCATTTGGGGACGGCGTACATTTCCGAGGCCCGGATGTAGTCTTCGGTGACGACGGCTGCCGTCGCGGCACGTGCTACCCGGGCGATGCGCGGTGCGTGGGTTACGCCGATAACGGTGACAAGGACCCAGTTCTGGGGCCCCAGGACAGTGATGGCCAAGAGAGCAAACACCAGTTGGGGCAGGGCCAGGAAGATGTCGTTCGTGCGCATGATGAGGCTGTCCACCCATCCGCCACGGTAGGCCGCCACCATCCCGAGCATGCTCCCGATCACCATGCCCAGCAATGTAGCGAGGCTGGCAAAGAGCAGCAGGCGCAGGCCGCCGTCCAGGAAACGGGTGAGCACGTCGCGTCCCAGATTGTCCGTGCCTAACAGCCCGTCGGGCCTAAATGGCCGGCCAACAAATTCAGTGCTGGTGTACCCGGTGATCCAGGGAAGAATCAGCGGACCGAACAAGGCAACGACGACGATGATTCCCGTCAGGGCCAGGCCGACTTTCGCTTGTCGTTGACGGATCATCCGACGCAGCAGTCCCTGCGGCGCAACGGCGTTTTGCGTGACTGGCTTGGGTGCAGTGACGACGCTCATCGGGCTCCTCCCGTGCGTAGTTTGGGATTGGTCACGATGCCGACCATGTCGGCAAGGAGGTTGACCAGGATGTATACCCCTGCGATCAGGATCGAAAGTGTTTGCACTACCTGGACGTCGCGGTTTGCGACGGCGTCCACCAGTGCTTGGCCTATGCCGGGATAGCGGAAGAGGAACTCAATGACAACTACTCCACCTGCCATCCAAGCCAGCTGGATGGCGATTACCTGGGCGACCGGGGAGAGCGCGTGCGGCAGAGCATGGCGAAGTATGACCTGACGTTCAGGTACGCCTTTGCGACGGGCCATTTCAACGTAGCCTGAGTCCAGCACTTCCAGCATGGTCGCCCGCACCATCCGGGTGATGTAGGGAGTGACTACCAGAACCAGGGTGAGGGTGGGAAGGACCAGCTGGGTTGGATAGTTCCACACAGCTTCACCAGGCGGGGCCATGGTCACTGACGGCAGGATGGGGAAGACCGTCGTCGAAAACAAGGTGATGAGCCCCACCCCGATGACGAACTCGGGAAGGGCGGCCAGAACCAGGCTGATTCCGGTGGTGATGTGGTCTCCTGTCCGGCCTTTACGCAGTGCGCTGTAGGTTCCCAACAGCAGGCCCGCAGGAATACTGATCAGGGCAGCGGCCCCCAGGAGCACCAAGGACGCACCGATGCGTTCGCCTAGGAGCGCCGTGACCGGGCCTCCGGACGCGGCCGAAATGCCGAAATCTCCGACACTGAGGCCTCCGAGCCATGAGAGGTAACGCTGCCACACGGGATCGTTAAGGTGCATTTGCTCTCGAAGTGCGGCCAAGCGCTCAGGTGTTGCTTGCTGACCGAGGATTGCCTGGGCTGGATCGCCCGGCAGCAGGAGTGTTGCGATGAATACGAGGAGCGACACGGCGAACAGGATCAAGAGGCTGGTCGCCAGCCGTCGAAGGACTACCTGGGTCATTTGACTTCTCCCAACCAAGCGCGGCGGAATTGAAATCCTGAAAGTGCCAGTCCCGTACGGCTGGGCACGAGCCCGGCCACGTATCTCTGATAGGCATCGGCTTGATTCGGGTGGCCCCAGATGATGTATCCACCTTCGTTGTATTCGATTTCCTGAGCTTGAGAGATCAAGCTGTTGCGCTTGTCGGCGTTGACGGTTGCGTTGGCTTCGGCCACGAGCCGGGCGAACTCGGCGTGGTTCCAGTGGGTTTCGTTGAAAGGTGAGGTAGGCAGGGAGCTGTTGTTGACCTGGGGGAGGAAGTTGCGGGTGTACCAGAAGGACTGGGCAAAGTCCCAGGTCAGGTAACCGTCCCCGAAGAACGTCGTCGTATCGACCCGACGCAGATTGACCGTGATGCCCGCTGCGGCGGCTTGTTGGGCAAATACCTGCGCTGCTTCGACGGCGCCGGCTTGGATAGGAGCGGTGACGAGCTCAACGGTGAGCCCGTTTGGGTATCCTGCTTCGGCAAGCAGCGCCTTTGCCTGGCCGATGTCTTGTGTTCGTTGGGGTAGGTGTTTGGGATAGCCGGGGTCGAAGGGGGAGTACAGGTCGTTGCCCACCCGCCCGTTTCCGCTGAGAACCTGTTCGACCATCTGTTCCCTGTCAACTGCCAGGCGGAAGGCTTGCCGGACGCGGTTGTCATTGAAGGGTGCCTTGTCTACCCGCATGCTGAAGGGCAGCCACATTCCCGTTTCTGAGTTCAAAATGCTGATGCGGGGGTCTGCGCCGATGACTTCCAGCAGCGCCAGCGGGATCTGTCCGATGGCATCGACCTGGGTGGAGAGCAACGCGTTGAGCAGGGCGTCGTTGTCGTTGAAGTTGAGGATTTCCAGTTCGTCCAGGTATGGCTCGTTGTGGCGCCAGTACCCGTCGTTGCGCACAAAGAGACTGCTGCGTCCCGGAGAGAACGATTGGTACTTGAACGGTCCGGTGCCGATGGGGTTGGTGGGGTTGTAATCTGCCGGAACGATGCCCAGGGAGTACTGGCCCAGGGAGTCATCGAAGGTCGCGGTGGGCGTGTTCAGCCGGAACTCGACCGTGAAGTCATCAACGATTACTACTTCGTCCAGAACGGTCAGCGACGAGGCGCCGGTTTTTGGTTTCTTGGGATCGGTGATGCGCTTGAACGTTGCGGCCACGTCCCGGCTTGTCATGGGCCGCCCGTCATGGAACCGGACGTCGTTGCGAAGACCGACCGTCCAAACTTTGGCATCTTCCGAGGCTGTGGCACTGGTGGCCAGCAATGGGCGGAGCTCGTAGTTTTCGTCCCGGTAGAGAAGGCCTTCGTACAGGTTCAATACCCGGGCAATGTCAGTGGTGCTGACCGGGGAATGCGCGTCCAGGCTATCTGCCGCGCCGCCCCCTGAGAGTCCCACTCGCAGCCGGCCTCCTGCGCGGGGCGGCCCTGACACGCTGGCGAGGATGCTGGGTTGGCCGCTGCGACAGGCGGTCATTAGACCGCCGAGCCCCAGTGCCATGCCGGTACCAAGCAGGAGGCGCCGGCTCATGTGGGCGGCTGTTCCCCCAGTCAGCCCGGATGGTGATGATCGTGGTTTCACTAATCCTTCTTTCTGAGGCTCTATACGTCTATGCAGTCAACTTCCGTCCGACCCACTCCGGGGCCTGCTGTCCGGCTTCGCGCCGGAAACTGATGATGCGGTCGGCGACTGCTTGAGGGAAAGGTTCGGTGCGTTGCGTGCCGGTGTTGACATGAAGGGCCAGAATCTCCTCGGTAGCGAGGAGCTGCCCTCCGGCGTGCATTTCGTGGGCCAAGTGAAGCTTTTTGGGACCTGCGCCGGCGATCACTGTTGTTACAGTCAATTCGGCGCCAAGCCCTGTTTCCAGGAGATATCGGATATGGGCTTCAACCGTGTAGAGGGAACATTGTGTTTCCTGCCGGTAGGGCTGGTCCATTCCCAGCTCATCCATGACCTGGTCCGTGGCGAAACCAAAGACCAGTACGTAGAAGGCCTCGGACATGTGGCCGTTGTAGTCGATCCATTCAGGGACCACGGTGCATCGGTAAGCTGGGAGCTTTGCCGCGGCGAGGTCTGTCATTTCTGGGCCGCTTTCACGGCAGCGACCGCATTGCGGATGGCAATGATTGCTTCGTCGCGTTCGGCAACCAGTTCCAGGAATGACCTCCCTGCAAGTTCCTCGTCGCAACCGGCGATGACCGCGTCCCTCAGTTGGGGCGTCAATTCCGGCGCGTCCAAGCGCGTCCACGGCGATTTCAGCGAGGGTCCGAAGTGGTCCAGCATGTGCGCCATGCCGCCTTCGCCGCCGGCCAGATGGAAGGTGAGCATCGGACCCTGGATCGGCCAACGGAGGCCGGGGCCGTCGGTAATCGCCAGATCTATCTGTTCGACTGTGGCCTCGCCGTTATCGACCATGTGAAGCGCTTCGCGCCACAGTGCTTCCTGGAGACGGTTGGCAATGAAACCGGGTACTTCCCGGTCCATGCTGATGACCGACTTCCCGATGTGCTCGTACCAGGCTGCTGCCCATTTCACTGCTTCTGCGGAGCTGTTTTCGCCCCCGACAACCTCTACCAGGGGGATGAGGTAGGGCGGGTTGAAGGGATGTCCGACAACGAGCCTGGCCGGGTTGGCGGCTTCGGTGGCCATTTCCGTCATGCCGTACCCCGAGGTGGAGGAGGCGATGACGACATCCTGCGCCGTTACGGAATCAATCCTGGCCAGCAGGGACCGCTTCAGTTCAAGGACTTCGGGGGCACTTTCCTGCACGAAGCCGACTCCGTCGACAGCCTCAGCGAGGTCGGAGTGAACGGTGAAGTTGTTCTTTGAGGCGTGCGGGGCCAGGCCCAGCTTTGTCAGTGCAGGCCACGCCGCATCAATGAGGCGGCGCAGTTTGGATTCTGCGTCCGGGGAGGGATCCCACGCTTTGACCCGGTAGCCCTGGGCCAGGAAATAGGCTGCCCATCCGCCACCGATAGTGCCGATTCCGACGCAGGCGACGGTATCGACGTCGCTCATGTTCAAGGGGGTGAAATCAATGGTTGACATGGATCAAGCCTTCTTCTCGAGCTGGAGTATTTCGCGCGCTTCATCTGGTGTTGCTACGGACGCGCCGAGGTCGTTGACGATCGCGATGGCGCGTTCGGTCAATTGGGCGTTCGTTGCTTTGACGCCCTTGCTGAGGTAAAGGTTGTCCTCCAACCCAACCCGCACGTGCCCTCCAAGGAGCACGGATTGGGCAACCCAGGGCAGTTGGTCCCGACCGATGGCGAACGAGGTCCACTGCGCACCGGGTGGGAGCATGTGCACCATGGCCTGAAGGAGACCAGCGTTCACGGGCGCGCCGTAAGGGATGCCCATGCACAGCTGGTACAGCGGCGGTGGGGCAATGAGGCCTTCTTCGACCATGATGTTGGCGAACCAGAGGTTGCCGGTATCGAAGATTTCCATCTCGGGCTTCACTCCGAGTTCCTTGATGCGTGCCGCACCCTCCCGCAGCATGTCAGGGGTGCTGATGTAAAGCTGGCTGCCCTCTCCGAAATTCAGGGATCCGCAATCGATAGTACAGATCTCCGGGCGTAGCTCCTCGACGTGGGCCAGGCGTTCCAGGCCGCTCACCAGGTCAGTTCCCGGCAATTGCTTGGTCGGTTCGCCTGGATCCAGAAACAGGTCTCCGCCCATCCCGGCGGTCAGATTGATGACGGGATCGACATCGCTGTCCCTGACCAGACGGACGACCTCACGGTACAGGGCAACATCGCGCGAGCCTTGTTTGGTTTCGACGTCCCGGACATGGATGTGGACCACTGAGGCACCGGCACGGGCGGCAGCGATGGCGTCCTGCGCGATTTCCTCGGGTGTGACTGGAACGTTTTCGCTCCTGCCGGTGGTGTCCCCTGCGCCGGTGAGGGCGCAGGTAACGACGACCTTGCGATTCATTTATTACTCCCTTTGGGTTTGACGATGGTGCGATCGATAAAGTTTTCGATATGGCGGTACATCTGATCGGAAGTCAGCATTCCGGTCAGCACTTTGATGCCGAGGCCGTCCACGAGGCCGGTGAGTTCAATCGCGAGGTCAGCCGATGGCACCTCGACAAAAACTCCTTCTTGTTGGCCAAAAGCAATGGCGTCCTCCACGGTTTGTATCCAGCGGCGGTAACCCTGGGCGTGGTTTTCCTTTCCGGACTCGTCCACCGCGACGTAGGACCAGGTCTGCAGCCAGATGGAGAATTCGGCCCGTCCACGGTCCCCTGCGGGCAGCTGTAGCTCGATGAGCCGCTTGAGTCGGCTCACTGGTTCCGTGATGGCATGCAGCTCTGCGATCTGGCGGTCAAAGGCGAGCTTCACCGAATAGCGGAGGACTTCTGCGAAGATCTCCCGCTTGGTGGAGAAGTAGTAGTGCACGCTGGCAGTGCTCACGCCACAGGCAGCGGCAATATCAGCAATGCGGACGGACGAATAACCGCGTCGCGCCAAGAGCCACCAGGCTGACTCGATGATTGCCCGCCGCTTTTGTGCCTGATCGCTGTTCTCGGCGTGGCGGGTAGGCAGGACCATTGCCGGCGGAGGCACAGAAACGCCCCTCGTCTGGTCCGAACCCGACATCAGCCAATTCACCGTCACTCCCGTCACATCTGCCAGGTCGGTCAGCTCCGTGGGGCGGAAACGCCGCGTACCTGCCAGGGACTTGGAAAGCTTCGTTTCATCAAGACCGATGTGCCGCGCCACTTCCCTCTGGACCAGGCCTGAGTTCTGGATGGACAGGCGGGCGCGCTCAGCCAGTTGAGCATTTTCTGGGGTGGATGTTGCCATGCCAACGACCTTAGGGGTGACTTGCGATTATGGCAATGGTTTAATTCAAACTCAGCACAACTTGCGAAAATGTGACGCGGCGCACGCATCATGCGCACGGGTCCGCGAGGTAATGAAGGGAACAAGGTTGGAGAGTCCAGGGAAAAGGGGTAGTCACATCGTGCTCCCGAAAATGGGGTTCGAGCCGTTGGGCCCCACGGTGCACAGCCACGTAGTGGGATCAAAGCGAACGATCCACTTCATAGACGAAGGTCCGCGTTCAGGGATACCCCTGGTCTTCTTTGGCGGCGCTGGAACCACAGTTCGAGCCTTCAGGCTCATGGAATTCGCGCGTCCCTTGAGGCAGCATCTTGGAATACGCGCTGTTTCGATCGAGCGCAATGGACTAGGCCAGACCGGTTTCGATCCGGACGTTGGCGTGACGGAACACGCTGAGGACGTTTGGTCGCTCCTCGATCATCTTGGCGTCCGGGAGACATCGGTTGTAGCTGTCTCCGGAGGTGGACCCTACGCGGCGCAGCTCGCGGCAGCCCACCCCGAACGCGTGCGCTCAATGCATCTTGCATGCGCCTATTCAGAACCCATCCCTGGCGCACGCTTGGACTTCGACCCCATGCAGGTGGCGGCGGATCCAGTGGCATGGTGGACGTTCAATCCCGAAAGCCCCGTCCACGGGGTTCCCGGCTTCGTTGACTCAGCCATTGAAGAGGCAACGCGCGCACTGTTTGCCCGCGGCAGGGATGTCGAGCCGGAAGGCTTGCGTCAAGCATTCGAGCTGTACGCAAGAACGCCCCTGCCGAACCTCGGCCGTGTAAAGGGACCGGCATTCATCTATTGGGGCAGCGAAGACACCCTCGTCCCCGAACAACACATTGACCGTTGGAAAAGGTCGCTGCATTCGGAAGGTCGGGAACTCAAAACCACGGTTCGGATGTACGGGGGAGAAGGACACGACGTTCAGTACCGGCACTGGGATCAGATATTGACCGACGTGGCCTTCCTCGGCACCAAAGTTTTGGTCACCGCACATGGTGAAACAGTCCTGGCAGATGCCCAGTTGGAGGAAAGCCTCATCGCTTCAGGCTCCCGCTTGGGACTGGCGGCATGGCACGGGTCTTTTAACGACCACGACGGCGGGAGTTGACCTCCCGCCGTCGTGCGCCGTTCGGCTTGCTGCCTCGCATTGTTGGCGCGGCGATCAGCCTTCAAGCCTGGAGTGCTCGCCCAAGCGATGCCATGAACGGTTGTGGTAGACCAAGGCGTCGCCGGCTTCGCCCGCTTGGACATCACGCATCACGCGGGACTCCAGCGCGTGAACGGCGATGATTGTGGAGGTCCCCACCTCCATGCGATCGATGACGGCGCAGCGCACCCAGGCGCGGACATCGTCATATACCGCTTCGCCGGTTTCTAGGGGCGACCAGCGGTGCGTCTGGTCAAAGCGGTCGGCGCCGGGGGTCGCTCCAAACTTGGCCAGGTCGACGTCGTGCGCGTCCAGCAGGTGCACGACGACGGTTTCGGCGCGCGAAAGCACCGAGGAGGCAGAGGACAGTGCCGAGACCGAGAAGATCAGCAACGGAGGTTCGGCACTCACTGACACGACCGACGATACAGTCAGCGCCACCGGACCTTCGCCCGCATCCGCCGTGATGACGGCGACACCTCCCGGGTGGCCACGGAATAGTGCTTTGAACTCATCGGCTGAGAGAGAGGACGGGAAGCCTTTCTTCGGTGCCTCAAGCCACGTGTCGGTGGGGTAGGCATGAAACATCGCTATGACACCCTGGGGGTGGCGCGGGCGAGTTCCTCCCGGACGATGTTCGTCCCCGCGCTGAGTGCGCTCAGCTTGGCCAATGAGACATCCCGGGGGAACGGTGCCATGCCGCAGTTGGTGCTGGGGATGAGCTTGTCCGCATCGACGAATTGCAGGGCCCTGCGGAGGGTGTCGGCGACCTCCTCGGGGGTCTCGATGGTCTCACTTGCGACGTCGATTGCCCCGAGCATGACTTTCTTGCCGCGGAGGAGCTGGATGAGGTCCATGGGCACGTGGGAGTTCTGGGACTCGAGCGAGATGATGTCGATGCTGGAGTTCTGCAACAGCGGGAACGTTTCCTCGTACTGCCGCCACTGTGAGCCGAGCGTCGCCTTCCAGTCATTGTTCGCCTTGATCCCGTAGCCGTAGCAGATGTGCACGGCGGTCTCCGCACGCAGTCCTTCTGCCGCTTTCTCAAGCGCAGCCACGCCCCAGTCCTTGACCTCATCGAGGAAGACATTGAACGCGGGCTCGTCGAACTGGATGATGTCCACGCCGGCCGCCTCCAGTTCTTTCGCCTCCTGGTTCAGGATCGTGGCGAACTCCCAGGCCAGCTTCTCGCGGCTCTTGTAGTGGTCATCGTAGAGCGTGTCCACCATCGTCATCGGGCCGGGAAGGGTCCATTTGATCGGCCGGTCGGTGGTTGCGCGGAGGAACTTTGCGTCTTCGACGAATACCGGCTGCTCGCGGCGCACAGGTCCGACGACGGTCGGCACACTCGCGTCGTAGCGATCGCGGATGCGCACGGTCTTGCGCTGTTCAAAGTCGACCCCGCTGAGATGCTCGATGAACGTCGTGACGAAGTGCTGGCGGGTTTGCTCGCCGTCGCTGACGATGTCGATGCCGCGGCGGCTCTGCTCGTGGATGGCGATGCGCAGCGCATCCTGCTTGCCCTCGAGCAGGGCATCTCCCTCCAGCTTCCACGGGGACCAAAGAGTCTCCGGCTGTGCGAGCCACGATGGTTTCGGCAGGCTTCCGACAACGGTGGTGGGCAAAAGTGTGTTCATGATTGACGATTCTCCGTGGGTCAGTTGACGAGAGCGGGGTATTTGGCGGTCCACTGGTCCAATAGATCCTTGTGGGGCGTGATGAAGTGTTCCTCCGTGTACTTCGCCTGCGTGATCGCAAGCTGGCTGCGCTCGACGCGGTCGTATGCGATCTGGGTCCGCGAGTAATCCTGCTCTCCCAGGCTTGGCTGGTAGACGACGGCGGCGGCGGAGTTCGCGTTATAAATCTCCGGGCGGTAGATCTTCTGGAAGGTCTCCATGGTGCTGATCGTGCCGATGAGCTGCAGGTTGGAGTAGTCGTTGAGCAGGTCGCCGCGGAAATAGAAGGCGAGCGGCGCAACGCTGCCGTGCGGCATGAAGTAACGAACCTGCAGCCCCATCTTTGCGAAATACGCGTCCGTCAGCGAGAACTCGTCCTGCTGGTATTCGACTCCCAGGACCGGGTGACGGTTCTCCGTTCGCCGGTACGTCTTGCTCGTGGAGACGCTGATGCACACCACTGGCGGCTGCGGGAAGCGTTCCTGGCATGCCGGGGAATCGAGGAACTGCTGGAACAGTTTGCCGTGAAGATCGCCGAAATCCTGGGGAACGGTGGGCTTGCCGGACTCCGCTGCTGCCGCTGGCAGCACGACGCTGAAATCGAAGTCACGGACGTAGGAGGAGAAGTTGTTCCCCACGATCCCTTGGTGGCGGACCCCGTTCAGCTGGTCGACGATCTGGATGTCGAGAACCTCGAACAGCGGGAACTCCCGGTCCGTACCTTCCGCGGTGAACTCTATCTGCACGGAGACGATCTCAAGCTCGAGCGAGTATCGGTCCCGGTCCGGGTTGTCCCAGCTTGCGAGATCATTGAAACGGCGCCGAATCATGGTCAAGGCGTTGCGGAGGTTCTCTTGGCGGTGCTCGCCGCGTGCCAGGTTGGCGAAATTGGTGGTGATCCGAGAGCCTTCCGACGGCGAGTAGTCCTCGTCGAAGCGGGTGGTGGTAATGCTGAAGGTAAAGTCGTCTGCCATGTTGCCAATCCGTTGATGATGGCCGGAGACGGCCTTTCCGAAGATGATGTATCCATGGTGCAGCCTTCCCCGGGGTATCGGGTAACTCGGCGTTACTATGCATTCATATAGAATTTTCCTATGGCACAGCTTTCGAGTGGATTGACGCTGCAGCAGCTCCGGTACTTCATTGAAGTTGCAGCAGAGGGGTCGATCTCCGCCGCCGCCGATCTTCTCTACGTAGCGCAGCCGACAATGTCCGCCGCGATGAAGGACCTTGAGGCCCGGGTGGGGCGTGCGCTCCTGGTTCGCTCAGCCCGCGGGGTAACCCTGACTGCCGACGGGGCAGAGTTCCTCGGCTACGCGAGGCAGGTCGTGGAGCAGTTCGCTCTCCTTGAGCAGCGCTACCTTGGCAGGCCACCGACGCGACGTCTGCTCGGCGTCTCAACGCAGCACTACTCGTTCGCGGTGGACGCCTTCGTCCGGATGGTCAAGGCCACTGAGGTGGCCGAATACGAGTTCTCGCTGCGTGAGTCCCGCACCTGGGACATCATCGAGGATGTCCGGACGCTCCGCAGCGAAATAGGCATCCTCTACCGGAACGATTTCAACCGGAAGGTCATCGACAAGCTGCTCCGGGAATCCGGGCTCGCGTTCACGCCGCTTTTCCTCGCTGATCCGCACATTTTCATTTCACGGAAGAACCCGCTCGCCTCAAAAGAGCGTGCGACTCTCGCCGACCTCGCCGGCTTGCCGCGGCTAACCTTCGATCAAGGTGCGAACAACTCCTTTTACTTCGCCGAGGAGATTCTCTCCACTTTGTCCAGCAAGCAGGAGATCCGGGTCTCCGACCGTGCGACGATCTTCAACCTCATGATTGGGCTCCACGGCTACACGATCTCGACGGGCATCATCAGCGGGCAGCTCGACCCGGAGATCGTCGCCATCCCGCTCGACGTTGACGAGCGCATCGAGATCGGCTGGATCGGCCACGCAGCGATTCCGCTCACCGACCAAGCGCAGCGCTACCTCAGGGAATTGCGGGCCGTCGTGGCTGAGTTCGGTGTAGCGCTACTCGACTGACTGCCGGCCTCAGCCCACCGGGTGGCCTTGGGAGCAGTGTGTTTCTCCTGGTACGATTTCGTGTCCCTGGATACACGTGCGTTCGGGTGGCTGGTGTTCATCGTGGCGCCGTATGAAGATACTGCTGCCCGTCCCTTCGACGCCGGCGTCTTCGCGCCGGAGCCATTCGCCGAAGTGTGTCCTGTGCGGCTTCCCTTCGCTGTTGTTATGGTGCTTCTGGTGCCGGAATGGACTATTCGCCATCGCTACCACGACTCTTCCGTTCCAGTGGCTGCCGGGCGCAGCTCACGTCCACAGGAGGATTCTAGGACCAGTCAAGCTGCGTCGAAAGGGCCATGCCTCTGTGCCGTAAGGCAACACTAGGCCGGTAGACGCGGCCCAGGTGCTTGTACATTTGTCGATAGGGGAAGCCACAAAGCAACAAATGTTAGGCGCTTTCGAGGTTCTCCAGCGGCTACCTTGGCTGTCAGGCCATCAGGCGATTCAAGCAACCACGTGAAAGCGAGAACAAGCGTGTCAGTCAACCAAGAACTTCCCGTGCTGTCCCACTGGATCGAGGGCGCTGAAGCACTTTCGTCCGGCGACCGCACAGCCCCGGTGTTCGACCCGGCCAAGGGTATCGAGACCAAGCGGGTGGCCCTGGCGGATGGCGCCGACATCGAGGCCGCCGTTTCCTCCGCCCAGAAGGCGTTTCCTGCCTGGCGGGACTTGTCCATCACCAAGCGCCAGCAGATCATCTTCCGTTTCCGTGAGTTGCTCAACGAGCGCAAGGGTGAACTCGCCCAGATCATCACGGCAGAACACGGCAAGGTCGTCTCCGATGCCCTCGGTGAAATCACCCGCGGCCTGGAGGTCGTGGAACTGGCAACAGGTTTCCCGCACCTCATTAAGGGCGAGCATTCCGAGAATGTCTCCTCCGGCGTCGACGTCTACTCCACTAAGGGCCCGCTGGGCGTCGTGGGCATCATCAGTCCGTTCAATTTCCCGGCGATGGTTCCGCTGTGGTTCCTGCCGATCGCCATCGCGGCCGGCAACGCCGTGGTGCTGAAGCCGAGCGAAAAGGACCCGACGGCGGCCAATTGGCTCGCTGCGTTGTTCACTGAAGCTGGCCTCCCTGACGGCGTGTTCAACGTCCTGCATGGTGATAAGGAAGCCGTCGACGGCCTCCTGGAGCATCCGGACGTGAAGGCCATTTCCTTCGTGGGTTCCACCCCGATCGCCCAGTACATTTACGAGACCGCGGCCCGCAACGGCAAGCGCGTCCAGGCCCTGGGTGGCGCGAAGAACCACATGCTGGTCCTGCCCGACGCTGACCTGGACCTCTCCGCGGACGCCGCGATCAACGCCGGCTTCGGTTCCGCCGGTGAACGCTGCATGGCCATCAGCGTCGTCGTCGCCGTCGAACCCGTCGCCGACGAACTGATCGAAAAGATCACCACCCGAATGGCCACGCTCAAGATCGGCGACGGCCGCCGCAACACCGACATGGGCCCGCTGGTCACCGCCCAACACCGCGACAAGGTGGCTTCTTACATCGACCTCGCCATCGAAGATGGTGCCAAGGTCGTCGTGGACGGGCGCGGCATCGAGGTGGATGGTCACGAGAACGGCTTCTGGCTCGGCCCCACCTTGATCGACGACGTCCCGGTCACCTCCCGCGTGTACACCGAAGAGATCTTCGGCCCGGTCCTGGCCGTGGTGCGCGTCAAGAGCTACGAAGAGGGCCTGAACCTTATCAACAATGGCGCCTTCGGCAACGGCACGGCGATTTTCACGAACGACGGCGGCGCGGCCCGCCGCTTCCAGAACGAGGTGGAAGTAGGCATGGTGGGCATCAACGTGCCCATCCCTGTCCCGGTGGCCTACTACTCTTTCGGCGGCTTCAAGGACTCGATCTTTGGCAGCTCCAAGGCCTACGGCCTGCAGGGCTTCCAGTTCTACACCCGCGAGAAAGCCATCACGTCCCGCTGGCTCGATCCCAGCCACGGCGGCATCAACCTCGGCTTCCCGCAGAACTAGCCTCCAGCAAGGGCCTCCGGCGCTCCCGCCGGAGGCCCTTCTTGGGTTTCTCCTCAGTCCTCCAGGAACTGCACGGCAGCGAACACTTCCAACCGGTCGCGCATGCTGTCCAGATTGAGCCCGAGGATCCTCCCGGCGGCGTCGATCCTGTTGCGCAGGGTGTGCCGGTGCACGCCCAAACGCCTGGCAGTCTGGTCCCAGATGCAGTTGTTGGCCAGCCACTCGCGAAGGGTGGCAAGCAGTTCTGTCTGCTCTGCTTCGTCGTGCGCGATCAGTGGCTGCAGCAGCCCGCGGGCCACGGGTCCGGCCTTTTCCTCGTGCAACAGCCCGAGCATGCCGCCTTCGGACAGCTCGGAAAATTCGACGGCGGACGTCCCCAGTTCGGTTGCCCGGCGCAGCGCACGGGTGGCTTCGTCAAGGGCCCCGGACAAGCCGTTCATGGTGGTCTCGGTGGAGATTCCGCATGCGCCGTGGCGGGTCAGTAACTCAAGCACTTTGTCCTGGTGGGCTCTTCCGGCAAGGACCACCAGCAGCTCACCCCGCAGGGCGTAGAACACCGCGCCCCGGTAGTCATCAGCGAGCAGTTCAAGAGCTTCGAGCAGATTCGGTGCCGGGTTCTCTTGGCGCGAAGCCGTCACCAGCAAGGGGTTGCGGGGGAGCTGGCCCCAGACCTGCTGCGCCGTTTTGTGTGCGACGTCGGTGCTGCCCGCCAGCAATTGCTCGAAGACGCCAGCGCGGAGGTGCCTGCGCGCCGTATCCAAGGTACGGGTTTGCTCCAGGGCCAGGCTTGCCAGGCCAATCACACTGTTGACGATGTCTGTCCGGGCCGGATCCAGCGGCTCGATCGCGCCAAGGACCAGCGCGCCGCGCAGGCTTCCCTTCCGCCCCAACGTCTGCAGCGTCACCGACTGGCCCCCGATGTCCAGGTGCGAGGCAGAACGGCTGCCAAGATCCAGCGCACGGCGAACCTTTTCCGTGACCTCAGCGGCCAGGTCCGAGGGGACGGGCCGGTTCCGGGGCATGCGCACGTAGTTTCCTGCGGCATCGTAGAGCGCCACCCAGCTGTGCAGTTGGCGTTCGAGTTCGCCCAGGATCGACGTCAGCCCGTCGGGGCGCAGCGCGGCGCGGGAGATGGCGCGCTGGGCCTGGAGCGACCATTCCGCGCGGGCGTGTTCTTCTTTGGCCAACTGGTCGGCGACGAACCGGATGATCGCGATGAACGGTGTGCGGTCCGGAACTTCGAGCAGCGGCAGGCCGTGGTTTCGGCAGGCTTCCTCGAGTCCCTGCGGGAGGATGCCGTGGATAACCTGCGTCGCGAAGCCCAGCCCAGCGATGCCATGCTCTGCCAAGCGCTTCACGTAGTCGGCGTATCCGCTGCCGTTCGCCTCGACGGGCGCGTGGGAAGCCGTGCCGCCCGCCGCCGTCGTACTCGATGTGGCGCCGACCGGAAACTGCGTGCCGTCGGTGAGCAGCAGTTGTCCTGCGTCGAGGAAGGGTGTGGGGTCTTCCAGGTCGGAGCTGTGGACCCAGCTGACCGGTTCGTCCAAGGTGGGGGAGTCGGGGCCCGGCGTGACCAACCGGAGTTTGAGTGCGCGGCTACGGAGCAGGACATTCAGGCTTGGTGGCATGGAGACCCTCGGGATGTAAAAACGTCGAATGGTGGTGAAGTGATTGTACAAACGTATAGGGCGGGCAGGTGCATTCACGGCGCAGGATGAAGTTACTCCCAAACCTTCCACCGAGAGGAACCCTCATGGTCGCCAGCCCCGCAGCCTTGCTCGCAGCAGACACCAGCGCCGACGCCCCAGCAGCCATCACCAACGCCGAGGCCGTCGCCCTTGATCGGGCGAACGTGTTCCATTCCTGGTCGGCGCAAAAGTCGCTCAATCCCTTGGTGATCGCCGGCGGATCGGGCTCCACGGTGTGGGACCACGAAGGCAACACGTACCTGGATTTCTCCAGCCAGTTGGTCAACACCAACATCGGCCACCAGCACCCGAAGCTCATCGCCGCCATCGCGAAACAGGCCACGGAGTTGGCCACCCTGGCGCCTTCGCACGCCAGCCACGTCCGCGGCCAGGCAGCGGCGAAGATCCTCTCCCACGCGCCGGCGAACATGGAGAAAGTGTTCTTCACCAACGGCGGCGCGGACGCCAACGAGAACGCCATCCGCATGGCCCGCCTGCACACCCGCAGGGACAAAGTCATCTCCCGGTACCGCTCCTACCACGGCAACACCGGAGCCGCCATTGTCGCGACAGGTGACTGGCGCCGCATTTCCAACGAATACGCCCGCGGACACGTCCACGTCTTCGGCCCATACCTGTACCGTTCCGAATTCTGGGCCGAAACCCCGGAGCAGGAAACCGAACGCGCGCTCCACCACCTGCGCCGGACCATCCAGGCCGAGGGTCCCCAGTCCATCGCCGCCGTCTTGCTGGAAACCATCCCCGGCACCGCAGGCATCATGGTCCCGGCGCCCGAATACCTCCAAGGTGTCAGGGCCTTGTGCGACGAATACGGCATCGTCATGATCCTCGACGAAGTCATGGCAGGCTTCGGCCGCACCGGCGACTGGTTCGCCCTCGATGCCTTCAACGTCACCCCGGACCTCATCACCTTCGCCAAAGGCGTCAACTCCGGCTACGTCCCCGTCGGCGGCGTCATCATTTCAGGCGAGATCGCCGCGACCTTCGACGAGCGGGTCTTCCCCGGCGGTCTCACCTACTCCGGCCACCCCCTCGCAGCCGCTTCCGTCGTCGCGTCGATCGAAGCGTTCGAGGAAGAAGGAATCGTCGAAAACGCCGCGGTCATTGGCCGGGAACACCTGGGCCCCGGCCTGCGCGCCCTCGCCCAGAAGCACCATGTCATTGGCGACGTCCGTGGACGCGGCGTGTTCTGGGCCCTCGAACTCGTCCAGGACCGCACCACCAAAACACCCGTCACCGCCGAATACATGGGCCGACTCAAGGCCGAGCTCCTCCGCCGGGGCCTGCTGCCCTTCCTGACGGACAACCGCATCCATGTGGTCCCACCCGCCGTCGTTACTGCAGAAGAAGTGGCCGCGGCACTGGACATCTACGACCAGGCGCTCACCGCCGTCGCTTCCTGATGGTCGCGCATTACCCTTCCCGGTTGTAATAGGGCCACGGCAGGAATCGGCGCTCGCCCCGCCTGTCGGGGCCTTCGAGCGTGACTTTGCCCGTGGCTGCCCACTCGACGCCGCGGGGGAACATGCTGATGAATTCGATCCGCCGGAAGGTATCGATGTCGTGCCCGATGGTGATGGTGAAGCTGCGGCCGCTGCCGTAGTTGTTGATCCAGGCCAGCGGCTGCAGCGTGTTGATGCCGGGAAGGCCGGCCGGTCCCTCGGCGGGGATGGCCACCGGATAGTGGGACATGGGCCACCTCGGTGCTTTTTCGTAGGACTCCAGGTCGTCAAACGTTGAGAGAAGCACTGACGCCCCTTCGTGCAGTTCCACCCCGGTCAGGATGTCGTCGCCCGTGACCGTCCAGGTTTGGCTGATGCCCTCGGTGATAGGGTGGCGCGGATCGGCTGTCTGCAGCAGTGCCTCGCCCCAGGGGCGCGGGCGCAGTCCGGTAGCTACGCTCAGCTTGGCACCGCGCATGGTGTTGTACTCCTCCGGGTAACCCCAGTCGTCCTCCTGGACGGCTGAACCGTGGAACCAGACCATGCCCTTCCCGTCCTCGCGGACGAATTTGAGCAGTGCGGCGTCGGTCTCCGCCCCAAACCCTTCCGCCTTTTCGTGGTAGCCGTCGCGGCCCTCGAACACCACGATCACAACGTCGTATTTGTCGATAACACTTGCCCCCAGCCCGCGGGGGTCCTCCACTACCCGGACACGGAACCGGCCGGTATCCTCCAGCACCGTGGTCAGCCACTGGTTGTGGGAACGGAAACTGCGGAACTCGTTGTCGTGCTCGCGGGTCATGTGCCCGGAGAGGATGAGGGCGTTCAAGATGTCGGCCATGACGGTGTTGCCTCGCTTCCAGATGTTTAGAAGAAAGCATACAAACTTATGCGAGAAAAAGACATAACATTTTGACTGTCCACGTATGGCGGTACAGAACCACCTCCGCGCGGCCGAGCAGGTATGCACTGATACCTCTTCAATTGCCACGGGCGGAGGAGCAGCATTGGGAGACGCAGGTAAATCGCTAGGGAGAAAGTCGAAATTCTCATGTCTTTTCGAGCATCCGGGGTTTTGGCTGTGGTCGGTGGGCTCGCATGGATCACAAAGGTCTGGCTGATCTGGATGAACGGTGGAACTGGAACAACCAGTGAGGTCGTCGGGCTCCTCTTCGTAACTGGTGCTGTCTGCATCGCGGTAGCGGGTGGGCTAACAGCCTGGCGTCTGGCGGCCGGAAGAAGTCCGTGGCGGCGGATGTTGGCGTTGATTGCCGCTTGCGTCGCACTGTTGGCGTTGGTCGATCTTCCGATTCTGGTCGGATGGTGGATTCTTGGCCCTGTGTGGATCGCTGAGGAACTAGGAATATTGTTGACTTCCCTGCTCGCACTCGTGGCCGGAACGTACTGGATAGTTCGAGGACCCCGTGACCGGGGCGCAGTGGTGACGACCGTTCGCGGCTAGGAACCAGGCCCAGGATTGCTTCCGTCCAGCGCTCGACGGCGGTCGCGTCCTCTGGTTGGTGCGTCGCCGCCGTCGACGCCGGGCGGGTATGTCAGGACCCTGTCCACCGGCGGAGGGTGCTGTTCACCAGACCCACCATGACGGCCGTCCACCGACATGCCTGTGACACTCCCGTAGCGATAAAGAGTCGCAGCCGGAGCCGCCGGCCCAGTTCACCGAAGCGCGTCCGTTCCGGAAGGGACATCAGCTGGTGCATTGCCGGGCCGATGCTTAGGCCGTTCAACATCAGGGCCAGGACGCAGATCAGTTTGATACAGGTGGCCGGGTTGGTGAGGTCTGGTTCGATGAGAGCACCTGAGGCGAGCAGGAGCGCCAGCCCGCCCCAGATCAGGGGCTTCGCTGCGGTTTCCAGCCTGCCAGGATCGTGAATCTTGACCCTGCCCAAAAGCCAGAGGAGTCCCAGCCAGTCAACTACCAGGATGGTGCCGAAGGCCAGAACAAGGGCAAGGATGTGGATTGCGAGTCCGATGCTGTGAAGCCCGGGTCCACAGTCAAGGAACTGTCCGATCAAGATGGAGTCAACCCAGCCGACGAGGCAGAGGGCCGCTGAGAGGGCAAGATCCAGTTTAGTCAGACCGACAGGGACCACCGGTGTTGGGTCGAGAAGAGTGGGGCCGGACCGGGCCGGGCGGTTTGCAGGCTTCGCAGTGATCTCGAGCAATCCCGTGCTTTCTGTTCTGATGGAGCGGTGGGCGTGCTGCCCACCATCCATAGAAGTGCTGAATCATCGGGATCGTGACGTTGGTGCCAGCGGTTCTTCTGCCCAGCGCTGTTCCGGGCAGTGCCGCTGCTTAGTTCGGAACCTCCAGCTGGAAGCCGCACCGGCACCGCAACACGGTGGTTGCGACGTTCACCACTGCGGGCTCCTCGTCGGGTTCTTCGGTCGAGAGCGGCGCGTAAATGCTCTTGATGTTGGAGCCGGCGACCGTCATCGTTTCGCCGCAATGGAAGTAATCGCCGCCGAAGCGAAGGAGCCCTTCCAGGGATTGTGTTCGGTTCAGGATGGCCGCGACCTCGCGGAACCTGGCCCTGTGTTGGTAGTTGCCTTGGCATTTGCGGCATAAATATCCGACGTGGACGTAGAGTTCACCCGGATGCGGGGGCAAGGACTCGATCGATTCGATGGCAACATTTTCGTCGGATCCGCAATGCAGGCATCCGAGAGGGCGCGAATCGTGGGTCAGCTGGTGAAAGCTTGGACCGCTAATCCCATACATGGTGGCTCCGTGGGTAGGCGGGGCTGGCCGGTCAGGGTCTGGCAGCAGGACAAATTCCTTGTCCCGACACCAGAAAACAACTACTAAGGCACCTTAGCAATACTTTGCCGTCCAATATGAACGGATTGGTGTCAGTTGCTGAGTTGGGCGAGGGCGTCGGCCAGGGCCTGGGCTCCGGTTTCGGCGTCTTCGTCGAGGACGTGTTCTTCGGGGGAGTGGGAGATGCCGCTGGGGTTGCGGACGAAGACCATGGCCGTCGGGACGTAGGGGGAGAGGACGCCGGCGTCGTGTCCGGCGCCGGTGTCGAGGATGGGTGCTTCGGGCAGGGCGAGTTGCAGTTGTTGCTGGAGGCCGGGGTCGAAGTGGACCGTGGGGCTGAGGGATTCCTCCCTGAGTTCTACGGTGCAGCCTTCCTCTGCCGCGATCAGCTGCGCCTGGGCGTGGATGCTTTCGACGAGGGCTGCGGTGATCGCGTCGTCCGGGTGGCGGACGTCGAGCCAGAAGTCCACGCGGGAGGCGATGACGTTGGTTCCGCCGGGGACGGGTTGGAGCCTGCCGACGGTGGCGCGGGCGTGTGGTTGTTCGCGGGCGGTGTCGCGGATGGCGACGACTATGCGGGAGGCGGCGACCATTGGGTCGTGGCGGTCGACCATCAGCGTGGTTCCGGCATGGTTGCCTTGGCCGTTGATGCTCAGGCGCCAGCGGCCGTGGCCGAGGATGGAGGAGGCGATGGCGATGGGCTGGTCGAGGTCGATCAGGCCTCGGCCTTGTTCGACGTGCAGTTCCACGAACGCGCCGATGCTGCCCAGCAGTTCTTCGTCCTTGCCGACATGGCGGGGGTCGAGGCCGTTGGCTTGGGCGATGTCGGCGAAGGTGTTGCCGTCGGGGTCGCGGAGGTTGCGGGCTTTGTCGGGGTCGATGGCTCCGGTCATGAGGCGGGATCCGAGGCAGGCGACGCCGAAGCGGGAGCCTTCTTCTTCGGGGAAAACCACGACGGCGAGTGGCCGGGTGGGTGTGGTGCCGCGGTTTTTGAGGATGTCGACGGCGACGAGTGCGGAGGCGACGCCGAGGGGTCCGTCGAAGGGGCCGCCGCCGGGGACGGAGTCGAGGTGGCTGCCGGTGACCAGTGCGTTGGTGCGGTCTTTGATGGGGGTGTCCCACCAGGCCCAGATGGCTCCGTTGCGGTCGGTTTCCACGGCAAGGCCACGCCTGGTGGCTTCCTGGATGAACCATTCGCGGAGGTCGAGTTCTGCGGTGGAGTAGACGGGGCGGGTGTAGCCGCCACGTACTGGGTCGGTGCCCAGGTTGGCGATGTCGGAGAGCAGTCCGGTGACCGTTGCCGTCGTCGTGCCTGTCTGGTTGGTGAGGCGCGTCATTAGTGTGCTCCTGCTGCTGTGGCTTGGGTGGTGAGGCGGAACTGGTTCGGGACGGTTCCGGTGCCGGTGGCGAGGTCCGCTGCGAACTGGCCGATGAGCGGGGTGAATTTGGCGCCGTGGCCGGAGCAGGGGGAGAGGATGGTGATGCCCTCGGCCCGGTCGATGATGAAGTCTTCGGTGGGGGTGTTGGTGAACAGGCAGGTGGTTTCCGCGTACGGTTCGGGGATCAGGCCTGGGAGGTATTGTGCGACGTATTCAGTGACGCGACGGCGGTTCTCGGCGCTGATCCGGCCGTCCTGGTCAGCTGCGGAGGGCAGGATTTTGCCGCCGTTGTATTCGGCGACTTTCTGGCCGCGGAATCCTGCGTCGCGGCCTCCCGGAAGGCCGTAAGCTTGCCAGCCTTCGCGTTTGTGGATGAAGGTGGGCCAGGTAGCCGGGTCGGTGTCGTCGATGTAGGGGAAGTGGTAGGCCTGTTCCTGGCGGACTTCGATGTGGGGCGTGGTCGCGAGGAAGCCTGCGGGCAGGGCCAGGTTTCCGAGGAGTTGGGGGAGCCAGCCACCGGCGGCGACGATCACGTTCGCGGCCTTGACCGCGCGGGCGTCCTCGGAGGTCAGGACGTAGTCGCCGGGGGGTCCTTTGATGGATGCGACGGCCCAGTTGGTGTGGAGCGCTGCGCCGTGGGTCACTGCTTGGTCGACCATGGCGGTGACGGATTCGTGGGCGTCGATCACGCCGGCGCCGGGGTGCCAGAGGACGTCGGTGTCGAAGGCGATCTGGCCCCACCGGTCCTGGGCTTCCTTCGCGGTCAGCAGTTCATGCTCAATGCCACGTGCCTCGAGGACTGCCGCGAGGCGTTCGGGTTGGCGGACCGAGCCGTAATCGACGGCACCGTGCGGTGTGATCAGTTGCTTGCCGGACAGGCGGGCGAGTTCGTCCCAGCCGTTCTTGGCTTCCTGGACCAGCCTGGTGTAGAACTCGTCCGGGTAGGCGTAGCGGAAAATCCGTGCCGAGCCGTGGGAGCTGCCCGCGTCATTGGCTGGAGTGCTGCGTTCCAGGAGGGCGACGTCGTGGCCGCGGGAGGCCAGTTGCCAGGCCGTGGCTGCGCCTGACAGGCCGGCTCCGACAACGACGTATTCGAACGATTCCATGGGTGTGTTCCTTGTGCTGATTCGTGGAGGGTTGCTTGCGCTGTATCCAGTTACTCACCCGGGATTGCGCTGCGTCCAATATCATTTTTGTAGGAATTATTAACGTCAATCGAAAGAATTAAGATGGAACTCAGGCAGCTTCGGTACTTCCTGGTCGTCGCGGACGAGCTTCACTTTGGTCGGGCGGCTGAACGCTTGCACCTGACGCAACCGCCGCTGACAGTTGCCATCCGGCGGTTGGAGAGTGAGCTCGGGGTGCAGTTGTTTGACCGGACCACTCGCCGGGTCATGCTGACGCCTGCCGGTGAAGCATTTCGGGGCCGGGTCCAGGGTGCCGTGGCCGAACTGGACGACGCCGTAGGAGATGTGGCCAGCGTGGCAGCGGGCACCAGTGGCCGGATCAAGATCGGGTTCGTCAGCTCGGCCAGCTACACCACCATCCCCGAAGCGATCCGCACCTTCAGGCAGCTCAGGCCGCGGGTGGAATTGGCACTGAGTCCACTCACCAGCGGCGAGCAAATCGAACAACTGCTCGACGGCGAACTGGACCTTGGGCTGGTCCGCGACCCCGGGGAGGTTCCCGGCTTGGGCATGGAACTGATTGTGGCCGAGGACCTGGTAGCCGTGGTGCCCCAAGAGCACTCGCTGTCATCGGCCGCAGAGGTCCGGCCGCAGGATCTGGAGGGCGAACCGATGATCCTGTTCCCGTACCGGCTCATGCCAGGCTTCGTCGCCCGCGTGGGGCGACTGTTCGAGGAAGCGAAGTCCCCGCCGAACGTGGTCCAGCAGGCCATACACCAGGAAACCGTCCTCGGTTTGGTCGCTGCCGGACTCGGGATCTCGATCCTCCCCGAATCCGTACGACGCTTCCAGATGCCCGGCGTCGTCACCCGCCCCATCACCGGGCGCCCCCAAACGGCGCTGTATGCCGTGCGGGGAGCCATCACTTCCCCGGCTGTTGACGAATTCCTGAACTGCCTGCGTGGCGGGTCGGCGTAGCCCTGGGGTTTTCCCGCAGGCGAGGGCCGCGGAGGGTTTTTGGTGTGACAGGCGGCTGATTTAGTGGACTTGTGGATTCAATAGGCGCAAAGCGCCAAGGGCGGGTTCCGTGGGCAGCATTCGGACATCGGTGATCCCCTGCGTTTGCAGTGCGGATGTAAAGGCTTCTTGCACAGGTCTTAGTTCATGCCGATGCCACGACCGAGGATCACGGGTCCTTGGATTCCGAGTTGGCGCGATGTGGAAACGGTCATGTCTGCCCGGCCGCTGCCCGCCTCATGATCGTCTGCTGCTGCCTTAACGACATGCTTTGCCTGTTTGGCCCAAAAGTTCCGCCTCGTCCCTCTGTGAACAGTTCAAAGCCGAAAGCCTCGGATGGGACTTTTGGGTGCATGTGTACGGCCCGTCTCCACGGGCTGCCGATACTTTTGGCGACTTTCCATTCACCTGAACAAGAGTATCGATCCTGTTTCAGGTTGTTCGATGGTGTCCATGCATCGAAGAACCCTCCGGGAACATCAGGCCAGTCAAAAGTTCCGTCGTCGCGGAATTCCAGGTTTGTTGAAGTGTCGTCGTGGCGGCTGAGCCACCGCCCGATGGCCATTTCGTCCTGGAGCTCTTCTTCGGGCTGGATGATCGGAAGATGGAGCGCGCAGCCACTGAGAGGAGACAGTGTTGCTGCTGCGCCGGCAACCTGGAGCACGTCTCTCCTGGTGGCCCCATGACCGACTACTGCGCATTCCCCTTGCTCGCTGCCCATAATCGCACGGTGTTCATTGCTGTCCGAATGACAGGTTTCCCGGGATGGTGTTGGGCTTTGTCTCGTGATGGAGGCCAGCACGCCACTCCCTCAGCATCGCGAGCAGCATGGAGGATGTCTCGCTGTACCTGCGGGGTATCGCATGCCAGGAGAAAGCTGGCCGCAGTTCCTTGGACACCGCAGGGTCTTGCCATGAACAAGCCGATAGCCGAATCGACCGCGGCCATAGAAGAGCATCTCCTGCGACTGGACAGGCCTACACTGCAGTTGCTGAATCCAGGAATCTCCAGCGAGCTCGTTGCCACTGAACTCACCCAACGCGGACTTCACGCAGGGGAGGACCTGATCGCTTTGTTTGCTTGGCGCAATGGGACGCGAGCCGGCCCAGCAATACTGCTGGATGATATGTGGCTGATGCCGGGGTACTACCTTCTCACCTTCGAGGACGCCCTCCACACATACGATAGGTTCGTCAACGAACACGGGGAGAACCGTTTATGGTTTCCTGTCCTTACGACTGAATCCGGATGCTGGGTCTTCGTCGATTGCTCCAACGCAACCGATCAGCCGGTGTACCACTTCACCTTCGAAGACCCTGACCACGAGCAGCGGCACAGTTCGATCAAAGACATGCTTGCCGGCATTGCTGAAGGCTTTGCACGAGGTGTGTTCTTCGTTGATGCCGACGGCTGGTTCGACATGGATGACGACGCTTTCTGGGCACTTGCACGGGAGCTCAACCCCGGCTCAAGCTACTGGATCGAATAGCCACAGGCAGTCAGTGGCTGTGCGGAAATCTGGTACATGGGTCCCTAAGCCGGCCAAGGCTCCGGGCTGCGCCACCGGGTAAAGAACCCGCCGGTTGCCTCAGGCGAAGATTGGTCGACAGGCAGCCACTCCGTGGCGACTTCGCACCCAGCCTGGTCGCACGCCTGCTCCGTCATCGGCCCGGTCGGATGATCCAGGTAGTCACTGACCTCCATCCAGATGGCGTAGGCAGCGCCACCGTGGTTGGAGTCGAGGAAGTCTGTGATGAACTGGTTGGCGTTGTCGATCATGATGTCGTAAGTGCGTGGGCCCTCTGGTTGGAGGACTTTCATGGCCACTTTGGACATTGCATCCAGGAACCGTGCTTCAAGCACTGAATCGTCCACCGCGTTCTCCTTGAGTTGGGTGCGCGGAACGTTCACTTCCTTGCCTGCTGCGTGGCCCTCACGGAATTGGGTTTGAACCCGGAACTACCGGCCGGGGCGCACGACAGCCAGAACGCTGACCCGTTGAGATGGCTCATCATCAGCCGCCCTGTAAGCCCAGTCCTGGCCGGCGACAGGGTCCCTATCGTTGTTATCCACGATCATGGCCCTATTCTGGTCTGCGAGGCCATGACCTGTCCCCTTGCATGCGGTTCCAGACTCGGTGGGAATGCAGCTTTACGGCCCTTAATCCGTTACATGGAGATGTTTTCCAGCCGTGCCGGCCCGCGGAAAGTGCTTCGGTAGGCCTGCGGAGTTACCCCAAGGGTCTGACGGAACAACAGCCTCATGGCCGCGCCGGTGCCAAACCCGGCTTTCTCCGCTACACGGTCCACAGTCAGGTCCGTGGTCTCCAGCAATTCACGTGCACGCTGAATGCGTTGTTCGCCCAACCACTGCATGGGCGACACACCTGTTTCCTCGCGGAACTTCCGGGTAAATGTCCTCTTGCTCACGGCGGATGATCTGGCCAACGAGTCCAAGGTCAGGGGCTGATCGAGGTTCTGGAGTGCCCAGTCGCGGGCACCGCTGACGGTCGATGACTTGGCTTCTGGAACCAACCGTTGAATGTATTGTGCCTGGCCGCCCTCTCTGTGCGGCGGAATGATCGTTCCTCGGGCCACAGCGTTTGCGACCGCTGCCCCGTGGTCGGAACGGATGATGTGGATGCACAGGTCGATGCCGGATGCAACGCCCGCTGAGGTCAGGACGTCACCACCATCCGTAAACAGGACATCGGGATCGAGATCCACTCTCGGGAACATGCGCTTGAAGTCGGGGGAGTTCTTCCAGTGGGTGGTTGCTTTTTGGCCGTCGAGGATTCCGGCTGCGGCCAGCACGAAAGCGCCGGTGCAGATCGATGCGATGCGTGCGCCCGGTCGAATCTGCTTGAGCGCCGCTTCCAACTCGGGAGTCAGAATTCCTTGGGTCCTTGGATCGTAGTCCTCCAGTGACGCCGGAATGATCACTGTGTCGGCGGTGCGCAGTACCTCGGGTCCGTTTCTGACCTCGAGGGTGAAATCTGCCTGGGCAAGCACGGGTCCGGGCTCGACTGCTGCTGTAACAACTTCGTATAGCGGTTCGCCTTCGGGTGACCTGGCTTGACCGAAAAGACGGTGCGGAATGCCGACTTCGAGAGGGATGACGCCTTGCCTTAAGAAGACCACGACCTTATGTGGTGTAGAGCACGAGTACATGGCCCGATTCTTTCACATTGTGGCTCTAGGGTCACTGGTTGGTTCTTTTCGCCCAGAGCATTCTTGATATATCGAGCCGCAAACGGGGCTTCGAACAAGCTTCAGAAAGGGGGCTGGCGTGAAGATTCTGTGGGTTATGGCATCCCCCGATCGGTCTTCGTTGACCAACGCTTTGCAGGAAGAGGGACTGCGTGCCCTGAAGGAAGCGGGCCACGAGTACCAAGTTTCGGATCTGTACGGAATGCGTTGGGAAGCAGTGGTAGGGCGCGATGACTTCGGTCAAGAGGCAAGCCAGCCACTCATCGTCACCACTTCGTCCGAGCGGGCCTACACACAAGGGACTCTGTCAGCGGACATCGTCAAAGAACAGGAAAAGCTCGATTGGGCCGATGCCGTGGTCTTCTCGTTCCCACTCTGGTGGTACGGAATGCCAGCCATTCTTAAAGGCTGGTTTGACCGGGTATTCGTCCAAGGCTACGCGTACAGGGTCAAGGATCCCGCAGATCCCAGGCGCACACTGCGGTACGGCGAAGGAAACCTCGCCGGCAAACGGGCTTTGGTGCTGGTTTCATGTGGCAGCCCGGAGGCAGCCGTGGGACCGCGAGGCATCAGTGGCCAACTCGACGAGGTTCTTTTCCCGCTGCTGCACGGGACGTTGTGGTACACGGGAATGAGCGTCCTGCCTCCTGTTTGTATTCACAATGCCGACAGGATCGACGAGGAAGGCTTCCTCGCAGCAGCCGACACCGTTCGCGCCGCGGTCCTGGATCTGCCGACAACAGAGCCAATCCCTTACCGCTACCAGAATTTCGGCGATTACGAGCATGGCTCCCTTCGCGAAGATCTCCTTCCAGGGCAGACGGGGCTAAGCATCCACACTCTTACACCTGTTGGGTGATTTCCCGACGCACTCCGCCCAGAACCAAGACGAACAAACCAGCTTCGAAAACGAGAAGAAATGTATCAACCACACGAGTTCCGGGACGACGACGCAGGGCGTGCCTACGCACACATTGGTCGGAATCCGTTCGGCATTCTTGTCTCTGGACAGGGAGAAAGCCTCGCTGCGACCCATATCCCGTTCCTGCTTAACGACGACGATGCGCCATCTGGCCTCGTAGGTCATTTCGCGGTTCGAAACGAAGCCTTGGCTGGTTTGGAGGACGGTTCACCGGTCATGGCTATTTTTCCGGGCCCGCATGCCTACGTCTCACCGACGTACTATCGAGCCGAGAAGGCCGCACCGACGTGGAACTATACAGCGGTCCACCTTCACGGCATCTACAGGAGAGTCGATTCCGACGGGCTCCGAACGATTCTCGAACGTTCGGTAGAGACGTTCGAAAACGGACGCGCCGAGCCGTGGCAGCTGGATAACCTTCCAAGCGCAGCCATCCGGTCCCTGGTGCGCGCCATCGTGGGCTTCCGCATCGAAGCGACCCGCATTGAGGGTGGATACAAACTGAGCCAGAACAAACTGGCAGAAGACATGGTTTCCGTGGAGTCGAGGCTCCGGAGTTCAAGTCGTGCAGGTGACCACAGCCTTGCCGAGGAAATGCGCCGTACCGGTCTGAGCGGGCGAACGAGTCCGCCCAGTACGGATCCCAATCGTTGGCTGGGTCCACTCGAAGACGTTGTGTGACCGGCCCTCACAGAAAACTTCCGATGACACGGATGTCATCGGATGACAAACAAGGAGAAGAAGATGAATTCAAAGGTTGATGTGCGCGTGCCCTTCGCTGTACAGACAGCGGACGTGGAACTGCAGTTGAAAGATTCCTTCCCGGGGGAGGTCCTTGCCGGCAACCCTGCGCTCAAGGCCCAACTGATCTGGGAGAGCCCGGACGGTCAGCAGTCGAGGGGTGTCTTCGAGGCCGAGCCCGGAACGTTTTCATGGAGTTTCGCCTGGGACGAATTCTTCGTCATAGTCTCGGGACGCGCCACCGTCGAGACATCCGAAGGGGAAATCCTCGAATTGGTCCCCGGAACAGCGGGCATTTTCAAGGCCGGAGACCAGACGACGTGGACGATCCACGAGACACTGCGCAAGGGTTTCCACAAGGGCCTTTAGCCTCGCAGAAGGCGGCAAGAGCAGGAGTTCAGACCAGTCCTGCAACACCCGTGGAGGAGCATTTCGCTCGTCCACGGGTCACCACCCACTCAATTCCCCATCCAGATGCGTCAGGTTTCGCCGACCTTCCAGCTGGATCGCGGGCCGATGGAGGGACAGATGTTCCGGTTTTCCGGCGGCTCGCCCCATCAGAACTTATGCAGATGCAATGACGCGTCTCGACAACAGTCAACGAAAGAGTGACCTCTCATGTCAGTAACTCAAGCCGGGAAAGATGCCGCTGAGTCTCCTAAACCGGGGGCAGTCGGTAACGGAATCTCCGATGAACGCTCCGCAACGCGTCTGCAAAGACTCGCCTTGCGGGTCACCAATTGGACGGAGCGTTGGTTCCCTGACGCCTACGTCATAGCACTGATCGCACTGGTTGTTGTTTGCCTGGCGGCTTTGTTCATTGGCACCTCGCCCACGACGATCGTGTCGGCGATTGGTGATGGGTATTGGAACCTGATTCCTTTCACCTACCAAATGTCCATGATTGTCATCACTGGCTTCGCCCTGGCGACGTGCCGTCCGATCCGCCGGGGAATCGAGCGACTGGCGAGGATTCCGAAAACAGGCCAGGGTGCCGTTGCCTTCGTTGTTTTGGTCAGTGTGACAAGTGCCTGGGTAAATTGGGGCTTTGGTTTGGTGCTGAGCGCCTTCACGGTCATGGCCCTCGCCCGTCGTACCGAACTGCGGATGGATTTCCGGGCGGCTGCAGCCGGTGGTTTGATCGGAAACGCGAGCACGTGCATGCTTGGCCTTTCGTCATCGGCTGCGCTGTTGCACGCCTCGCCCTCCAGTATCCCCAAAGATTTGTTGCCCCTCTCCGGTGAGGTGCCACTGACGGAAACAGTCCTGTTGTGGCAAAACCTCGTCGTGGTAGCTATCGTCTCCGTCGCGGCGATTGCCATTGCGTACCTGACAGCACCCCGCGGAGAGGCAGTGCGGACAGCAGGTGACTTGGGCATCGACGCAGCCAAGCTTGGCCTCGATAAGGACGACGAAGTGTCGAATCGTCCCGGTGATTTCCTGTCCAACAGCCCCC
Source organism: Paenarthrobacter sp. NPDC058040 (assembly GCF_042885775.1). Classification (NCBI taxonomy): domain Bacteria; kingdom Bacillati; phylum Actinomycetota; class Actinomycetes; order Micrococcales; family Micrococcaceae; genus Paenarthrobacter; species Paenarthrobacter sp. NPDC058040. The sequence continues at coordinate 310,826 of NZ_JBHVRN010000006.1, forward strand.
TCCTGACGATCGTCATCGGGTTTCTTTCCGTGGCCTGGATTGTCACCAAGATCGCCGATATCGGGCCGCTGAAGGCAATTTCGAACGTCAACAACTACATCTTCATCTGCCTTATCCTTGCCTTCCTCCTGCACTGGCGGATCCGCCGCTTCCTGAAGGCCATATACAGTGCGGTTCCGGCCATCGGTCCGATCCTGATCCAGTTCCCGATTTACGCAGCGGTCGCTTCGGTCATCATCACGGCCAAAAACGCTCAAGGATATTCAGTGGCTACCTACTTGGGCGACTTCTTCGTGACAGTCGGTGGTGAACATTCTCTGCCGTTATTGGTGGGTCTTTACTCGATCGTCATGGGTCTTTTCGTCCCTTCGGCTGGAGCCAAGTGGATCCTTGAGGCACCGTACATCCTTCACGCGGCAAATGAATCTCACTCCCACGTAGGTTGGATGATCAACGTCTACGGTGGAACCGAGGCCACGGCCAATCTCTTGAATCCGTTCTTCATGCTGCCGTTGTTGGGCTTGCTGCACCTGCGGCCCAGGAACGTTGTCGGATACACGTTTGTCTACTTCATCTTCCTCGCACCATTGATGCTGGTTTGCACCTGGCTCTTCAGCTACACGCTTGAATATCACCCGCCGATTCTTCCCTGACGGGCGGACCTGGCCCCTCCCTGGTTCCACCGGCGCCCCTGCGTTCCCAGCCAGTTCCGACAACGAAGCACGCGAAACGAACCGGGAAACCCCAAGACCAACCAAGAGAAAGGACGCAGGACAATGAAGTCCAGCGAATTGGTGCCCGATACCTATGCCGGCGTCTACCGGGCGAGCATGGCCCATCCCGAGAAGTTCTGGCTCGATGCAGCACAACTGATCGACTGGGACTCAGCACCCGTCGAAGTCCTCGACGACAGCCAGGCACCGCGTTACCGGTGGTTCCCCGACGCTCGTCTGAATACCTGCTTCAACGCACTCGACCGGCATGTACAGGCCGGCTACGGCTCCCAGGCAGCCTTGATCTTCGATTCAGCAATGACTTCGGTGAAGGTCACCTACACCTACTCGCAACTACTGGATGCCGTGGCGCTTTTCGCAGGGGCACTCCGCAAGAGAGGTGTAGTCGCTGGGGACCGTGTCCTGATCTACATGCCCATGATTCCGGAAGCAGTCATCGCCATGCTTGCCTGTGCAAGGATAGGTGCTGTCCACTCTGTTGTCTTCGGCGGATTCGCTGCCAACGAGCTGGCCAAACGGATAGATGACGCAGAGCCAGTAGCCATTGTGACCGCCTCCGGTGGACTGGAGCCATCCCGGCCCGTCGAATACCTGCCGATCCTCGATGCGGCGTTAACAATCAGCGGAGTCGATGTGCCCAACGTCATCGTGAAACTGCGACCCGGCTTCGATGCCAAAATCGCTGATTACGACGGCGGCGCGACGGCGTGGCTCGACTGGGACGAAGTTGTGAACGATGTTGCTCCAGCCGACCCGGTATCGCTGGCGGCGACGGATCCCCTGTATATCCTCTACACCTCGGGAACCACAGCGGCGCCGAAAGGCGTCGTACGTGACAACGGCGGGCACGCGGTGGCCCTGGCCTGGACCATGCGCAACCTCTACAACATCCGGAGGGGTCAAGTGTGGTGGGCGGCATCCGACGTCGGATGGGTAGTTGGCCACTCCTACATTGTTTACGGGCCCCTGTTGGCCGGCGCCACCACAGTGATGTATGAGGGCAAGCCGGTAGGAACTCCGGACGCTGGTGCCTTCTGGCGGATTATTTCCGAGTATCAGGTAGCGGCACTCTTCACGGCCCCGACGGCCGTGCGCGCGATACGCAAAGTTGACCCAACTGCCTCAGAACTGGCCAAGTACGACGTCTCCTCGCTCCAGACCCTGTTCCTGGCAGGGGAGAGGCTGGACCCGGACACCTACCAATGGGCGACCGAGGTCCTGGGCCGCCCGGTCGTTGACCATTGGTGGCAGACCGAAACCGGCTGGGCGATTTGTGCCAATCTACGGGGACTTGCTCCGATGGCAATCAAACCCGGATCGCCGTCCACACCCTGTCCCGGTTACGGGGTCGCGGTTGTGGATGAAACCGGTAGGCCCGTCGAAGCGGGGGCAGAAGGCAACATCGTCATCCGACTCCCGTTGCCGCCGGGTACCTTGACTGGTTTGTGGCGGAACGACGAACGATATGCCAAAAGCTATTTGTCCGTCTTCCCTGGTTACTATTCGACCGGGGACTCGGGCTACATCGACGAGGATGGCTATCTTTTCGTCATGGGTCGTAGCGACGACGTCATCAATGTCGCAGGTCACCGCCTCTCGACCGGAGCGATGGAAACCGCGCTTGCGGCACATCCTGCGGTTGCCGAATGTGCCGTCATCGGCATCCCCGACGAACTCAAAGGCCAGCGGCCCAGCGGCTATGTAGTCCTCAAGTCCGGGACAGTGATCGACCCAGAGACCCTCAAGAAGGAACTGATCACCAGCGTGCGAGCACGCATTGGAGCGGTCGCGTCATTCCACGACGTCACGGTCGTCCCGGCTTTGCCAAAAACCAGGTCAGGGAAGATCCTCCGTAAGACAATGCGCGAGCTCGTTTCAGACGAGGAGACCATCGTCCCTTCAACCATTGAGGACGCCTCGGTCCTGGAGGACCTGCGCCAACAATTGCGCACCGCCGGACAGCGCTGAACACTGCCGTCCCGGCACAAACTCTGAGTGGACCCTTTCACGGCGGCTCCTCAAGGCGATGGCGCACGCCCTAGACAACACATATTTTCCAAATCAACACAAAGGAGCTAGCAATGACTGGTTATGCACAGCCAGGTGCCGAGGGTTCGAAGGTGACCTTCAAGGACCGTTACGAGAACTGGATCGGCGGGGAGTGGGTTGCCCCGGTCAAGGGCGGCTACTTCGAGAACATCACGCCGGTGACCGGTAAGGCCTTCTGCGAAGTGGCCCGCGGTACGGCCGAGGACATCGAGCTGGCACTGGACTCGGCACACAAGGCTGCGCCGTCCTGGGGCAAGACCTC
>NZ_JBHVRN010000007.1:0-196493 GCF_042885775.1 Paenarthrobacter sp. NPDC058040
GTGGGGATGTTGATGTCGCCAAGGTGGAAGGGGTAGACGAGGTTGCCCTTCGCCTTCCAAGCGGCAGCGGCCTGCGCGACGCTGAAAGCAGTTTCGGTGCCCAGGCGTTCGAGCCGGTGTGCGAGTTTCTGCATGTGCGGTATAACTCCTCATCGAGCTGGTCACGCTTGTAGCGTGAGGTACGCAACTAGTATATTAGTGATGTATTAGGCTGTCTACGGGTTGCCTGAGAATTAACTGCTGCCGTCCGGCCCTCCCTTGGGAACCGGATTTCTGCCACACTCGGAGCCATGCAGTCGCTGTTCGAGGGACTCCTCCACGCCAGCCCGTTGGTGGTGGTCTGCATCGTCTTCGCCTTGGTCTTCGCCGAAGACGCCCTGTTCATCGGCTTCGTCATTCCCGGCGAGACGGCCGCCGTCATTGGCGGAGTCTTCGCCAGCCAGGGCGATCTGCCGCTGTGGTTGATGATCCTGGTGGTTGTCTCCGCAGCCATCCTCGGCGACACCGTGGGCTACGAGATCGGCAAGCATCTGGGCCCTCGCATCATGCGGATGAAGATCCTGGACAAACGGCGGGCCCGCCTGCAGCACGCGGAAGACTTCCTGGCCAGGCGGGGCGGCCTCGCCGTATTCCTCGGACGTTTCACGGCGTTCTTCCGTGCCGTCATGCCTGCCCTTGCCGGGCTCAGCCAAATGCCCTACCGCCGTTTCGCGACGTGGAACTTCACCGGCGGCATCGTGTGGGGAAGCCTCTTCGTCACCATCGGCTTCGTTGCCGGGAATTCCTACGAGGAAGTAGCCCGTATTTTCGGCCGTGGTGCCGCGCTGGTGGTCGCGGGCATCGCCGTCGTGATTCTCATCATCTGGCAGGTGCGGAAGCACCGGGCCGAGGGGAAGCCGAAGGCCGCTCCGCGGGAGTAGGAAACGCGGACGAAACTTTGCAAGTCATACGCTGGTCGCAATTCGTTGGCAGGGATCTCAAGTGGATATGTCAGACGTTTGGAGCTATAAGAGTAGTAGCGCCCGACGTCCTCGGCTGTTCCAGCCTCGAGTGATCTGACGTCCGTCTGCGCAGCACCAGGAAGTTTGAAGGAGAACCTATGCATCTTTTGCCGCGTGAGCAGGAAAAACTCATGATCGTGGTGGCGGCTGACCTTGCCAGGCGCAGACAGGCGCGCGGGTTGAAACTGAACTACCCGGAATCGGTAGCGATCATCAGTTACGAGCTCATCGAGGGTGCCCGCGACGGCAAGACAGTGGCCGAACTCATGAGCTACGGAACAACGCTCCTCCGCCGCGAGGACGTGATGGAAGGCGTCCCTGAGATGATCCACGACGTCCAGATCGAGGCCACCTTCCCCGACGGCACCAAGCTCGTCACCGTCCACGACCCCATCCGCTAGGAGCCCACATGATCCCCGGAGAGTACCGGCTCCAGCCCGGAGCCATCGTCTGCAACGGCGGCCGCGACGCGATCGCCGTCGAAGTCATCAACCGAGGCGACCGTCCCGTCCAGATCGGTTCGCACTACCACTTCGCCGAGGCGAACCGCGCACTTGAATTCGACCGCGAAGCCGCCTATGGCCGCCGCCTGGACATCCCGGCAGGCACCGCCGCGCGCTTCGAACCCGGCGATACGAAAACCGTCCACTTGATCGATCTGGCAGGGTCCCGCGAAGTCTTCGGGCTGCGGAACGCCGTTAATGGAAAGCTCGACGGCGGCACACGCCCGGGCGGGGCCGTCGCCGAAGGAGCCGCAGAATGAGCTTCGAAATTTCCCGTAAGCAGTACTCGGAGCTTTACGGCCCCACTACCGGTGACGCCATCCGTCTTGCCGACACCGAACTTTTCCTTGAGATCGAGAACGACCTCACCAGCTATGGCGAAGAGGTGGTGTTCGGCGGCGGCAAGGTGATCCGGGACGGGATGGGCCAGAACGGGCAGTTGACCCGTGCAGAGGACATCCCGGACACCGTCATCACCAACGTCATCGTGCTGGACTACACCGGCATCTACAAGGCCGATGTCGCCCTCAAGGACGGCCACATCTTCAAGATCGGCAAGGCCGGCAACCCGCAGATCACCGACGGCGTGGACATCGTGATCGGTGCCAGCACGGAGATCATCGCGGGTGAGCGGAAGATCCTCACCGCAGGCGGCATCGACACCCACATCCACTACATCTCCCCGGAGCAGGTCCCCACCGCACTGTGCAACGGAGTCACCACCATGGTGGGTGGCGGGACCGGGCCCGCGGAAGGCACTAAAGCCACCACCATCACTCCCGGCCCTTGGCACATCTCCCGCATGCTCCAGGCTGTAGAGGGACTCCCCATCAACATCGGCATCTTCGGGAAGGGCCACGCCTCCGCCGTCGAGCCCCTCGCAGAGCAGATCCGCGCGGGTGCCGTCGGCCTGAAAGTCCACGAGGACTGGGGCGCCACCACGTCCTCCATCGACATGTCCCTGCGCGTTGCTGACGAATACGACATCCAGGTGGCCATCCACACGGACACCCTGAACGAGTGCGGTTTCGTTGAGGACACCATCAACGCCATCGATGGCCGCGTGATCCACACCTTCCACACTGAAGGCGCAGGCGGAGGCCACGCACCGGACATCATCAAGATCGCCGGGCTGCCCAACGTGCTGCCCGCGTCCACCAACCCCACCCTGCCGTACACGAGGAACACCATCGAAGAGCACTTGGACATGCTCATGGTGTGCCACCACCTCAACCCGGACATCCCGGAAGACGTGGCCTTCGCCGACTCACGCATCCGTGCCGAAACCATCGCCGCGGAGGACGTCCTCCACGATCTTGGCGTCTTCGCCATCACGTCCTCCGATTCCCAGGCCATGGGCCGGGTTGGCGAAGTGGTCACCCGCACGTGGCAGGTGGCCGATGCCATGAAGCGCCAACGCGGAGTGCTGCACGATCCCTCCGGCGCCGTGCACGGCTCCCCGGACAGCGACAACTTCCGCCTGAAGCGTTACGTGGCCAAATACACCATCAACCCGGCCATCGCGCAGGGCATGGCGGACAGCATCGGCTCGGTGGAACCGGGCAAGTTCGCCGACCTGGTGCTGTGGGATCCGGCGTTCTTTGGAGTGAAACCGGAAGTGGTGATCAAGGGCGGCCAGATCGCGTACGCCCTCATGGGCGACTCCAACGGCTCCATCCCCACGCCGCAACCCCGCACCATGCGGCCGATGTTCGCCACGTACGGCAAAGCGCTGCAGCAGTCCTCCATCACGTTCCTGTCCAAGGCCGCAATCGAGGCAGGCGTACCGGAAAAACTCGGCTTGGAACGGGTTATCCGGCCAGTCAGCGGCATCCGCGACGTACGCAAAGGGGACCTCAAGCACAACGGCGAAACCCCGGACATCGTTGTCGACCCCGAAACCTACAAGGTGACGGTGGACGGCGTCGAGGCCACCTGCGAACCCTCCGACGTGCTGCCCATGGCGCAGCGCTACTTCCTCTTCTAGGACATCCATGATCATCGAAAAAATCCTGGGCAACCTCCACGAGGTACCCCACAGTACCTACGCCGGACACCATAAGGAAAAGGTCGTCCTCCCCAGCGCCCTGCTGGTCAAGCGCATCCAACGCGTCACCACCGATCACGGCAAAGAACTCGGCATCCGCCTCCCCTCAGGATCCGGAGACCTCCGCGACGGCGACATCCTCGCCGTCGAAGACGCCAACGTCATTGTCATCTCCGTGCTGCCCACGGACGTCCTGGTGATCGCAGCCCGGACCATCCACGAAATGGGCGTCGTGGCACACTCGCTCGGCAACCGCCACCTCCAGGCGCAGTTCTTTGAAGCTTCGTCGGACTACGGGGCCGAGGTCATGGTGTGCCAGTACGACCACACCGTCGAGGACTATCTCAAGCATGTTGGCGTGCCGTATGAGAGGCAGGAGCGGGTGATGCCGGTGCCGTTCCGCCATGCAGAGCACACGCACTGATTACCAACTGGCTCTCCAGCAGCTGACCGACTCGGCGTTGCCCACAGGAGCGTTCGCCCACTCCTTGGGGTTTGAGGGGTACATCGAGCGGGAGCTGGTTTCAGACGAACTGTCCTTTAGCCGGTGGCTGGGCGCGTTCGTGGGCCAGCAGCTGACCTACTCCGACGGCCTCGCAATCCGCTTTTTCTACGAGGATGTTGCCCTGCCCGAGTTGGACGAAGCCCTCACCGGATGCCTGCTGGCGCGGGAGGTGCGCGAAGCGTCATCCAAGATGGGTGGGCGATTGCTCGAGATCGGCAGCGAGGTATTTCCGTCTCCGGAGCTGGAGGCCTACCGAAGCCTGGTCCGGGAGGGCAAAGCGGTGGGCCACCAGCCCCTGGCGTTCGCCGTCGTCGCGCGTTCACTCGGCGTGCCTCTCCGCGAGGCGCTGGCCGCCTACTTCTTCGCCACCGTCACCTCGCTGACGCAAAACGCGGTACGCGCCATCCCGCTCGGCCAAAACGCCGGGCAGCGGGTACTTAGGAGCGCGCACGACGCCGTTGCTGCCGCCGTCGATGCGGTCCCGCACCTGAGCTGGGACGACCTTGGGGCCGTGAGCCCCGGACTGGAAATTTCACAAATGCGGCACGAGCGCCAACGCGCCCGCATGTTCATGAGCTAAACCAAGGAGGACACATGACTGAGCCCATCATCATCGGCATCGGCGGACCCGTCGGAGCGGGAAAGACCCAACTCGTGGAGCGCATCACCCGCCACATGAGCACGGACATCTCCATGGCCGCCATCACCAACGACATCTACACGATCGAAGACGCCAAAATCCTCGCAGCCAACGGCATCCTGCCGGAGGACCGGATCATCGGCGTCGAAACCGGCGGCTGCCCGCACACCGCCATCCGCGAAGACACGTCCATGAACACCGCCGCCATCGAAGAACTCAAGCAACGTCACCCGGACCTGCAGGTGATCTTCGTCGAATCCGGCGGCGACAACCTCTCCGCAACGTTCAGCCCCGAACTCGTGGACTTCTCCATCTACATCATCGACGTCGCCCAAGGCGAAAAGATTCCGCGCAAGGCCGGCCAAGGCATGATCAAGTCGGACCTGTTCATCATCAACAAAACGGACCTGGCACCCCACGTGGGCGCTGACCTGTCCATCATGGAGCGGGACTCCAAGGAATTCCGCGGGAACAAGCCGTTCTGCTTTACGAACCTGAAGACTGATGAGGGGTTGCAGGAGGTCCTTGGCTGGATCAAGCGCGACGTCCTGATGCTCGACCTGGCGCAATGAGTCAGCCGAGTTTCGCTCTCGTCTCACCTCGGGCCGCGTCCGCGCATCGCCCTGTGCGGGGGCGGTTGGAGCTTGGCGTCAGTGTGCGCCGGGGGCGTTCCGTTGCTTCGCGGCAGTTTCATGAGGGGGCTTTGCGGGTGTTGCGGCCGCACTATCTCGATGGGAGTGGGCAGGTTTGCTACGTCATGGTCAATCCTGGCGGGGCTTACCTGGGGGCGGATTTGTTCCTTATCGATGTGGAGGTGGAGGCCGGCGCGGAGTTGTTGCTGACTACGCAGTCGGCCACCAAGATTTACCGGACGCCGGGGTCGTTTGCTGAGCAGCGGACGGTCATCAGGCTGGGGGAGCGGTCGCGGTTGGAGTTGGTTCCGGACCAGCTCATCGCCTACCGGGAGGCCAGCTACAGGCAGGTTTCGCACATCAGCCTCCACCCGTCGTCGAGCCTGGTCATGGCGGAAGTCATCACGCCGGGGTGGTCGCCGGACGGAGCCGACTTCCGATACGAGGAGTTGCGGCTCCGGAATGAGATCCGGGTGGAAACGTCGGCCGGTCCCAAGCTCCTTGCGCTCGACAACCTCCTGATCCGGCCGCCGATGGGCGACGTGACGGGCATGGGCTTCATGGAGGGCTTCAGCCACTTGGGCTCGCTGATTGTGGTGGACCCGCGCGTGGACCAGGAACTGGCCGACGAGCTGGACCGGATCGCCCGTGACTATCGGGCCCATTCGGGTGTTTCATTGACCATCAGCGTTGCCGGGACCACGGGGTTGGTCCTGCGCTCGTTGTCCAACAGCACCCAGGAACTCAACGAATTGCTGGGCGCCTGCACAGGCCTTGTACGGAAGCGCTGGCACGGGCAGGAGCCCTTGAACCTAAGGAAGTATTAATGACTGCGCTGACTGAGTTCGCCACGATGTACCGGGAACGGGAGACGCTGTCCCTGCGGACCCGGCTGCTCTTCACCTTCGGTGCCGTAGTCGCATTGCATGCTGCCGCCGTCGTGCTTTTGCTGTTCGGTTCCGTTGGAAGCGCGCAGCCGCTGGCGCTGGGCCTGGTGGTCACCGCCTACGTTGCGGGAATCAAGCACAGCTACGACTGGGACCACATCGCCGCGATCGACAACTCGACGCGGAAGTTCGTGGCGCAGCGAAAGGACCCGGTGAGCGTGGGGTTCGCGTTCAGCCTGGGGCACAGCTCCGTGGTGGTCCTGGCTGGTTTGCTGGTGGTGGCGGGTGCGACGGTGATCGGGCAGTTCATGGAGGACGGCACCACCGGCAACAAAGTCCTTGGGCTCATTGGCAGTGGTGTTTCTGGCCTGTTCCTGCTGGTCATGGGCTTGTTCAACGGCTCGGCGTTTGTGCGCGCAACGCAGGTTTACCGCAACGTGCAGGCCGGCGGCGACGTCCGCCCCGAAGACCTGGAGGCCAAGGGATTCGTGGCCAGGCTCCTGGCCAAGCCGCTGTCCAAAGTGGAGCGTCCGCGCAACATCTACGTGATCGGCTTCCTGTTCGGGCTGGGCTTCGACACTGCAACCACCATCGGGTTGCTGGTCATCACCACGACGGCGTCACTCGCCGGAGTCTCGCCGCTCGCCCTGATGGCGTTGCCGTTGGCGTTCACCGCAGCGATGACCCTGTGCGATTCCGCGAACGGCGTGGCCATGATGAAGATGTACAAATCGGCCATCCACAACCCGCGACGCAAGCTTGGGTTCAACGCCGTGATCACGGGCATTTCCGCGGTGTCGGCGCTGTTCATTTCTGTCATTACGCTGGGTGGGTTCCTGAACGCTGCCTTCGACCTGGAAGACCCCGTGACCACGTGGCTGGGCGAAATCGACCTCGGCGACGCCGGCCTGATCCTGGTGGCCCTGCTGCTGCTCGTGTGGGCCGTCTCAGCCTGGCGTGGACGGATGAAACCCGCCGCCTGACCTGCACACCTCGTCGACCCAACTGGGTCGCAGTTAAGCGCGTTTTGACGGCTGTAAACGCGCACAAATGCGACCCAGTTGGGCGTGCGGGGGCTAGGAAGCCGCGACGGCGTTGAACAGTTCCGTCGTGTCGACGCCCAGGTCCGGGGTGTCCAGGACGTTGGTCAGGAACACCACGCAACGGTCCTGCTCCGGCAGCATCCACCACTCCGTACCCGCCCACCCCGGGTGGCCGTAGATCCCGCGGGCCGTCAACTCGGATTCATTCGCGGGCAGTTGGAAGCCAAGTCCGGTGTGGCGTCGCGGGCTGGGCAGGACACTGATGAAGGGGACGTCCTTGGTTCGCGGCCTCCGCATCGCCGCCAGCGTGGCGGGTTGGACCGCCTTCCCGGAATCGCGCAGGAGCTCGGTGCCCAGATTGAGCAGGTCCGCAGCGGTTCCGAAGAGGCCAGCGCCGGGATGCCTGTTCTTGTACATGGCGTGGACATCGAGGCTGGGTTCGCTGTCCACATGGACGGTGTGTGGCTTGCATCCGGCATCGAAAGTCAGTCCCTGGGCCCCCGTGTCGGCGGCGAGGGCAAGGAGCTGCTCCTCAAACGGACGCCCATCGGCCCACTCAGCCATGGCAGCAGCCCCTTCAAACGCGAGGTTGCAGTACTGCACCAACGAACCCGCGTAAAAAGTCTGCCCCGCCTTGGTGAGGGCATCACGCAGGGGAGTCGCGGCGTCGATATTCGGGTCGGTAATCCCGGAGCGGTGACTGAGCAGGTGTTCCAAGGTGACGTTGTCCGTGCGGTCTGCGCCGAAACCCGGAACGGCGGTGGCCAAAAACGTACCCAACGACAACTTGCCCAACTCCACCTGCCGCATGACCGTCAGCGCGGTGATGGGCTTGGTCACCGAGAAAAGGGCAAAGTGGTCGTCGGCCGTCGCGTTCCTGCCGCCGTCGCTCCCAAACGCCACGATCTCCTCGATGCCTTCGCTTGAGGCGATGCCGAGCACCGCCACCGGCACCCGCCCTTGCTCGGTCTGCTTCCGGGCCCAGTCGATGGCCGGTCCTGTATTTACCATGGCTCGAATCTATCGCGCCTTTCTCCAGATTTTTCGAACAAGCTGTAACCCAGGTGCGGCACCCGGAAACTATATGGGTATCCTGCAGTTCCGGGTTCTATTCATCAGGGGGAAATCGTGCTTTCCGAGCGCGAATTGGCGTTTATCGCCATTCACAAAGACAGCTACCCAGCCGTCTTCAGGTTTGTTGGCCGACGCGTCGAGTCGGTGGAGGTGGCAGAGGAAATTGCCGCCGATGTATTCCGTGTGGTGTGGCAGAAATGGTCCGACGACACCCGGCCCGAACTCGCCTACTTGTTGGGCATCGCCCGCAATTTGGTGGGCAACGCCTACCGCAGCCGCGACCGCCAACAGGCGCTCCAAGAGAAACTGCGCACGACGACGGTGCAGCGTTTCGGTGGTGGATCCGAAAACGTCGCGGTACAGGATGCGATGGCGCGGCTGCGCGAAAAGGACCGCGACATCCTCCAGTTGGCCTACTGGGACGGCTTGGGTTCCGCCGAAATCGCGCTGGTCCTCCAATGCAGCGAATCGGCCGCCAAGGTCCGTCTGCATCGCGCCCGCACAGCATTCCGGAAACAACTGCCTGCAGGTTTAGAGACGACTACAGAGAAGTTGGGGGTCTGACCATGGATCCGATCAAGAACCAGATTGCCGCAATCGACCCGTTCGATCCCGCCACAGAGCCGAGCGGGGAGGAAGCCCTGCACAGAATGCTGTCCGGCTCCACGGTCTACAGCGACACGAACCCGCTGCGGAGCGTTCCCTCGCTCGAGGATCGCCGACGCCGCAAGGCACGCATCGCGGGAGGCCTGCTCCTCGGCGCCGCAGCCGTCACGGCCGGCGTGTTGGTGGCCTCGAACTTCGGCCCGGTCAGCTCCACGCCGGCGCCGGCAGTAACCCTGGACACCGCCACGCCAACGCCTTCCGTCACGCCGACACCGTCGCCCACCGCAACGCCCTCGGCAAGCACGACGCCGGAACCCACCCAGGTGCCGACGCCCACCACATCCGCTGTGGCCACCACGGTGCCGGTGGTGCCACCGGTCCAGGTGCCGACGACGAAGACGTTCACATTCCCTGATGGGCATTTGTCGTTCGTGTACCCGGCGGATTGGACCATCCAGACGGAGCAGGGCCCCTACAGTGCGCCGGAAGACCAGGCTAATTCGATTATTGCCCACGTCTACGATGCCGCCGGATCCGACGTGGCGAGGATTTTCAACGGGATGTATGGCGACGGCACAGCTGGACCTGTAAACCGAACGATTTTGGATCGCGCTGTGGTTGCAGGCGTAAGGGACAACTCCGGTGAGACGGTGGAGTTTGGATTCTCTTGGACTCAGTCCCGATACGTTCCCTACGAGGGGCCCGCATATGAGGGTATGCCGACCGCGCCAACTGGTCCGCCGGAGGATCCGCCCTACTACACCATGGACGTCCGGATCTCCTCGATGCTGGAATCCGGACCCACGACGTCCGGCACCAACCAGGTCCGGGTACCCAACGGCATCATGAACGCGTACGTGAACTTCGACCCCAACAAAAGGCCAACCTTCGCCACCCCTGCGGCAGCCAAGGCGTGGATGGGCACGCAGCAGTACGCCCAGCTCAAGGCAATGTTGCTCAGCCTGAGTTACAAATAGGACCAAAAGAAGGCCCGCAGGACCTTGATCGGAGGATCTGCGGGCCTTCCGCCGCGCCCAGGGTCGAAAATGTGCTGGGCAAGTGCATGGCACTGTGCATAAACCTTGTGCAATTGCCTATAACAAAGGGCTCCCAAGTTTCATAGGGTTGAGGAGATCTGCTTCACACTGCACAATGCCCTAGCTACCAAGGATGAGATTCAACGATGAAGAGCATCGCCCTCCTGCGCGAACGAGCCACCCGCGTTATGCCCACCGGTTCCCACTGCCCGGCCTCGGGCTTGTGGAGCCCGGATTCCGAGCCGGACGCGGTCCAGGTTTTCCCTGAGGGGCACGTCCTTCCGGCGCACAACGGGGTTGCTACGGTGTGGCGGCGCCGTTCAGCCGCCGACGTCTCGGCATGAGCAGGAGCATCCTCAGCAGGCCGGAGGATTACAGGCACGTTCCGGCGGCGGAATGGACGGGACTCAAGGCCGGAGATCCGATCTGGATTTACGATGTCGCCTGGGGCGCGGGAACCGGACGCGTGGACGACGTCTCGCAGCACCAGGAGCTCTTGTGGGTTGTCCTCGAACCGACCGGCCGCAAACTCCTGTGCGGCACGGACGACGTTGAGGTCTGGGCCGCCTAAGAACCACCGAGATGGCATTAGGTGCCAATGTTTGAGCGGAGCATTGGCATCTAATGCCATCTCGGCGTATTTAATGCCCCTGCACGTCGGAGTCCACGCCGGCGTCAGGTCCGGCGTCGAGGGTTTGCAGGCCAGCCAGATCGTCGTGGTCCAGTTCGAAACCGAAGACGTCCAGGTTCTCCTGCATGCGCTGCGGATTGGCCGTCTTCGGAATGGCCACCAGGCCCTGCTGGACATGCCAGCGCAGCACTATTTGGCCCGGGGTCTTGCCGTGCTTTCCGGCAATCGTTGCCAACACCGGAGCGTTAAGAAGGTCGCTGCTGGCACCCAGCGGGCTGTACGACTCCGTGACGATGCCGTGTTGATCGTTGAAGGCCCGGGCCGCCGGACGCGGGATGGAAGGGCTGACCTGGATCTGGTTCACCGCAGGAACCACGCCCGTTTCCGCGAACAGCCTGTCAAGGTGCGAAGGCTTGAAGTTGGAAACGCCGATGGAGCGGACCTTGCCGGATGCCTGGAGTTCCTCGAAGGTCTTCCACGTGGCGACGAACTCGTCGCGGCGGGGGAGCGGCCAGTGGATCAGCAGCAGGTCCACGTAGTCCAGGCCGAGGCGCTTCAAGGAACCGTCCAGCCCTGCAACAGCTTTGCCGGAGCCCTGGAACTCGCCGTCCAGCTTGGTGGTGATGAACAGTTCCTCCCTCTCCACGCCGCTGTTCCGGATCCCGTTGCCCACGCCGGTTTCATTCCCGTACTTCACCGCGGTGTCGATATGCCGGTATCCGCGGGAGACGGCTTCCACCACGGCTTCGGCCACCTGGGCATCGTCCAAGGGCCACGTGCCCAGGCCCAGTTGGGGAATGCTGAACCCGTCGTTGAGTTTGATGAGCGGGGCAAGTGCCATTGGCCAATCTCCTTAGCGTGGGAACGTGCGGAAAACCGAAAGACAGCGTTCTTGCTGTTCTACGCCGGCTGCGCAGGACTTGGCAACAAGGCCTGCCGGGACCAGTCGTAGAGCCGGTCACTCAAGGTCATGAAGTCCTGGTCCACCACCTGTAGGTCCGGATGCTGGTCATGCCACTCCACGATCTCCCGGGCGCCATCAGCAAAGGGAATGGTTGCTGCGTAGTCCGGGACCAGTGCCTTGATCTTGGTGTTGTCGAAGACCACCGAATGGGAACGGTCGCCCAGGAGGTTTGGTCCCAGCGCGGGACTGTGCGCCGCGATGGTCTCCGAGGAAACGTGGAAGAGCTCCGGCTCGGGAACGCCGGCGGCCCGTGCAAACAAGCGATAGACCTGGTCCCACGGGAGGAATTCGTCAGAGGTAATGGTGTAGCTTTCGCCAACGGCCTGCGGGCGCCCGAGGAGTCCAACGAACGCCTTGGCAAAATCCCGGCTGTGGGTGAGCGTCCACAGCGAGGTCCCATCGCCGTGGACCAGCACGGGCTTGCCTGCGCGCATCCGGTGGATGTCAGTCCATCCACCCACCATGGCGATTTTGCTCCGGTCATAGGTGTGGGACGGCCGAACCACGGTGACCGGGAAATCCTGCTCCCGGTATGCCTGGAACAAGACTTCCTCGCAGGCAATCTTGTCCCGCGAATACTGCCAGAACGGGTTCTTCAGGGGCGTCGATTCCCGGATCGGCAGTGTGGTGGGCGGCTTCTGGTAGGCCGAGGCGGAACTGATGAAGACGTACTGGCCTGTCCGCCCGCGGAACAACTCCAAAGCCGTGCGAGCCTGGTCCGGAGTGTAAGAGATGAAGTCCGCAACGGCGTCGTACTCCCGTCCGCCAAGTACCTCACGCACCGCCTGGACATCGCGGATATCGGCGTGGAGCACCTCGGCGCCTTCGGGGACCGGCCGCCCGGCCGACCGTCCGCGGTTGAGGATGGTCAGCCGGTGGCCCAGCGCGACGGCGCGTTCAGCCGCCGCCGCACTGATGACACCGGTCCCGCCGATGAACAGGATGCTGCTCACCAGGCGTAGTCCTCCGGGGCGGGGCGGTGGCCCGGGAAAATGTCGTCCAGGCGCTTGAGGGCGTCCTCGTTCAGGGTGACGTCCAGCGCCCGGATGGCCGAGTCCAGCTGCTCCTGGGTGCGCGGACCGACGATGGGCGCCGTCACTGCGGGCTGGTGGAGCAGCCACGCCAGCGCTACATCGCCGGGTGCGTGTCCCAGTTCGTCGGCGAAATCCTCGTACTGGCGGATCTGGTCTTCGTGCTGGCGGAGGGTCTCCAGGGCCCGGCCTTCGGTGCGGCGGACGCCTTGCTCTTCCTGCTTCAACACGCCACCCAGCAGGCCACCCTGCAGCGGTGACCAAGGGATCAGCCCGAGTCCGTACTGCTGGGCCGCGGGGATGACTTCAAGCTCCAACTCCCGGCGGAACAGGTTGTAGATGGACTGTTCGCTGACCAAGCCCGTGTAGTTGCGGCGACGTGCCGCTTCCTGGGCCTGGGCGATGTGCCATCCGGCAAAGTTGCTGCTGCCCGAGTACAGGATCTTGCCCTGCTGGACTGCCACCTCGATGGCCTGCCAGATCTCGTCCCACGGAGTATCGCGGTCGATGTGGTGGAACTGGTAGACATCGATGTAGTCCGTCTGCAGGCGCTTCAGGCTGGCATCCAGGGCCCGGCGGATGTTCAACGCGGACAGCTTGGATTCGTTGGGGCGATCGGTCATGGTGCCGTACAACTTGGTGGCTATCACGGTCCGTTCGCGGCGCTCGCCGCCCTTCGCGAACCAGCGGCCGATGATTTCCTCGGTCCAGCCGCGGTGCTCGGTGCCGCCGTACACGTTGGCGGTATCGAAGAAGTTGATGCCAGAGTCCAGCGCGGAATCCATGATCGAGTGCGAGGCTTCTTCCTCGGTCTTCGGGCCGAAGTTCATGGTGCCCAGGCATAGGCGGGAAACTTTGAGGCCGGAGCGGCCCAAGTGCGTGTACTGCATGCTGTTGGTGTCCTTCTCTCTAGAGCTGGGTAAAAGCTGCGACGGCGGGATCGGAGCCGATGCGGGCTCCCGCGTCCAGGGCGGTGATCGCGGCGAGTTCGGATTCGGTGAGGCTCAAGTCCGCCGCGCCGATGTTCTCCCGCATGCGGGCAGAGTCGGCGGACTTGGGAATCACGATGGTGCCCTGGGCCAGGTGCCAGGCGAGGATGACCTGGGCGGGCGTGGTCTCGTGGGCCGCGGCAACCAGGGCCACTTGCTCGGCGTTCAGGTCCTTGCCCTGGCCGAGCGGGCTGTAGGCTTCCACGGCAATCGTCAGGTCGCGGCACTTGTCCGCGAGCCCAGCCTGCTGGAACGTCGGGTGGAGCTCGATCTGATTGACCGCCGGAACCACTTCGGCGTCACGGAGCAGGGTGTCCACGTGGTCGGCAAGGAAGTTGGAGATGCCAATGGCGCGGATTTGCTTGTCCTGGTAAAGCTTCTCCATTTCCTTCCATGCCTGCGTGAAGAGCCCTTGGGACGGAACAGGCCAGTGGATCAGGTACAGGTCCAGCACGTCCAGGCCCAATGCTTCACGGCTGCGCTGGAAAGCATCGTGCGCTTCGCCCTGCTCGCCGTTCCGGAGCTTGGTGGTGATGAAGAGTTCCTCGCGGGGGATGCCCGATGCCGCGATGGCCGCACCCACGCCGGCTTCGTTCCGGTAGGCCGCGGCTGTGTCGATGTGCCTGTATCCGGCTTCGAGAGCGTCTTCCACCACCTTCTGCGTCTCTTCCGGAGGCACTTGGAAGACGCCGAATCCGAGCTGGGGAATGGTGACGCCGTTGTTCAATGTCAGCTCTGGCATGGAAGGTCTCCTTAGACAAGTTGGTTCGTGGAGCCGCGATTTCCAGAAAGCGTTTTCAGTAGGCTCTGTATCGAGCCTATGCAGTTTTGGCCCGCGAGTCAGCCCCACTGCGTGATCCTGTTTTTCCTAGGTCTGCCAGTCCTACCCACAGAGATAGGCGGGTGGCGGTCGCAGGGGCAGAATGGATGGATGGGTCAAAGCGCTGAGTTCGGAAAGTTCCTCAAAGTCATGCGTGCCCGCCTCTCCCCGGACGATGCCGGCGCCTTGGGGTCAACGGGTTCCCGCCGTGTTCCGGGCCTCCGCCGCGAGGAAGTGGCCAGGCTCTCCGGAGTAAGCACGGACTACTACACGCGGCTGGAACAGGGACGGAACATCCACCCGTCCAAAGCGGTCCTCGACTCGGTGGCTCGTGCCCTGCGCCTGGACGCGGGGGAACAGGCCCACATGCTGGACCTGCTGGCTCACTGCGCCAACTCCGCTGCGGGTCCGGGCCCCGTACAGAAGGTTCGCCCTGCCGTACGGCAGCTGCTTGACGCCGTCGGGGATGTCCCGGCGATGGTCCTGGGCCGCCGGACGGATGTCTTGGCCGCCAACCGCATGGCCAACCTGTTGTTCACGGACTTCACGTCTTTGCCTGCCGCGGAACGGAACCTGACCCGCTGGCTGATCCTCGATTCCGCCGCCGGCGTGCTCTTCCGTGACTGGAAGACCGTGGCGGCCGAGGCCGTGGGGTCCTTGCGCATGGACGTCGGACGCCACCCGAACGATCCCCAGACCAATCAGTTGGTGGGTGAACTCGCCGTCCACAGCGAGCACTTCCGCCAATGGTGGGCCGGGCACCGGGTTGCTACCCGCTCCGCCGGCGCCGTCCGCCTGCACCATGCACTCGTGGGCGACCTCGAGTTGAACTTTGAAACCCTCAGTCTCCCGGACGACGCCGACCAGCACCTGCGGGTGTATTCCGCGAAGGCCGGTTCGCCGTCGTCGGACGCTTTGACGCTGCTGAGCAGCTTCGGCGAGGTGGGGGTGGAATCAACGCCAGCCGAGCCTGAACCAGCCCGCCGAGATGACAGTTAATGCCAATGTTTGCGGTAAACATTGGCATTAACTGTCAATTCGGCGAAGGGTTGGAGGGCGGGCTCAGCGTTCCAGGCGGAAGCCAAGCTTGATGGTGACCTGCCAATCGGCCACGGCACCATCCTCAAGGTGGCCGCGGATCTCCTTGACCTCGAACCAGTCCAGGTTGCGAAGGGTCTGGGATGCGGCGGAAATGCCGTTCTTGATGGCGTCGTCAACGCCCTCGGTGGAAGTTCCTACAATTTCGGAAACGCTATACGTGTGGCCAGCCATGGGTGCTCCTCATCATCGTCACTGAATCCTTCGGAAATCCCGGCCCGCCAGGCAGGCCGTCCATGCAGACTAGCCCACGGATCATCGCGCGGCCAGAGCTTGTTTCGGGCATGGCTCCCGTGCCAGTCGTTGCTCGTCCAGCCGCGGGATCGCGTGTAGATTTTCTTGCAGCACCACCCAAACCATCAATGAGGAGCACTCATGTCAGAAGTGATCGTTGTCGGCGTTGACAACAGCGAAACCGCCAAGCGGGCAGCCGTGGCAGCAGCAAAGATGGCCACGGCACTCGGTGCCGAGTTGCACGTGATCAGCGGTTTCTCGGATGACCGCATCGAGGAATTCGGCAGCGGCAGCGACCGCATCACGGTTTCCTCGGCCGATTCCGCCGAGTACGTGGCCCGCAAGGTTGCCGAGGAGCTTGACGTTCCGGACAACAGCGTCAAGTACTACGCCGCCCGCGGTACTCCGGCGAACGCCCTCATCAACTACGCCGAGACGCACAACGCCTCGCTGATCGTTGTGGGCAACAAGCGCATGAAGGGCCTGGGCCGCGTCCTGGGCAGCATCGCGAACAGCGTGGCCCACGGCGCTCCGTGCGACGTGTACATCGTGAACACCGAAGTGGACGCGTAAGCACCCAAGTAGGTCGCAGTTGAGCGCGTTTTGACCGCTCATAACGCGCTTAACTGCGACCCAGTTGGGGGCCCGGCACTTAGTGGCCTTGGAACGCCTCCGCCAGCCACCACGAACCGCCGTCGGAGGCGATCTTCGCGTCGATCACGAGCGGCCTGTCCTGCGTCCCGGCAGCGTACGCCTCCAGCCAAGGCTGCACTGTGGCCAAGTCGCCCACGGTCCGGACAGTGACGCCCTCGGCCCCGAATCCCCGCGCGATGGCGGCGATATCCGTCTCCGGGAACACCACACTGGCTAGATCCTGTTCGGGATTCCCTGACGCGAAATGGTGCACTTCCGCCCCGTATGCGGCGTCGTTGTAGATGATGCAGACCAGCGGCAGCTTCATCCGAACCGCGGTTTCGAGCTCGCTGATGCCCATGAGGAACCCGCCGTCGCCGGCACCGAGCACCGGGAGACGGTCCGGTTGCGCCGCGGCTGCTCCGATTGCCGTGTACAGCCCCAGCCCGATCGCCTGGAAAGCCTGCGTGAAGCAGAAACCGAACTCGTCCGGCACGGCAAGATACTGGCTCGGGTAGCCCATGAAGTTGCCCGAATCCACGGAAACGATCCGCTCGGCCGGGAGCAAGGAATCCAGTTCGCGGCTCAGGACGCGTGGATCTATACGGACATCCGTGGACACATCCGGAGTGGAAACGTCCCGCCACCGCGAACCCTCCTTGATGGCCAACGCATTCGCCTCGGTGCGGTACTTCTCTGCGGGCTCCGGCTGTGAAGCGGCCAGCGCGGCCAAGGCGTCCGTGGCGGTCAGTGCGGAGTCACCCAGCACGCCCAGCGAGATGGGCCGGTTGGCGCCCAGCGCGGCGTCTTCGACGTCGATCTGGACCACCTTGGCGTCCGGGGAGATCAGGAGTCCGTGCCGCATGGTCCACATGTTCAGCGTGCAGCCCCACCCGACGATCAGGTCTGCTCCGCTGATGAACTCCGCCGTGACGGGCGAGGAGAAACCGCCGGAAATCCCGAGGTTGTGCGGATCGCCGTTGAACAGGCCGCTCGCCACCGCGGAGGTCGCTACCAGGGCACCGGCATGCCGCGCCAGGGCCAAGATTTGGTCCCGGGCACCCCGCCCGCCGCGCCCGGCCACGAACACCGGCCGCTCAGCTTCGGCGATCAAAGCCACCAGCCGCTGCACCGCGGCGTCGTCCGGCCGCACCGTCCAGGGAACAGGTACGACGACGGCACCCACCTCGTCCGCGGCGGCTCCACTTTGGATGTCGAGCGGCAAGCTGAGGACCACGGTGCGGCGCTCGTTGACGGCGGTGCGGAAGGCCCGGACGGTGTCAGCTACGGCGGTTGCGGGGGAGTGGATGCGTTCGGCCACGGCGCCGACGCTGCGTGCCAGGGCGTCCTGGTCGATCTTGAAGTTTGACCTCGTAGCGGCTGCCTGGGTGTCGGCTGTCAGGACGATCATGGGTGTGCGGCTCTTGGCAGCTTCCCCTACGCCGGTGATGGCGTTGGTGAGTCCACAGCCTTGATGCGTGGTGACCACGCCTACTTTGCCGGACATCCGCCCGTAGGCATCGGCCATGGTGGCGGCACCGCCCTCATGCCGGGCAGCAGTGAAGGGAACGCCTTCAGCCATGAGGGTGCCGGTGACATCGAAGTTGCCGCTGCCCACCACGCCGAAGACATGCCCGACGCCGAGCTTCGCCAACGTCCGCCCGACGAGCGTGGAAACCCTGGGCTGCCCGTTCAATTCCGGTTCCGTGCTCATGCGTGCTCCACCAGCGCATACACGCGGCTGGGACTGCCCGTGCCACCGACGATGGGCAGTGGAGCAACCACCAGCGTGGCGCCGGTGACCGGGAGCCGGTCCACGTTCCGCAGCGACGTCACACCATACTTGTCGGCGCCCAGCAGGAAGGAGTGGACCGGGAACATCGGGTCCAAGGTACCGGCCTGCCCGGCGTCGATACCCACGGTTTCCACGCCGAAACCGCTGATCGAGGCGTTGCCCGCGAGCCATTTGGCACCTGCCGCGGAGACCCCGGGAGTGTGGGGACCGGCGTCGTCCGCGTTGACGAAAGCCGCAGCGTCCCCGCCGCGGGCCGCCCAACCGGTGCGGAAGATGACCCAGCAGTTCTCCGGGAACAACCCGTGCTCAGACTGCCACTGCTCGAAGTGTTCCGGTTCCAGCAGGAAATCAGGGTCCTCCGCAGCTTCGGCAACCTTATCGATGACCGCAACCGGTCCCACCAGTCGGTGGGGTTCGATCTGGTCCACGGATTTGCCGTCCTTGCCGGTGATCCAGTGGACCGGGGCGTCCAGGTGCGTCCCGGCGTGCTCCCCAACAGTGACGTCGTTCCACGCCCAGGCCGGGCCGGCGTCGTCGAAATTGCTGACCGGCGAGACCGAGAGTCCCACCGTGTTCGCGAACGGCTGCGGCAGGTTCAGGATGGGGGTTTCGGAGCTGAGCGGGGTGGTGAGGTCGATGATTTCCACCGAGCCATTCGAAAGGGCTGCAGTGAGCCCGGCCAGAACAGACATTGTTCTCCTATCGCGTGGTGTTCTTGGATCGTTTGGACATGATGCGCTGGGCCGCGAGGTGGCCGGAACCGCCGGAGAGGCCCGGCCCCGGGTGGGTTGAGGCACCGATGTGCCAGAGGCCTTTGACGTGTGTTTGGTGCCCCGCGGCTTGGGGAAACGGCCGCCACAGCAGGTTTTGGAAGAGCTCGGCCGATCCGCCGTAGGGGTCGCCGTGCACTGCGTTCGGGTTGGCGGCGGCGAGGTCCGTCGGGGCGATGATGTCGGAGGCGAGGACGGTTGCCTGGGTTCCGGGGGCAAACTGCTCCAGCCTGGACAGGACCCGTTCAAGGTAGCCCTGCTTGAGCTTCTCGGTCCAGCCTTCCGCTACGGAGAGCTGGCCCGCCGCGTCCCCCACAGGGGAGAAGGGGACCTCCTGGAGTTGGAGCCATAGCGTCGCCTTGCCCTCCGGTGCGCGCGATGGGTCCAGGACATATTGCTGGCCCACCACCACCGTGGGCTCAGCCGGCAGCAGGCCTGCCTCCGCCTGGGCGCACGCAATGCCCGTACTGTCCGAACCGCTGCTGAGATGGATCAGTGGAACGTTGTTCAGCCGGGGATCGAGCCACTCCACGGGCTTGTCCAGTGCCAGATGGATCTGCATGGCGCCGCGGCCGTTCTGGTATCGGGTTGCTGCCTCGGACAGCTCCGCCGGCGCATCGGGGAGCAGCCGCGTGTAGAGGGCCTGTGGTGAAACGTTGGCCAGGACCGTGGTTGCCGGAACGATCCCCTGGGACGTCCGGACCCCGGTCACCGAGCCGGATACGGACAGGATCTCCTGGGCTTCGGCACCCACCATGATCCGGACCCCGTGATCACGCAACAGTGACTCAAAGGCCTCGACAAAGCGCGAGGCACCACCTTTCACTACGGGAAGGCCAAAGCCGTGCATGCTCATCGCCATGACGGGCAGCATCACCCCACCCGTCGCCTGGTCCGGCCCGAGCCCGGCGTGCAGGAGCCACGGCGACCACAGCTGGTCCACTTCCCAACCATCGAAGCGGCTGCGGAGGTAGTTCCGGCCGCTCATCACCGAATTCCGGACAAACTGCTCGTTAGCCTTGATCCGGCCGGTCCGCAGGGCACCGAAGGCCAGTTTCAAGACCCCCGCAAAAGAACGAAGCTCGGCTCCGAAAGCCCCGAACACGGTGCCGGAGTGCCTGCCCAGCTCATCCAGCATGGCGAGGTAGGCCGCTTGGTCCTGCGGCTCCTTGAATGCTGCCGCCGTTTCAGCCGGATCGCGGTGGGCGATGACCACCCGGCGGCCGCCCGACGGGTCGGCGGCAACCGAGGCCGTCACGGCGCCGGAGGTGTTGCAGTACTCGAGGCCCCTCGCGTGCAGATCACTTCCCAAGGCCGCATAGGCGCCGCCCGATACGAACAGCGGATGCCAGGACGAGAACGAGTCGTGGATGAACCCTGGGAGCGTCCGTTCTCCGGAGTGGATGAAGCCGCCCAAGCGCTCGGACTGCTCGATCAGGCACACCCGTTGCCCGGCCATCGCCAGTTCCGCTGCCGCAACCAGGGAGTTGATGCCGGAACCGATCACAGCAACGTCGTACATGGAGGGATCCTCTCTCAGAAATCGGGGTGCGTGGCCGTGGCGTGGTACTTGCCGCTGTGGAACACGAGGGGAGCGCCGCCGTCGTTGCTGTATTTCTCCACCTCGCCAACGTAAATCACATGGTCGCCCGCGTCGTGGCGCGACACCGTGCGGCACTGGAACGTGGCCACGGCGCCATCCAGCAGGGGAACCCCCGCGATGCCTTCGGTGGTCTCCGCTCCAGCGAACTTGTCCGTGGACGGAGTGGCGAATTGGCGCGAGAGGACGTGCTGGTCGCTGGCCAGGATGTTGATGGCGAAGTGGGACGCGTCCTCGAAGTCCGTCAGGCTGGGGGCACGTTTGCTGGGGCACCAGAGCACCAGCGGCGGCTCCATGGAAACCGAGGTGAAGGAGTTCGCCGTCATGCCCACCTTCCGGCCATCGGGAGAGACAGTGGTGACCACCGTGACACCGGTGGCGAACTGCCCCAGCGCGCTCCGGAAATCGCGGACGTCGAACACCGAGGTGTCCTCTTCCTTCCGTGCCTGCATGAAGTCCGCGGCCGCCGTCGGATCGAACCACCAGGGGTAGGACGTGCGGGGATCGTCGAACCCGGCGACGATGCTCGCCGCCAGCGCCGGGTGCTCCGCCGCCTCGCTCAGGAGGGTCACCTGGTGGTCCCGCCGCGGTTTGAGCAGGTCATTGGTCCACGCAACGGACCATTGCCCCCAGCCACGCCAGAACTCGTCGAAGGTCCGCTCCATCCACTCGCGGTCAAACGCCTGCTTGCCGCGCCGGACGATTGAATCGAGGTAATACTTCGCGGCCAGCGTGGCGTTGTTGGACCCCTGTCCGGTCAAGGGATCGTTGAGGACCACGGCATCGCCCAAGCCGAACACCAGGCTGCCATTCGCAAGCTCGCCGACAGCGGAACGCACGGTGGGCGTGATGCGACCCAGGAGCGTGGCGCCGCTATCGGTCAGTTGCGCCCCCTCGAAGGCCTGCGCCTCGTGCGGGAAATGGTCGCGCAGGATCTCCAGCGAACGCTCCAGCTGCTCTTCGGGAGTCACGACGCCGGCCCAACGGTCCATGGGGCCGCCCACCACGCCCTCGAACACCATCATGCGGCAGGGCCCGGACACTGTGAGGCCGGGGAACGTGAAGAACTCGCCCACGCCGGGTGCCATGGACATCCGGATGCCGTCGCCGCCCGGGCCGGCGGCAGCACCGCCGTCGTTATTGCCGGCTGCGGTGACGTAGTTCAGGGCCAGGACGCGCTGGGGGCGGTCGAAAGGCGACTTGGCCTTGTCCCGCGGGAAGATCTGGCCGATCTCGCCCTTGCCCGTGCTGACGATCACCAGTTCGTAGTCGCGGGACAATTCCTCCAGCATGCGCGGGGTGACTTTCTCGATCCGGAAGTCGCCGCCCGCAGCGACGAACCGTTCGATCCACTGGGCACTCTTGATGCGCTGGTCGATGGACCGGGCCGGGGCGTCCAGCGGAGCTTCCCATTCGATGACCTCCGGCTCGCGGTCGACGCGGACCCTGATGGACGTGATCTCCGGAACGGCTCCTGATTCTTGTGGTGCTGTGCCCATCTGGGCCTCGGCGTCCAAGGCCGTGGAGAACATGCACTGGCTGGACATGACTTTTCCGGTGCGGATCTGGGCCGCCGAGCGATCAGAAAACAGCGTGACCGCGTAGCCCTCCCGCTGCAGGCCCAAGGCCAGTTGGGCGCCGGATTCGCCGGCCCCGATAATTGCGATGTTGCGCATGGTGAGTCCTTAGTAGCAGGGGCGTGCTAGGAAACGTTGGCCTCTTGAAGGCTGGCGAGGTAATCGGCAGCTTTGTCCGGGTGCATGAACCACTCCTGGAACTCAGGAGGGTGGTTGAACCCGTTCGCGAAGCGATGGGCGATCTCAGGTGCTTGGTTGGCCGCGCCCAGGAGTTCCAGGACATGCGGCGGGGGAGGAGCCAGCAACGCATTGGTCCACTGGGCAACGTGCTGTGCGTAGTCCCAGTAGCGCTCGAACGTAGCCTGCATGAATCCGGCGTTGTACTCGCCGCCGTGCCGGACGATGCTGTCCAGGTACGACGCCGCACACTTGCTCGCGTTGTTTGAACCCTGACCGGTGATGGGATCGTTCAAAACCACGACGTCGGCCAGGCCCAGTACCTGCCTGCCGCTGGGGAGCGTTGCGATCGGGTGGCGGACGGTGGGGGCGAAGCGGCCCTGCAGGATGCCGTTGGGGTCGGTCAGTTCCACGTCGTTGGCCCGCTCGGCTTCCCAGGGAAGGAAGGTCTTGAGGATGTTCTTGGAGGTTTCCAGGTGCTCCTCGGGAGTGAGGCCCTTCCAGACATCCATGGGGCCGCCGGGTACGCCTTCGAAGACCATGATTTCGCAGGGGCCTGTGGTGGTGAGCGCCGGGAAAACGAAGTACTCGCCCACTCCCGGGATGAGGTTGAAGGACACCGCGGAGTAATCCTCGCGGGGCGTCAGGCCCTTCACGTAGGTCAGGGCCAGCGCGCGCTGGGGAGCATCGTAGGTGCTGCGCGCGGCGTCGCGGGTGAAGAGCTGCGCGATCTCTCCCTTGCCGGCGGCCACGATCACCAGGTCCGAGTTCAGGGTGTACCGTTCAAGGTCCTCCACACCGGCGTCTTCGAACACCAGCTCACCGCCGCGCTTGGTGAATTCCTCCATGAACCGGGGGAACTTGACGCGCTGGTCGATGGATTTGGCGTGGTTGTCCAGTCGTGAGGCCCAGCTGATGGCCTTTTCGCCCGGCAGCTCAGGGTGCGGGATGGTGAAGGAAATGCCGTCGACTGTGGGTGCGTCGGGCCAGAAATCCAGCCCGAGGTTCCTCTCGTGTTCCAAGGCATTGTGGAAGATGCACTGGCTCGAAGCTACCTTGCCGTCGCGGATTTCCTCCGGGGTGCGGTTCGAGATGGTGGTGACCTGGAAGCCGGCGTCCAGCAGGCCGATGCCCAGCTGCAGGCCCGACTGGCCTGCACCGACGATGGTGATGTGGCGTTGCGTCATGGTGTTGGATCTTTCTTCTCGTTGGAGTGGTTCAGTTGGCCGCGAGCAGCGGGATGGTTTCTTCGGCGCGTTCCGGCCCCAAAGCCGAGTAGCCGCCGTCGACAGCCCAATCGGCGCCGGTCACGAAACTCGCTTGGTCGCCGGCAAGGAAGGCGACGACGTCACCCACCTCGTGCGGGCGGCCCACCCGCTTGAGTGCGTGGAAGGGCGCGGCCACGGAATCCGTCTTTTCAAGGTTGCCGTTGCTGAGGGAGTCCATGATGTTGCTCCACACCCAGCCAGGGCTCACCGAGTTGACCCGGATGCCGTCCGACGCGAAATCGACGGCCATGCTGCGGGTTACCTGGACCAGTGCGGCTTTGCTGGCGGGGTAGAGCCAACGGCCGGTCTGGGCCACTGAGCTGGAAATGGAGGTGAAATTGATAATGACTCCGTGTCCTGACTTTGCCAGATGCGGCCGCGCGGTGTTGGCCGCCACTACCGCGCTGACCAGGTTGACGTTGAGCGCTTCCAACCACTCGGCCCGGCCTGATGCTGCTCCTTCATCCTTGTATGTGCAGGCGAGGTTGACCAGGATGTCCAGGCTTCCGTGTTTGGCAACGGTCCCTTCCACGAGATCGTTGACGGCGGCATCGTCGGTGATGTCCGTGTGGGAGTAGTGGATTCCTTCTCCGAGCGCCTTGGCGAGGGTGCCGCCGTCGGGGTTGATGTCAGCGACCACCACGGTGGCGCCGGCGTCCCGCAGGGCGGTGACCACACCCTGGCCCACCTTGGTTGCCCCGCCGGTGACGACCGCTGTCCTGCCGCTGAGTCCTGTCATGGCCAAACCTCCGCTTTATCGTGTTACGGAAATATGACGTGCGTCATATTTGTCTTGGAAGCGACTCTAGAGAGCCGTCGGTATCCGGAATATCCAGTTGGCGCGGCGATCATCCGAAAAGCGCAGAGGCCGCTCAGTCGCCCAGCTCATCGGCCGGCTCGACGTCCCAACCGGCCCAGGGTGTCGCGGTCAGGCGTGTGTCCGGCAGTCGTAGTTGGCTTTCCCACGCCTCGAAGTGGCGTTCCCACTCCTCGCGGCGATTGTTGACGAGTTTGATGTTCTTCGCGGGTGCTCACCTCGATTCAGTGCTGTTGCGGGAATATGACGTGCGTCATACTTGTTCTAAAAGCGACTCTAGGCAGCAGCGGATGCACGGAATATCCAGAAGGCGTGAGGATCATCCGATAAGCGCAATGCGTTGCTTGCAGACCCTGTGAAGTAGGTGCCCGATGGTGAGGATCCTTCCCCGCGATGTTCTGCGCGGGCAGCCGACCACGGCCACCAAGGATGTCGACGAGGCACATGCCAAGATTGCCGAGTTGTTCTGCGGCCATGAGCTCGCGCCCCGGACCCGCACGGCCGCGGTGAACATGAAGCTGCGCTCGCAGCATCGCGGGGACGTGGGAATCGAGTTCCTGGACTACGGATCCGACGTCCGCATTGATCCGGAAGGGTTGCAGGACTTCCACTTGGTCCAGATACCTTTGGCCGGCCATGCTTCGATGCGCGTGGGCTCGCAGACGGTTGAATCTACCCCGCGCATGGCCACCGTTCCGCCGCTCGACAGGCCATTCTCCATGGCGTGGGACGCCGGGAGCCCGCACCTGATCGTGTACGTGCGCCGAACGGCACTTGAGCGCGTTGCCTTGGAGCTATACGGGCAGCAGGGCAGTGCGCTGGGCTACGGCATGGACCTCGCAAGCGGCGCCGGCCGCGCTTTCCTGAGGTCCGTCGTCGAACTTCACGATGACCTGATCAGCCAGCCGGCTGCCGCCGCCCCCGCCTTCGTGCAGGGGTTGCTGGCGGACGGCATGATGTCCCGGCTGTTGATGGCGATGGAGCCCGCGGCTCCCGTTTCCCGCGACGAAGAGTCCGAAAGTCGGCTGGTCCGGGAATGCCGGGAACTCCTGGAACGGCACGCTATTGAGGAACTTACCGTCCCGGATATCGCCGAATGCCTGGGCGTTTCCGTGCGAACCCTGCAGACGGCGCTGCGGGCGGAAACCGGTGCCACGCCGTCGGAGTTGCTGCGGTCCATCCGCCTGGACCGTGCCCGCGAAATGCTGCTTGAGGCGACCCCCCGCGAGCAGACCGTCACCGCTGTGGCCGAGTTGTGCGGCTTCACGCATCAGGGCAGGTTCTCGGCGCTGTACCTGCAGACGTTCGGTGAGCTCCCATCGGAGAGCCTCCGCCGCTGACCCCAACTGGGTCGCATTAGTGCGCGTTATGACGGCTCACAACGCGCACAAATGCGACCCAGTTGGGCATGATTCCGCGCCTAGCTCTGAGCTCGTTCAATCAGTGCGTCCATCGCCCTTGCCTAGCCGGCCTTTGCGGATGCTTTCGTTCCCTTGCGCCGTCCTCACTCAGGCCGCCTGGGCGCCACGCAGTTTGCGCTTCAGCCACTTGCCGTCCCCGTAAATCGTCTGCCCTTCGGACACGATGGAATCGAAGATGGGGGCCGGTGCTACTTCCGACTCTCGGTAAACAAGTGGTCGGGTGTCGTTCCCGGTCCAAGCGCTGAGGCCTGCGGCTAAGTCCGCAATCCGTGTCTCGGCTTGCAACTCGTCAACGGCGTCGGGGAGGGCAATGAACAGGTCAATATCGCTATCAGTCCGCATATCATTACGTACTGCCGAGCCGAAGATAGTGACGACGATGGGCCGGAATTCCCATGCGCGCACAGTTTGTTTAGTGCGCTCGGACAGTAGCTCTTTCGCGGACGCCATGGACTTCACGTAATCAGCCAAGAGATGGTCTTGGTTGAGGCTGTAAGTGTGGGTCCTCCCGGCAAGTTTCTCCACGACGATGCCCTGTTCCACCAGCCTGACCAGTGCCTTGCGAACTCCGGCCAGCGAGCCCTTTTCGGGAAGCAGCGCATTAAGGCCCGGCGCGGTGAAGTCCGCCTCCGCCCGCGCGAGTACGTAGAGCACGCCCATATCCAACGTAGGACTAATGGCAGTCAGCGGATTTTGCAGCCTCAAATCAACCCCCAAGGTCTACTATTGTGCGCTTATATACACAATAGTAGACCTTCGACGGGGGTGACGCGCTACGCCTCCAGCACGTACGTCTTCAGGTCGTCCAGGGTCTGCTGCATGTGGGCGTCCATCGCGAGCCTGGCGTCGTTGGGATTCCGGGAAGACAACGCAGTGGTGATGTTCCGGTGGTGCCCGATCGCGTGCTCCTGGATCTCCGGTACCGCGGAGGTTTCGGTGCGGCGGGCTTCCAAGACCCGGTGCAGCGGCTCAAAGAGTACGGCTACAAACACGTTCCCCGAAGCGTGCAGGATGACGTCGTGGAACGCGAGGTCGGCCTCCACGAAGGCGGCAACATCGTTGACTTCGTGCGCGGCCTGCATCTTGTCCACGTGGTCCTTGAGCAGGGCAAGGTCCTGGTCCGAGATCCGCTCGGCGGCCAATTCGCAGGCACCGGTTTCCAGCATGCGCCGGAGTTCGATCAACTGGATGGCGGCCTCGGCATCCTTGGTGCCTTCGGACGCTGCCCGCAGCACGGCCTCAAGGGACGCCCACTGGTTGAGCGGATTGACGAACGTTCCGCGACCCCGTTCAACGCTCAGGATCCGCTGCGCCTCGAGGGTTTTCATGGCTTCACGCACGGTCATGCGGCTCACCTCATGCTTGGCGCTGAGCTCCAGCTCGCCCGGGACTACCGTTCCGGGCGGAAACTCGCCCGCCACAATCCGGTCCAGCAGCTCATCAGCAACGACGCCGACCAGCGACTTGCGTGCCATGTGTCCCCATTTCTGTACTTCGGACCCTCCGGCCGCAGGATTTTCCTTCCGGGCGGAATGGTTGTCAGACATCTTACGCTGGCGGTTGCCAGCTTGTTCTCCAAAATTCATTCAATGTCGCAGCGCACTCACCGGGCCGTTCCCAGTGGACGCTGTGCCCGGCGTCGGCTATTGCGTGCAGACGCCGGCCCGGGGCTGCGGCAACGAATGCTTCCATCTGCCCGAGCGACCGCACGCGGTCCCCGGTTCCGGCGATCACCAGCAGTGGCGCGTGGACGCGCCCGGGCACTGAAGGTTCGACGCCGGTCATGGCCGCCTTCGCGCTGGCAGCGAGAACCGGAAAGGGCGTATCAAACCCCGTGCTGAGCAGCTCCTTGTCCCCCGCGGAGAGCTCTCCGTACCAAGCGTCCATGCACCGCGCGATCGTTCCGGCATCGAAAAAGCCTTGCTCTGCCTGGGATTCAAGCATTCGTCGGAATCCGGGGTTTGGCGGTGCAGGGACCATGCCCACCAAGGCCACCGTGGCCACGAGTTCCGGTCTGGAGGCGGCCAGTGTCAGCGAGACACTCCCGCCCATCGAGTGGCCCACCAGGTGCACTCGGCCACCGCCGCGCGCCTCGATCGCTGCCGCAACCGAGGCCGCCGCCGAATCCAACGTCCACTCAAACCCGGCGGGCAGTTCCTGGCTCGGGTGGTAGCCGGGCAGGTCCACCGTCCAGACGGGTCGTCCGGTGTCCAGCAGTAAAGCAGTCAACGGCTCCCAATACACGGAGCCGGAAGCCCAGCCGTGGATCAAGACGGCTGGAACGTGGCCGCCGGAGGGATCCAAGGGCTCGCGCACGTGCACGAAGCACAGCGGATCCGGGTTTCCAGCCATGGTCCCAGCCTAGTGACGGGAGGCACCTTGCGCGGTGAAGAGCCGTGTGTCACACTAGCATTCAAATGTTAGATGTCTGACATCTTACATTCACAAAACTGCCACACAGATTTCCCACGATGGAGTGCACCGTGATCCTTGAAGCCGACGTTCTGGCCGCCTTCCCGGCGGAAGTTCAGATCCCCGCTCAACTCGTGGCCGACGCCGTTGCCGCGTCCTCTGCTGATACCCCAAAGATCCTGGTGGTCCTGGATGATGACCCCACAGGAACCCAATCGGTGGCCGACCTCGCGGTCCTTACCCGCTGGGACGTGGAGGACTTCACCTGGGCCTTCACCCACATCCGCGAGAACCAGACCAAGCCTGCTGTCTACGTGTTGAGCAACACCCGTAGCCTGGACCCGGCCGAAGCCGCGGCCAGGAACGAGGAAATCGTCCGCAACGCCCTGGCCGCAGCGGCCGGCATCGTCAAGCTGGGCTTCGTGAGCCGCAGCGACTCCACCCTCCGCGGCCATTACCCGCTGGAGCCGGACGTCATCGCCGCCACCGTGGCTGCTGAAACCGGCGAAGCCACGGACGGCGTCGTCATCGTTCCGGCCTTCCCCGACGCCGGCCGCGTCACCATCGGAGGGGTGCACTACATGCGCGCCTCCGGAGAAGACGCCGGCTACCTCACCCCCGTGGCCGAAACCGAATTCGCCAAGGACGCCTCCTTCGGGTTCGCCAACTCCGAAATGGCCAAGTACGTGGAGGAGAAGTCGAAAGGACGCTTCGCCGCAGAAAACGTGATCGTCCTGGACCTGAACATCATCCGCGCAGGCGCCGCAGCCAACGACCCCGCGATCTCCGCCAAGGCCATCGCCGACGCCCTCGAGTCCGCCACGGATTCCACCCCGATCGTGGCCGACATCGTCACCGAAAACGACTTCCGCGCCCTCGCCCTGGGCCTGGAGGAAGCAGAACGCCGCGGCAAGAAGCTCCTCTACCGCGTGGGCCCGCCGTTCGTCCGCGGCCGCATCGGCCAGGAAATCCGCACGGCACTCACCAGCGAAGAAGCCTACGAGGGCAACACCCCCTCCACCGCCGGTGGCCTGATCGTCGTCGGATCCCACGTGGGTCTCACCACCCGCCAGCTCAACGTCCTTACCAGCGAGCACAGCTCGGCAAGGATCATCGAGATCGATGTCGAGAAGCTGCTCACCACAGCAACCGAAGCAGACGAGTACATCGGCACCGTGGTGTCCGACGTCGTCGAAGCCCTCCGCGAAGGCGACGTGATCGTCCACACCAGCCGCCTGCTCATCAAGACCGACGACGCCGCAGCGAGCCTGAAGATCGCCCGCACCGTCTCGGCCGCCGTCGTGGCTGTCGTGAACCGGACCCTGAAGACCTTCCCGCCGCGCTTCGTTATTGCCAAGGGTGGCATCACCTCCTCCGACGTTGCAGCGCACGGCCTGGAAATCCGCCACGCAATCGTCCGCGGCCCCATGCTGCCGGGCATCGTCTCCCTCTGGGAACCGGTGGACGGCCCGGCCAAGGGCATCCCGTACATCGTCTTCGCAGGCAACGTGGGCGACGACCAATCCCTCGCCCAAGTCACCCGCAAACTCAGCAACACCTTCTAACAGCAAAAATTCAATGGAGAACACCATGACCAGCAACTACACCATCACCGTCCTGGGCCTCGGCGCCATGGGCCTGCCGATGGCAACCCGTCTCGCCTCGGAGCTGACCGTTCACGGCTTCGACATCGCCGAAGCCCGCCTGGAGCTCGCTGCTGAGGCCGGCATCAAGACCTTTGCATCTGCCCGCGAAGCCTCCCAGGATGCCGACGCGCTGCTCCTCGCAGTCCGCAACGGCGAGCAGCTGAACGATGTCCTCTTCGGCGAGAACGGCGTTGCGTCGGTCCTGAAGCCGGGCGCCGTCGTGATCCTCGGCAGCACTGTTGGCACCGAAGCGATCCCGGCCACGGTGGCCAAGCTGGCTGAATACGGTGTTGCACTGGTGGACGCTCCGCTTTCCGGCGGGCCCAAGCGCGCTGGCGAAGGCGATCTCCTGATCGTCGTCGGCGCCGAGCCGGAAGCCCTCGAAAAGGCACGTCCCGCGCTGGAGCTGCTGGCTTCCACCCTGAGCATCGTGGGCGACAAGCCCGGCGATGGCCAGGCCCTCAAGACCGTCAACCAGCTCCTGTGTGGCGTGCACATCGCCGCCGCCGCCGAGGCCATGGCCCTCGCCGACGCCCTCGGACTGGACCAGGCGAAGACCCTCGCTGCCCTCGAAGCCGGAGCAGCAGGCTCCTTCATGCTTTCCAACCGCGGCCCCCGCATCCTCGAGGCCTACACCGAGGACGGCGCCGAGGTACTGAGCCGCTTGGACATCTTCGTCAAGGACATGGGCATCGTTGGCAAGGCCACCCGTGCCGCCGGCCTTGCTGCCCCCGTAGCTGCCGCCGCTGAGCAGCTCTACCTCCTCGGCCAGGCCCAGGGCCTCGCCGCCGCCGACGACTCCGCCGTCATCAAGGTTGTCGCGCCCGCCAAGCGCACCGCTTAGGCACCTGCCCAAGTACCCCAGATAGAACCGCGACGACGGCGGTCCCCCCTTCGACGTCGTCGCCCCTTTTTGCCGGTCTTCTAGACTGGTATGTCAAAGGAGACACTCCCCAAATGAATCCCCTCATCAACTCGCTGATGGTTCGCGCCGCTGACGCGCCCGCCATCAAGCCCGCAGTGGAGCTGGGTACTCCGCTGCTGCTGACCATCGCTGCCGCAGGTATCGCCTTGCTGCTGGTGCTGATCATCCGCTTCAAGATCCAGGCCTTCGTGGCCCTGCTGGCCGTCAGCATCCTGGTGGGCGTTGCCGCGCAGATTCCGCTCAAGGACATCTTCACGGTGGTCACCAACGGCGTTGGCAGCACCATGGGCAAGGTGGCGTTGCTCATTGCCCTGGGCGCCATCCTCGGCCGCATGATCGAGGTCTCCGGCGGCGTCCAGTCGCTGGCCACTCACTTCACGGAGAAGCTCGGCGCCAAGCGGGTTGCCGTTGCCCTCACGGCCGTTGGTTTCCTTGTCGCGATCCCGGTGTTCTTCGAAGTGGGCGTCATCGTCCTCGTGCCGATCGTCTACGCCTTCGCGAAGATCGCCAACGTTCACCCCATCAAATTCGGGCTCCCCATGGCCGGCATCATGCTGTCCATCCACGTGGCCGTCCCGCCGCACCCGGGAATCGTTGCAGGCGCCGGCGTCTTCGGCGCGGACATCGGACTCATCACCCTGATCTCGCTGATCATCTGCGTGCCGCTCGGTTTCCTGTCCTACTGGGTTGCCAGCATCATGAACCGCAAGGACTACGAACTTCTCCCTGGCGTCAAGCAGCAGGTGGACGAATTCGGTTCCGACTCCCTGGTCCACGTTGGCCACGACGGCCCCGGCGCCCGTGCCATCGCCCCTCCGCGTCCCGGACTGATCATGTTCCTGATCGCCGCTCCGATCGTCCAGATCCTTCTCGGCACCGTGGGCACGCTCACCATTGCCAAGGACAACTACTGGTACGGCGTCGCGTCGTTCATTGGCAACCCGTTCTTCGCGCTCCTCGTCGCCGTGGCTTTGTCCTTCTTCCTGCTGGCCGTCCGCCGCCACTGGTCCCTGAAGGAAACCGGCGAGATCTTCGAAGGCGCCCTGCCTCCCATCGCGTCCATCCTCATGGTGGTTGCGGCAGGCGGTGTCTTCGGCGAGGTCCTCCGCACCTCCGGCATCGGTGCCGCCCTGTCCCACACGCTGGACAGCCTGGGCCTGCCGGTAATCGTGCTCGGCTTCATCATCTCGCTGGCACTGCGCGCAGCACAGGGTTCGGCCACTGTCGCCATCGTGACCACCACCGGCTTGCTCACCTCCGCGGTCATGGAAGGCGGCTACTCGCCGGCCCAGATCGCGGTGATCGTGATCGCCATCGGCTTCGGCGCCCTCGGCCTGTCCCACGTGACTGACGCCGGCTTCTGGACTGTGATCCGCTACTACGGCCTCACCGTCTCCGATGGCCTCAAGACCTGGACCGTCCTGACCACCATCCTGGGCCTGGCCGGCTTCGTCCTCACGTACGTTGCGTGGATCCTGGTAGGGGGCCTGGCCCACTGATGCGTGCCTCCTTGGACAAGCTAGTGGGCTCCGCCCTGGCATCCGGCTCCGCTGTTCCTGCCTTCACCTGCTACGACTTCACCACTGCCCTTGCTGTTGTTGCGGCAGCTGAGGAAGCACGACGTGGCGTGATCCTGCTGGTCGCGCCGAAGACGGCCTCTACGGCCAACGGGCTCCGGCTTATCACGGCCCTCCGCGGCCTGGCCGACGACGCCACTGTCCCGGTCTCTGTCCAGCTGGACCACGCCTCGGATCTGCGCGTGATCCGTGATTCCGTCGCTGCTGGTGCGGATGCCGTCCTGGCTGACGGATCGTCGCTGCCGTACGAGGACAACATCGCCCTTGTCCGCGAGGTCCGTGCAGAGCTTGACGCTGCCGGCCACGCCGACGTCGTCATCGAAGCGGAACTCGGCGGCCTCGCCGGTGACGAGGACAAGGCCTTCGCCGCCTCGGGTGACGCGCACGACGCCGGGACCTCGGTTTCGGGCCTGACTGACCCGGCGCAGGTGGCTGACTTCGTTGCGCGCACCGGCGCGCAGTTGCTCGCCGTCGCCGTGGGCAATGTGCACGGAAAGTACAAGGGCGAGCCGAACATCCGCTGGGATGTGCTGCAGGATGTGGCCTCCCGTACGTACGTCCCGCTGGTGCTGCACGGCGCCTCGGGAATCCCTGCCGAGGAATTGGCGAAGGCTCCGTCCCTGCACGTGGGGAAGGTGAACTTCAACACCGAGTTGCGCACGGGCATCCTGTCCACGCTTGAGTCCGAGACGGCAGCGCACCGTGCCGACGGCGAGAACCTCCAGGGCCTGCTGGGCCGCTGGAATCACGCAGCCGGGGCCTTTGCCGGCGCCACGCTGGAGCTGCTCAGCGCCTGACCTTCGGCCGTAAATCACTGGGAGG
The DNA here is from genome assembly GCF_042885775.1 of Paenarthrobacter sp. NPDC058040. NCBI lineage: Bacteria > Bacillati > Actinomycetota > Actinomycetes > Micrococcales > Micrococcaceae > Paenarthrobacter > Paenarthrobacter sp. NPDC058040. Next base: position 33,183 of record NZ_JBHVRN010000007.1, read on the forward strand.
CTAGGATCAACTCATGATCCTGGCCTCCCTGATTTTTGCCCTGATTGCGGCTTTGCTGCACGTTTACATCTTCACTATGGAGTCCATTACCTGGACCAAGCCTGCCACGTGGAAGCGCTTCAGCCTCACGTCGCAGGCCGACGCGGAGACCACCAAACCGCTCGCCTACAACCAGGGCTTCTACAACCTGTTCCTGGCCATCGGCGCTTTCGTGGGCATCATCGCCGTGTGGGCGGGCTCACCCCAGGTGGGTTGGACCCTCGTGTTCAGCTCGTGTGGATCCATGCTGCTGGCCGCGCTGGTCCTCGCGGCCAGCGGACGGAAGTACCTCCGCGCTGCGACCCTGCAGGGCATCACGCCGCTGATCGCCGTCGTGCTGGGAATTCTCGCCCTCCTTTAAAGCAACGCGGGGTCACTTACGGCCCATGTTGACGCCCAGCATCGGCCGTAAGTGACCCCGCGTTGTCCTTTAGTGCTCCGGCGGGCCGGCCTGTGCGGCAGCCTCGTCCATCCAGAGGACTTCCCAGTGGTGGCCGTCGAGATCGCGGAATGCCCGGCTGTACATGAATCCGAGGTCCTGGGCATCGTAGGTTTCGGAGCCGCCGGCTTCGAGGGCTTTGTTGGCCAACTCGTCCACGGCCTCACGGCTGTCGGCCGAGAGGGCAACGATGGCCGCGGTGGAGTTCTGCGTATCGGCGATGGGTTGCTTGGTGAACTCGCTGAACTTGGCGTGCGTCAGGAGCATGGTGTAGATCGTGTCGCTGAAGACCACGCAGGCGGCGGTCTCATCGGTGAAGTTCGGGTTGATGGTGTACCCAAGGGCCGTGTAGAACGCCTTGGACGCCTCAAGGTCGCGGACAGGGAGATTCACGAAGATAGAGGTTGTCATGCGTCTGATCCTGCCGGTGATTCGTCGAGCCGTCCAGAGCGGCTCACCGGGCTTCTTTCCACAGAGGCAGCGGCACTACCCGCACGCTTCGTCCGGACTCGTCGAGCACATGGCCCAGGCGCTTGTAAGTCCGGACCACCGCTTGGCGTGAGAGGACCGAGCTGCCGGGCGCCCGTTGGGCCAGTTCCCGCTCGTAAGCCTGGATTTCCAGGTAGTCGCGGACCCACAGGGTGACCAGCAGGTTCTGGGCGCCAAGGACCTGTGCGCACAGCCGACAGTTGCCGAGGGCTGCGAAGTACCGGCCGACGTCGTCAACGTACTGTGCCGGGACATTCAGCACCAACGTCACTTCGCGGAGGCCCTGCTGCGCGGCCGTGGACGTATCGCAGCGCAACGAGATGTAGCCCGTCCCAAGGAACCGCTCCACACGTCGGCGCGCGGTCTGTGGTTAGACGCCACACGCGGCTCCGAGGTCTGCCCAGCTGGCCCGGCCGTCCCTTGCCAGTTCTTCCAGCAGTGCTGCATCGAGCGTGTCCGGGGAGTAGGCGGGAGGCTGGGCAGGCGGCTCGCTGGAGACGAGCCTTGCCCGCCCGGGCTCCAAGGTTCCGCTGCGCCATTCCGAAGCCTGACGGTACAGCTTGGTCACGAAGACCACCTCCCGGTGGGTAATTCCCGGGAGGCGGGGGAAAGAGCCGGTGACGATGTCCATGAGCTCCTCGTGGCTGGAGGCGAAGCAGTCCATGAACAGGTCGTGGGAGCCGGTGACCAAGGAGATGGTGGCAAACGCCGGCTCCTCGCACAGCCTCTCCAGCAGGGCGTCCGTTTCTCCTGGGACCGAGGAGAGATGGATGAAGACGGACCATCCGGCATTGAGGTACCGCGGCCCGGGCGACGGGGTGATCCAGGCCTGTCCCTGTTCCGCGAGTGCAGTCCACCGGCGTGCCACTGTTGGCGCGGACATGCCCAGCGCATCGGCAATCCGGCTCCATTCGGCCCGCGGATTGATCTGAAGGGCATTCACGATTTCAAGGTCCAGTTCGGAAACTGTGGCTGATTCATTCATTGAGCACCGGCTGATGTGGGATTCAAACAATATCGGAGCCAGTGTAGTCGAGCACCCTAACGTTGTGACTCGCATCACCGATATCCATCGGCTGCGGCGGAGTCCGGCCACGCAGCCCCGGGAACCAAGGAATCACATGGCAAGCAACACAGTTCCTCCGATCACGGAGGCCATCACGCGCAAGAGCATCGCAGGGATGATCCTTGCAATGGCCCTGATCGAATCGCTGAGCGGGGTCACCCAGGGTTATCTCAACCCGATCCTCCCAGCCCTGGGCCCGGTCTTTGAGATTGACGACCCCACCATCAACGGCATCTTCCTCATCTCCAATGTGAGCTTCGCGGTGCTGACGCCCATCATTTCCAGGCTGGGCGACAGCTACGGATACAGGCTCGTGTTGCGCTGGTCCACGAGCATCGTGACGGCCGGCGTGGCGCAGATGGCCCTCTGGCCCTCGCTCTGGACGGTGACCATCGGTGTGGTCATGCTGACCTGCGTTGTCGGATTTATCCCGCTCATGATGGGAATCCTCCGGGTGACCAGCCCCGCCCACACCCGCACGGGCGTCAGCGTCATGATCGGTATGCTCATGATCATGGTGGGAGCCGGCGGCCTGCTGGCAGGCGTCGTCGGAGCCACAGATCCCACGCTGGGTTTTTGGGTTGCCGTGCCATTCGCACTGGCGGCTTTGGTCTGTTCCTTCCTCCTGCCCGACGCCGGGACACCCACCCGTGAAGGCATCGCCCTCCTTCCGATGCTCGCCTGCTCGCTGGGTTTGATCGGATTTGTTGTGGCCCTGTCCATGGGGCCTGAGTGGGGTTGGCTCGACGTTCGCACCTTGGCGGCCGGACTCGCCGGGCTTGCCCTGCTCGCGTACTGGGCCAAGCGCGACTTCAGCGCTCCCGTTGGCCGGCGCTTCATGGATCTGCGCATGCTTTCCCTCCCACGCATCCGTTCCATTTCCCTGGCGACGTTCTTCTTCGGATTTGCCTCCATCAGCTACTTCGGCACCAACGGCATCGTCCTGCACTCCAACCCGGAGAAGACGGGCTACGGCTTCGCCCTCAGCCCGCTCATGATCGCCGTGGTCCTGGCTCTGGCCTCTGTCCTTTCGCTGGCTTCGTCGCTGCTGACAGCCAAGGCCATGAAGAAGTTCGGGGAGCGGGCAACGTTGGTTTCGGCAGGGGTCCTGCTCGCCGGCGGCTTCCTGGTGATGATGTTTGCCCACGGCTCCCTGGCGGGCTATTGCCTTGGATTCGCGCTGTTCAACCTGAGCCTGGGCATGTACCAGGCAGGGACGCGTGCCCTGTCCGTTGAGGGTGTCGCGTTGGAGGAAACCTCGACGGCGGCAGGACTGAACGAGCTGGCCCTCTCGGTTGGGATCGCGGTTGGGGCAGCAGTGGTCAAGTTGATCTCTTCCGCGTCGGTGGAGGCCGGGCGGATCACGGAGAACGGCCTCTTCACCATCTGGGGAACCTTGGCGGCCGCTGCGGTGATAGCGCCCGCTGCGAGTGCCCGCTACGCCAAGCGCAAGTCCACGGAGGTGGCAGCATGATCGCCGCCAGCAGCACAAGCCGGCAGGCCGTCGTCGTACGTCCGCCCCAGCCGGACTACAACCGGGAGTTGGACACCGCCCTGGCCCGGTGGCAGGGTGACCTCTTGGACCTGAGCCACGCCATCCATGCCGATCCTGAACTGGGCGGCCAGGAGTTCCGCGCCGTCAAACGGGTCAGCAGCCTCCTCCGCAAGGCGGGATTCAGCTTTGACGAGCGGCAGCCGTCCCAGCCCACCGCGTTCAGCGCGTCCTGTGGAAGCGGTGACCTGGTGGTGGCCTTGTGCGTCGAATACGATGCGTTACCGGGCATCGGCCACGCCTGCGGGCACAACGTGAATGCCGCCAGCACCGTGGGCGCCGCCCTTGCCTTGGCGGCCGTTGCTGACCGGGCAGGCCTCACCGTAAAAGTCCTCGGGACCCCCGCCGAAGAAACCACTGGCGGCAAGGTTGACCTGCTCGAAGAGGGCTTCTTCGACGGCGTCTCGCTGGCCATGATGGCGCACGCCGCCGCAGAGGACGTGATCGGCTCGACGTCCCTGGCCATGGCTATGTGGGACGTGGTTTTCGAAGGGCAAGCAGCCCATGCGGCAGCGGCTCCCTGGGAAGGGGTCAATGCGCTCGACGCCTTGCTCGTGGCCCAGACGGCCATCGCCGCAGCACGCCAGCAACTTCCGCCGGCGTCAATCGTTTCGCTCATCGTCAACAATGGCGGCAGCGCCGTGAACGTGATCCCCGAGCGCACCGGCGCGAGCGTTGAGATGAGGGCTCCGAGCATTGAAAACCTCCGGGTGATCCAGGAGAAGGTCAGGCGATGCCTCGAAGCCGGCGCGCTCGCGAGCGGTTGCACCCTCCAAGTCACCCCGCACGGCAACGCGTACGCCGAACTCCGCCAGGACACGTTCCTGTCCGAGGCTTACCGGGAGGCCATAGGGAATCGGGGCAGGAGTGTGTCCTTCAGCTCCGAGCCGATGGCATCTACGGACATGGGCAACGTTTCGCAGGCCGTACCAAGCATCCACCCGATGGTGGGCTATGACGTCCGCGGTGCCGCTCATCACACGGCTGCGTTCGCCGCCTTCGGTGCCTCGGCGGGAGCGGACAGGGCAGTCCTTGACGCCGCCTACGGGCTTGCGGCGGCCGCGTGCTCGGCTGCCGTAAACCCGGACCAGCGGGAGCGATTGGTGCGCGGAAACCGCACCTAGCGCGGGGCCCGGCGCTCTGGTCCCTTCGCCAACCCGGGCGGACAATGGAGGCAGCACGAGGTTGGGAGGGCCATGGAGAGTCCGCGGCATCTGGAAACTCCCGCCGGCCAAGCAACGGCCACGCGGCGGGATCCGGCGATCGACCTTGTCCGCTTCACCTGCCTGCTCCTGGTGGTTGCCGCCCACTGCATGATGGTCAGCCCGGTCCTCCACAGGGACGGAACGGTGACCACCGGGAACACTTTGATGGACCAAGGCTGGTTCACGCCCGTGGTCTGGGTTCTCATGATCGTTCCGCTGTTCTTCGTGATGGGCGGAGCGACGGGCCTGCAATCCTGGCGGCGCCTCCAGGCCCGCGGTGGCAACGGGTTCCAGTTCGCCCAAGTGCGCCTCCTGCGCTTGGTCCGTCCGGCCATGGCGCTTCTGGCCGTCATGTGGGCGGGGCTGTGGGCTGCGCTCTTGCTGGGCGTCCACCCGCAAGTGATCCAGCTGATGGCTACCGGCGCGGCGATGCCCCTGTGGTTCCTGGCCGCCTACCTCACGGCCCAGGTAAGCATCCCACTGATGGCCCGGTTCCACGATCGCGCCCCCCTGCTCACGTTCGGCGTCCTGACGGCGCTGATCATCACGGTGGATTCGCTGCGGGGTGCTCTTCCGGTAGTGGCTTTTGTCAACATGGTGTTTGTCTGGTGCGCGGTGCAGCAGCTGGGTTTCTTCCTGGCCGACGGATACTTCCAGGACCGTAGCCGCGCGTGGTTGCTGGGTGCCATCACCGCCGCCAATCTGCTGTTGGGCGTGGTCACCGGAGTGGCCATCTACCCCGGCAACATGGTGGAGAACATCAACCCGCCCAATCTCTGCATGCTCCTGCTCGGCATCTCGCAAACTGCAACGCTTCAGCTGCTCCGCAACGGAATTGCCTGGCTGGGCTCGGTCCGCTGGATCCAGGCCTTGATCGGAGTTGCAGGGCGTCGTGCAATGACCGTCTACCTCTGGCATTTGCCGCTCCTGGTGGGCATGGCCGGGCTGCTGCTGCTGACTGATTTCCCCAAGCCGTCGCCGGCCACCGCCGAGTGGTGGTGGGGGCGTATCCCGGTGTTCTTCGCCGTGGTTGCCTTGTTGGTGCCGGTCATTGCGGTTTTTGGGCGCCTGGAAAACCGTCCGACGGCGGCCAGCCACGCACGCGGCCCCTCGCGGACCGCTGTGGTGACTGCCGGCGTCGTGGTTTTCCTTCCGGTGATGGACGCCGCCCTGAACGGCCTGACGCTGGCACTGCTGGGTGGGGGAGCGGCGTGCTTCGCGCTCGCCGTCCTGCTGCTTGGGCGGGTTCCGACGCCGGTGCTTCCGCCGGCGGGCGAGGCGGGCTCCACGTTGCCAGCGCAAGGTTTACGTGCCAATCTCGAATCATGACCGACACTGACTCCTTGGCCGACTCGTTCCGCGCTGGTGTGACCACCGTCCGCAACGATAAATTCCACCGCTACGAACTCCACGTCGATGGGGAGCTGGCCGTCATCTCCCAATTCATCGACCGGCCGGGTCACATCGATTTCACCCACACCGAAACCAAGCCCCAGTTCAAGGGGCAGGGGCTGGCCAAGGTGCTGGCCCACTTTGCCCTTGATGATGTGGTGGCTTCCGGCAAGCGCATCATTCCGCATTGCCCCTACATCGCCGCTTACTTGCAGAAGCACGACGGCTATGAGCAGGACGTCGACTGGCCGGCCGAGAAGCCCGTGGGCGAACCGGACAACGACTAGCGGCTTAGCTTCCGGGCGCCGGCCAGCCTACGTGGCCGGCGCCTGGGCTTCACTGACGTGACCGGTGTGGAACTCCAATGTCCCAGGCCTGGGCGGGTTGACCGTACCGGCCACGGAGTCCGCGCGCCTGACAAAGAGACGATTGCGTCGTGTTCGTCCGTGACTTGCCGGCCAAGGCGGGAGGCACGGACCTGCATGGCGCTGACCAGGCTGCCCCCGTGGGAGTGGTCCACCTCTGTGACGCGATAAGAGAAGCTCCGCATGACGCTTTCGCCCGGCGCCAACGACTGAATGGCAAGGTCCTCATGGGCCGGACTGGACGCGTAAGCAAGCGGTTCCATGGCCTCGTTGGTGAACGAGCGTGGAATAAGACGAATGTTACGAAGGTGACTTTTGGAGCCGTTGCTGATCCAGGCCGTGAAGATGACCGTGTCCCCGGGGCGGGCTGTGGACCTGTCCGCACCATAGACGAGCTTCACGTGCCGTGCCCGAACGGTGTGTGCAATCCTGACCGTGCGGGATCCCGGCGGCGGGGCCATTCGGGATCCTGATTGCCCGTTTTTCCGCGCGGAACGGGCGATTTTCGCCGGCGAGGGCAGGCGTGTGGCGAGTCGGTTTCCGGATGCCGATGCTGTGGTGAGGGGCCTCATGTGCTGCTAGTGGAGTCACTGCCCGCATCGTGTTGCAATGCCGAGGGCGTTTTTTGACCCCCTTATAGTCGTAAGTAACCTGCGGTTCAAGTCAACGAGCAATCTGATGTCACACTACTGCCTATGGATCAAGCAATAGTGGTGGGAACACCCGGGGGATCGTCCCTGGCAGCAGGTGAGGACAACGATCCCCAGCTTCTGGATCTGGTGCGTCAAGGCGCAGCTGACGCGTTCCACACCCTCTACAACCGGCACCTCGCGATCGCCCAATACGTCGCCAGGCAGCAGACCGACAACCCCAGCGACGCCGACGACGTTGTTGCGGAATCCTTTGCGTCGATCTTTCAATCGTTGAAGGACGGCAAAGGGCCCAAGGAGTTCTTCCGGTCCTACCTTCTGACCGTCGTGCGACGCACCGCCTACGAGCGGAACAAGAAGGCCCGCCGCACGCCCATGGCTGCCGATGACAGCATCCTCGATTCCGCGGTCCATGACGCGGACACGGTCATGATGGAGTTCGAGTCGAGCACCATGGCCAAGGCCTTCAAGTCGCTGCCCGAGCGGTGGCAGGCGGTCCTGTGGCACATGGACATTGAAGGGTTGAAGCCCGCGGCGGTCGCGCCCTTCGTGGGCCTGAGCCCCAACGGCGTCTCTTCCCTTGCCATCCGGGCCAGGGAAGGCCTCCGCCAGGCCTACCTGCAGCACCACATCAGCCAGGCAGTTGACAAAGCCTGTGATGAATACGCCAGTCAACTGGGCAAATACGCGCGGAATGCGTTGAAGCGTTCCTCGCAGGAAAAGGTCAGTGCACACCTGGCCGGCTGCGCACAGTGCACGGCACTGCTGGTGGAGCTCAGCGATGTCGAAGGACGCATGCGCGGTATCATCTTCCCGCTCCTCGCCGGGATCGCGTTCACACCGGGCGTGGCGGCTGCGATCGCCTCAGGCGGCGCGGGCACGGTTTCCAGCGGTTTGACGGCGCAAGCCACCACCACCGGGGGCAAGGGTTCGAGCCTGCCTTGGAAAGTTGTTGCGGCACTTACTGCCGCAGCGATCGCCTTGGCGGGGCTGGTGGTCTTTCTTCTGCAGCCTGCGTCCCAGACAACCCAGTCAGCGCCACCTGTTGCCGCTGTACCCGAGACGCCAATCTTGGTACCCCCGGTTGTTCCGGCGCCGACATCGCCACCAACCGTGCCGTCTGCCGAAGCACCTCCCACAGGGCCGCCGCCGGCCGCGCCGGCGACGCCCGCCGTCGTGGTTCCCGAGGTGCCGGTGACGCATCGGAAGGCAATTGTTGTCGACTCTGCGGTTGTTACCTCGACTCCCACGGCAACGCCATCCGCAACCCCTCAAACTGTTGGCGCCGTGTTTACTTCCGTTGCCGGTGCAAATGCCGTGGAGAGGGACGTTTCCGTGGAATTTTCGTTGACAGGCGACGGAACTCCGACGTCCGGCGAGGCCGTCTTCACGCTCCCCGACGAGGCGACTTTCATCTCCGGGAAAACCTTTGTGCCCGCCGGCTGGGAATGCACCGCGGCAGGTGCGCGCGAAGTTCGCTGCGCCACCGATTCACTGGACCCGGCCCGACTTGCGTTCAAGCTGGGTGTTTCCCTGCCCCAGTCGTCCACGATCGGAACACTGGACTATCAATTTGGAGGTCATGGGATCGTCACCAAGACGTTCACCAACACCTTCCAGTAAGAGCTGCAAAAACTTTCTGAGAAATTTTCCCTCGATCGCGTCACGATCCGCTGCGTGGCCCCACTAGCGGTTGTGGGGCACTGTCTGTCGGCGCTCCTCACGGAACCAGATCCGGACAAGCAAGAGGGAAAATGAAGCATTCGCATCTGCGAAAGCTGTTGGCGGGGCTCGTCGCCGCAGCGGTCGTGTCTCTAGGGGCGGGTGGTGCCGTGACGCCGCCCGCAGTTGCCACGCAGTCCGTGGCCCCGGGCGTCCCGCAGCCCGGTACGGTGGTCTTCACCGAGGACTTCGAAAACGGCACCAACAACACTGCCCTCGGGGCCCAGTCCTACGCAGCAGCCGGTTCGGCCGCCTATGTGGGAAGTTCAGGCGCCACATACACTGGATCGCCGTCCTGGATCGATGCTGCACGGTGCAACGGTGTGATTCTCAGTTACCGGAACAGCAGCACGCCGCCGTGGGCGGCCTCGGGATCCGTTGCCTCCGGCACCAACAACCGATGTGCGGACATCGCGGGAGTCCGCAGCTATCAGTTCCTGCGGATGTTGGCGAGAGGAATGGGGCAGCAGTTCAACCCCGGCTCACCGGACACCGACCATGTAACAAGTTCCTTCACCGAATGTGTGTCCAACAACGCGTCACAAGGTTCCTGCGACACCCTCCCGTCCGGCCCGGCCGGGGGAGTCATGTTCAAGACAGTTGATCCGCTGCCCACCACGCCGGGCCACTACTACACATTCGGCGTGGACACTGCCTACATGAATTGCTTTGGCGGGAGCTCCGACCCCTCCTACCAATTCGCCAGGATCGACGGCGATGGAACAGTCACCCCCATTGGGACTGCCCTGAACGGCTGCCAGGCCAGCCAGGATCCGAATGTCCACTCGTACCAACAGCGGGTTACCAGCGACGTCGGCGGCAACTTCGGAACGGTCACCAGGACGGTGAACATCAAATCGATGCTCACCAACCAGGCCTTCCAAGCCCCGGGGACATCCATGGGCCTGGAAATGTGGAACAACAACGGTGCCACCAACGGCAACGATGGCGCCTTTGACAACGTTCGTTTGGTGGACGTCACCCCACAGTTGGATACGTCGTTTTCCCCGTCGACGATTGCCGCTGGCGGAACTGCGACTCTGAGCTTCACCGTGACGAATACGAGCGAACTCAACGCCAAGAATGACTGGTCTTTCACCGATTCCCTTCCGACGGGCCTCAAAGTGGCCGCGGCTCCGAACATTGGCGGTACCTGCGTCCAGTCGGCAGGCAAGCCGGTGACCACAACGGCCAAATCCGGTACCGGCGCCATCACGGTCACCGGAGGCGACCTCGCGTCAGGCCAGCAGTCCTGCATCATCACGGTGGATGTCACGGCGGACACTGCCGGCAGCTACGGCAATGGTCCTGGCAACGTCGCCACGAATCTGAACCCGCCGGAGAACGCCACCCTGCTTGTTGCCGGTGCACCCCGGATCTCCGTCAGCAAGGTGCTGGGTTCCCCTCGCCTGGCCGATTCGGATCAGTTCACCGTTGAAATCCGCTCAGGTTCTGCCACGGGGCAGGTGGTCAACAGCACGGCAAACTCCACTACCTCTGGTGCGGGGTCGGCAGTAACCCCCGGCTCGGGTACCACGGGCAATTATGCCGCCAAGGCAGGCAGTACCTACTACATCACGGAATCCGGGCCAAACCTCACGGCCTATGGATCCGCCATTACCTGCACGGACGCCAAAGGACTCCAACGAGGGTTGCCCACAGCCGCCGCCTTCGATGGTTCCCTGGCCGTGACTCCAGTTTCCGGCGCGGACATCAACTGCGTGCTGACCAACACTGCCCTGCCTGCACCCGGCATGGAATTTACCAAGACTGCTGATGCCTCGGCTGTCAGGTCACCCTCGCGCCTTGGCGACGTGATCACGTACCAGTTCAAGGCCCGGAACAGCGGCAACGTGAAACTGACAGGTGTTGTGATCGACGATCCCCTCGCAGGCATGTCTGCCCTCAAATACGCCTGGCCGGGCAAACCCGGCGAGTTGTTGCCGGGCCAAACGGCGACGGCAACGGCCAGTTATGCGATCACGCAGGCCGATATCGACGCCGGTCACGTCACCAACGCGGCAACGGCAACGGCCACTGCGCCCAGCGGTGAAGCGCTCCCGCCCATTCCGGGAACGGCGGATACCCGATTGGCCCCGGCTCCGGCCATGGAATTCAGCAACTCGGCGGCGGTGCCTGCCAGGGCCGGGCCGGCGCTTGTCGGCGACCAGATCGCCTACCAGCTCACCGCCAGGAACACCGGCAACGTGAAACTGACCGGCGTAACGATCGACGATCCGATGGCTGGTCTTTCACCGCTGGTCTACAGCTGGCCGCGAACACAAGGCGAGTTGCTGCCGGGTGAGGCGGTCACGGCCCAGGCTGCCTACCACGTCACCCAGGCGGACATCGACGCCGGCCATGTGGTTAATGTGGCGACAGCAACGGGCACTCCTCCCACCGGCGCGACGATCACTCCGCCCGCGGCAATCACCGACACCCCGCTGTCGCCGAACGCCGCTTTGGTGTTTTCTAAGGCCGTGGATGCCTCGGCTGTGGGAGATCCCGCGACGGCGGGGGACATCCTGGCCTACCACTTCACGGTGAAAAACGTCGGCACGGCCGCCTTCACCGGTGTGGCCATCCAAGACCCCATGACCGGATTGTCCGGCCTGAAGTACAACTGGCCGGGCACTGCCGGAGAATTGCAGCCCGGCCAGACGATGACGGCCACGGCAACGTACATCATCACGCAAGCCGACGTCACTGCAGGCAAAGTGGTCAACAGCGCTGCCGCCACGGGAACGTCCCAATCGGGACTCCGGGTCATCACACCCTCGGCAAGTGCTGAGGTGACGTTCCCGCCGGTTGACCCGGTTGACCCGGTTGTTCCGGTTGACCCGGTTGTTCCCGACCGGGCAGGAGAATCGCTGGCTTTCACAGGTGTTGCTGTCGCCTTGGTGCCCATCAGCGCCCTTGCAACGGGCGCGGGACTGCTCCTCTTCCTCAGCGCACGCCGCAAACGTTCGGACGCGTAGGGCAGGAGTGCGGCAACGGCTCAAGCAGCCGGGCCGGAGCCCCACTGGGGAAGCGGCCGATCGGGTTCATGGGGACCGGGTTGGCCGCTTCTTTTGCCATTGGGCAGCGTGCCAGAACAGGAGCGCAGCGGTGAGCAGAATGGCGGCCAAAGCACCGTAGGGAGCCGCCGAGAGGAGGATGAAATTGTATTGCACCATCGGACTGGCAACGGATGGGGCAAGTCCCTCGATAGCCGCACTGAAGGCCCAAATGGTGAACCAGCCCAGGGCCAGATCAAGCAGCCACAGGGCCACAACGAAGGGGTTGACCAGCAGGCGCCTCGGTGACGCATCGATCGGCTCAGGCGCGTTCGGACTCACGGCCCGCACGGAATTGCCCTGTTCGTCGATCTCGCGAAAGCCGATTCGTTCGTGAACGTCGTCAGTCATTGGTCCCCCAACCGTTGAGAATGAGCGTGCTTCCCAGCACTCTACTCCCACCGTGCCAGTGGCCTGAATGAGTCATCGGCCGGCCGAAAAGGCGTGGCATTGTGCACGCAAAACGCCTGCAGGAAAAGTCAATGACGTGCTCCCCGCAGTAGATCGTGAAGAAACCGCCTTCTGAGCGAATTAGGTCACAAAAGTTTGACGGAAAGGCAAACCTAAGTAAGGCTTGCCTTTGCTAACTAGCGACCCCAATGCAACGGAAGGAAGCTGTCGTGACGTCACCCAGTGTCGAAGAGCAGATAGCTCAGGAGCAGGACTTTGGCTCCAAAGTGGAGCTGGCACTCGCTGCCACCAACCAGCTGTTCAACGCACGAAATTCGCCCAGCTATGTGGCGCAGGTCCTCCAAGGAGTCAACGCCGTCTCCACCAAAGTCCAGCGGACCACCCAGCCGTTCACCGGCGTCGCACATGCAGAGCTGGAGGCCAAGGTTGGTGAAGTCGACCTCGAGCGCCCCCTCCCGGATACCGCTGCCGCCCTGGAAGAGCTTGAGGAGCTCTACCTCAAGGACGCCATCTACTTCCACGACTCCCGTTACGCCGCTCACCTGAACTGCCCCGTGGTCATCCCGGCGCTGGTGGGCGAAGCCGTGCTCTCCGCCGTGAACTCCTCCATGGACACGTGGGACCAGAGCGCGGGGGCCACCATGATTGAACGCCGCCTCATCGATTGGACCGCTGAGCGCATCGGCTTCGACGCAGAGGCCGACGGTGTCTTCACCTCCGGCGGCAGCCAGTCCAACTTCCAGGCGCTGCTGATTGCCCGCAACCACGCCGTCGCCAAGCTCCGCACCGACCGTCCCGAAGCCCGGCTGCCGCACCTGCTGGACCGCCTCCGCATCTTCACCTCGGTGGACAGCCACTTCAGCATCCAGAAGTCCGCCTCGATGCTTGGCCTCGGCTTTGACGCCGTCGTTGCCGTTCCCACGGCCGAAGACCACCGCATGGACCCCACCGCACTCGCGGCTGCTTTGGCGGAAGCGCACGACGCCGGCCTGGTACCCATGGCGGTGGTGGCCACCGCCGGGACCACTGATTTCGGGTCAGTTGACCCGCTCGCGGAGCTCGCTGCCTTGGTCCGTGCGTACGACTCCTGGCTGCACGTTGACGCCGCGTACGGTGGAGGACTCCTGGTCTCGGGCGGTTACCGTCACCTGCTCAACGGGATCCACCTGGCCGATTCCGTCACGGTGGACTTCCACAAGACGTTCTTCCAGCCCGTCAGCTCCAGCGCCGTCCTGGTCCGCAACGGTGCCATGCTGCGCCACGTCACCTACTATGCCGATTACCTGAATCCGGAGAGCGCCGCCAAGGCCGAGATCCCCAACCAGGTGGACAAGAGCATCCAGACCACCCGTCGCTTCGATGCCCTGAAGCTCTGGCTCACCCTGCGCATCATGGGCGCCGACGCCATTGGCGCCCTCTTCGACGAAGCGATCGACCTTGCTGGCCGCGTGGGGGCCCTGCTGGCGGAGGATGCCGAGTTCGAGCTCGCCGCCGCTCCGCAGCTGAGCACGCTTGTCTTCCGCTACCGCCCTGTGGTGGACGGCGTCGTCCTCGACGAGGACGCTGCCGACGCACTCAACCCGGCGATCCGCGCCGCCATCTTCGCCTCTGGTGAGGCCGTAGTAGCCGGCACCAAGGTTGCTGGACGCCACTACCTCAAATTCACCCTCCTCAACGCCGAGGCCTCCCTGAGGGACATTCAGGAAATCATCGAACTCATCCGCCGGACGGGCGCCAGCCTGCTCGCAAACACCACGGAGGCCGCCGCGTGAGCACCCCGGACAACAGCAGGATTTATGACGTCGCCGGGATCGGCGTCGGGCCTTTCAACCTGGGCCTGGCCGCGCTGAGCGAGCCCGTGGAGAACCTGGACTGCGTCTTCCTGGAACGCCGCGAGTCCTTCGACTGGCACCCGGGCATGATGCTGGAGCCGGCGCACCTGCAGGTCCCGTTCATGGCGGACCTGGTGACCCTGGCAGACCCGACGTCGCCGTACTCGTTCCTCAACTTCCTGAAGCAGACCGGCCGCCTGTACCGCTTCTACATCCGGGAGAACTTCTACCCGCTGCGTGCGGAGTTCAACCAGTACTGCCAGTGGGTGGCCGGGCAGCTTGAGTCGGTTCGTTTTAGCACGGATGTGCTGGATGTGGCTTACGACGACGGCGTGTACCGCCTTTCGGTGCAGGGGCCGGGTGGCGCTGAGGTGCTTCGCGCCAGGCGCCTGGTCCTTGGCACGGGAACCTCGCCGTACATCCCCGTTTCCTGTGCAGGGATAGTGGACGGCGGGGGACTTGTCCTCCACAACGCCGAGTACTTGGCCAGGAAGGCCGAACTGCAGTCCAAGCGCAGCATCACGATCGTGGGTAGTGGCCAGAGCGCGGCCGAGCTGTACTACGAACTCCTGCAGGAAATCGACGTCTACGGCTACCAGCTCAACTGGGTGACCCGCTCCGGCCGTTTCTTCCCCTTGGAGTACACCAAGCTCACGCTGGAAATGACCTCTCCGGAGTACGTGGACTACTTCCACTCGCTGCCGTTGGACCAGCGCGATTCGTTGATCAAGAACCAGAAGAACCTCTACAAGGGCATCAACTCGGACCTGATCGACGACATCTACGATCTCCTCTACACCAAGAGCCTCTCCGGGATCGTCGATACCCAGCTGCACACCCACTCGTCCCTGACGGCTGCTGAATGGGATCCTGTTACCGGGACCCACACCCTGCAGTTGCGCCACGAGGAGCACGGCCGCGACTACACACTGGAGTCTGAAGCAGTGGTGCTCGCCACTGGCTACTCCTACAAGGAGCCAGCCTTCCTCTCCGGCATCAAGGACCGCATCCGCCGGGACGCCAAGGGCCGGTTCGACGTCGAACGCAACTACGGTACCGGCGTCGAACCCGGCGAGATCTTCGTGCAGAACGCCGAACTTCACACGCACGGCTTCGTCACCCCGGACCTCGGGATGGCCGCGTACCGCAACTCCTGCATCCTGCGCGAGATTACGGGCCGCGAGGTCTACCCGATCGAGCGCAGCATCGCGTTCCAGCAGTTCGGCGCCCCCGCAGCCGTGCCCGCCCCTGTCCCGGCAACCGCTGGAGCCACGGTATGAGCTTCACATTCCGGCCGGTCAATCCTGTGGCCGACGCACCTGTCCTCCACAGCTGGGTGAGCCAGGAGTACGCGCGGTTCTGGGGCATGGTCGGATGTGCCGAACAGGATGTTGTGGAGGAATACTCCAAGATCGCCGAGTCGGGCCACCACCAGGCCTTCCTTGGACTCGACCACGGTGTTCCCGCCTTCCTGATGGAGCGGTACCGTCCCGACTCCTCGCCGTTGGCTGACGTTTACGAGGTCCAGCCAGGTGACATTGGCATGCACCTCCTGGTGTCGCCGCCGAGCGGTGACCCGCAGCCCGGTTACACCACCGCCGTCATGCAGGCCGTGATGGCGTCACTGTTCGAGGACCCTGCAATCCGGCGGGTCGTCGTCGAGCCTGACGCGCGTAACCATAAGATCCATGCGCTCAATGAAAAGGTGGGCTTCCGCCCGCACGGCGTGGTGACCCTTCCCGCCGTCGATCCTTCCGAGGACCACAAGCAGGGGCTGCTGAGCTTCTGTACCCGCGAGGACTTCCACGCCACCCTGACCCCGATTCTGGCCGCGCCCGTCGCGGTGACCGGAGGAGAATCCCTGTGACCACCACAGCCACCGGCAGCGCGACCACCACCGAGGCCGCCGCGACTGTCTCCCACCTCAACCCGGAGCGTTGGGCAGTAGCCAACCGGCACCTCGTCCGGAAGGCCATCGCCGAGTTCTCCCACGAGCGGATTCTGGTCCCGGACCTGATCCGGGAGGAGGAAGCCGGCGTCGGGCTGTACCGCGTGGTGAGCGACGACGACACTGTGGAGTACCGCTTCCGGGCCCGGTTGCTGCAACTCGAGCACTGGTCCATTTCAGCGGATTCGATTGCACGCCTGCGGGACGGGGTGGAGCTGCCACTCGATGCCATGGACTTCATTGCCGAGTTCCACGAGGCCCTCGGCATCAAGATGGACATGTTGCCCGTGTATCTCGAAGAAATCAGCAGCACGTTGGCAGGCCATGCCTACAAGCAGGGCAAGCCGTTCGGTTCGGCCGAGCTTGCCGCGGGCGTCACCGGTGGATTCGACGTTGCCGCGGACTTCCAGGCGATCGAGCACAGCATGACCGAAGGGCACCCGTGCTTCGTGGCCAACAACGGACGCTTGGGCTTCGGGATCGCCGATTATCACTCGTTTGCGCCTGAAACGGGTGCGGCTGTGAGGCTGCAGTGGATCGCCGTGCACCGGTCCAAGGCCGTGTTCACGTCGAGTGCGGATCTGGACTACCGCACGCACTTTGAGGCGGAACTCGGCCCGGCCACTTTGGCCTGGTTCAACGCCGAGCTCTCCGCGTCCGGACTGGATCCCGAGGACTACCTCCTCATGCCGGTCCATCCGTGGCAGTGGGACAACAAGCTCACCGTGACGTTCGCGGCAGAAATCGCCCAGCGGCACATCGTGCACCTGGGAACGGGCGAAGACGATTACCAGGCCCAGCAGTCCATCCGCACGTTCTTCAACACTACCTCGCCGGAGAAGGCCTACGTCAAAACGGCCATGTCCGTGATCAACATGGGCTTTATGCGTGGGCTCTCGCCGCAATACATGAAGGCAACGCCGGCTATTAATGACTGGCTGCAGGAACTGATCGGCAATGACCAGGAGCTCCAGAACCGGGGCCTGGCCATGATCAAGGAAAGTGCGGCAATCGGCTACCACAACCACTACTACGAGGCAGCGTCCGCCAAGGGTTCCCCGTACCGGAAGATGCTGTCCGCCTTGTGGAGGGAAAGTCCGCTTCCCTTGCTGGGGGATGGCCAGCAGTTGGCCACCATGGCGTCACTGCTGCACGTGGATGCTTCGGGCGTCTCCATGGTCTCCTCGCTGATTTCAAGGTCCGGCCTGGCACCGACCGAATGGCTGCGCCGCTATTTCGAGGCCTACCTCGTGCCGCTGGTGCACTGCCTCTACGAGTACGAGTTGGCGTTCATGCCGCATGGCGAAAACGTCATCCTCATCCTCGAAAACGGCGTACCGGTCCGCGCGATCATGAAGGACCTCGCCGAGGAAATCGTGGTGATGGGCGATCGCTTGGAGCTTCCGGAGGAGGTCTCCCGCATCAAGGCGGAGATCCCCGCCGAGGAAATGGTCCTGGCCATCTTCACGGACGTCTTCGACTGCATCTTCCGCTTCCTCGGAGCCATCCTGGTAGAGGACGGGACTCTCCGCGAGGAGGAGTTCTGGGGAACTGCGGCCTCCGTGCTGCGCGAATACCAGGAACGCCACCCCGAGCTTGCCGATCAGTTCGCCATGCACGATCTCTTCGCGCCGGACTTCGAGTTGTCCTGCCTCAACCGGCTGCAGCTGCGGAACAACCAGCAAATGCTGGACATCTCGGATCCGTCCGGCGGTCTCCAAATGGCCGGCCGCCTGGCCAACCCCCTGGCCAAGTTCGCCTAGGCTCCCCGCCGAGATGGCAGTTAATGGCAATGGTGGTCGCAGACATTGTCATCAATTGCCATCTCGGTGGGAGTTGTTGGCGGCTAGTCTTGGCGCATGACCACTCGAGCCAACGAACTTACTGCCTTGGTTACCGGAGCGACGGCAGGGCTTGGTGCCGAGTTTGCGCGCCAGCTCGCCGAATCGGGCCACCACCTGGTCCTGGTGGCACGCGACGAGGAGCGCCTGAGAGCCAAAGCCGATGAGTTCGAACGCGACTTCAGTATCTCGGCGGAGGTCCTGTCCGCGGACCTGACCACCGACGTCGGGGTTTCGGCGGTGGCGGACCGGCTCCGGGACGCTGCCCGGCCAGTGGACGTCTTGGTCAACAACGCCGGGATCGGGCTCCTCAAATCCTTCGAGAAGAACGATCTGGACGCGGAGCGCAGGCACCTCCGACTCCACGTGGAGACACCCATGGAACTGTGCCACGCGGCCCTGGAGGTGATGCTGGCTCGAGGCAGCGGCCGGATCATCAACGTGGCAAGCGTGGCGGCGTTCGCCAACCGCGGAACGTACTCCGCTGCCAAGGCCTGGCAGGTGACGTTCAGCCGCTGGGCGAACCTTGCCTACGCCACGTCAGGTGTCCAGGTGACGGCTGTTTGCCCGGGTTTTACCCACACCGAATTCCACGAGCGCATGGGCATGGACAAGTCCGTGGCTCCGCGTTTCCTGTGGCTCACCGCCGAACGCGTAGTGCGGGAGGGGCTGGAGGACAACGCACAGGGCAAAGCCATCTCCATCCCCACCCGCCGCTACAAAGTGGTCAGTTTCTTCGCCCGTATTCTTCCAGCGAAGCTCACGTCGGGACCGCCGCGGAGGCCGCTCAAACCCTAGAAGCATCCTGCAAAGGCATGGCGTCCAGGTCGAGCAGCGGATTGGTGTCCTGGCCGGCTTCGAGTTCCCTCGCTTCAGCCTCGGTGTCCACGCTCGGCATCGACCCGGGCAACGGACGGCGTGCGGATTCCGGCAGGAAATAGATGGCGATCGCACCGATGACCGACGTGCCTGCCAGGTAGAACGCCGGCGCCATGTCGCTTCTGGAGAGGTCGATCAGGGCCTGGACAATGAAGGGCGTGGTGCCGCCGAAGATGGCCACGGAAAAGTTGTACGCGATGCCCATGCTGCTGAAGCGGCTGGACGTCGGGAACAATGCCGGAAGGGCCGAAGCCAGATTGGCAACGTAGAACGTTACGGGGAAGGCAACCAAGGCGAGGCCTGCGAGGGTGGACCAGACGGCTCCGATCCCGATCAGCAGGAACGCGGGGATGGCCAGCACGATGGTGCTGCCCGCGCCGATCCAGAGCACGGGCCGCCGACCGATGCGGTCGGAGAGCTTCCCCGTCAGTGGAATGCACAGCGACATCACTACCAGCACCGGAATGCTGAGCAACGTGCCATGGATGGGGTCATAGCCCTTGGACTCGGTCAGGTACGTTGGTATGTAGGAGGTCAGGGCGTAACCCACGGTGTTTGCTGCCGCCGCGAGGACCATGGCCAGAACGATGTGCCGCCAGTGTGCCTTGAGGATTGCCGCCGGCCCGCCGGCTTTTGCCTGGGCATCTGCGGCAGCCTTGGCGGCGTTTGCATTCTGGGCGTCCAGCGTTGCCTGGAATTGTGGCGATTCCTCGATTCTGGTGCGGAAGTAGACTGCGGCAGCGCCCAAGGGGCCCGCAATCAGGAACGGCAGCCGCCATCCCCATTCCTCCATGGCGCCTTGCCCGAGCGTGAGTTGCAGGGCGGAAACCAAGGCGGCCCCCATGGCGAAGCCCAGATAGGAGCCCATGTCCAGGAAGCTGGCAAAGTAGCCGCGCTTCTTGTCGGGGGCGTATTCGCAAACGAACGTGGTGGCTCCTGCGTACTCACCGCCAGTGGAGAATCCCTGGGCAAGTTTCAGGACCACCAACAGCACCGCGGCCCAGATGCCGATCTGTGCGTAGCCGGGCAGGATGCCCACGGCGAAGGTGCTGGCCGACATGAGCAGGAGAGTCGCCGCGAGGACCTTTTGGCGCCCTACCTTGTCACCGAGCCAGCCAAAGACCAGGCCGCCCAGCGGCCGTGCAATGAACGTCGCGGCAAAGGTTCCGAGCAGGAACAGTGTCTGGACGGACCTGTCCGCTTCCGGGAGGAACACTGGTCCCATGGTGGTGATCAGGTAGCCAAAGACGCCGACGTCGTACCACTCCATCGTGTTGCCGACGATTGTGCCGCCAAGGGCCTTCTTCAACATCTTCCGGTCCACGACGTTGACGTCGGTCCACCGGAGGCGCCGCCTGGGCGCCGCTTGCGCCGGATTCTCCCCCGGATTCCGGCTGTTCTTACTGCTTTGATCGATGGTGCTGGCACCTTTGATTGTCGTCAACAGTTCAGTTCCTTTGGTGTTCTGCGACCGCGGGGATGCTGGCCGCGCCGGTTGGCAGCCCGAACGTTGCTTCTGTCCAACTGTCCTCCCGGGCTCACGCGTTCGTCATCAGGACAGCCGGCTTACGTGCGCCGGCGCCTGGTTTCACAGGACAAAGGGGAGGTGTTCCTGCAGTTTCGAAATGATCAACATGGTTCGCCTTACGCAACAGGCAACCCTGACAAGGGTGCTTCAGCTCACATTCAATGTCAAGAAGATGTCGAATGCGTGCGGGCCACCAAAAGAGGCTCCACACCCAGCGCGAATCTTGTTTTAAAACCGGATGTATGGTTTGTTTTAAACTGAGTCGGTCGGGGCATCGAGTGCCTTCAGCGGAGGATTGCCTCCGGTGGGGATCGCATTGGGGGGAGCCCCGACCGGCCGCGTACCATCCACTGTGGGCCCGATTGCTGGCATTCCTGGCACCACATTATTGCGAGAGTCGAGGTTCCCGGATGGTCCTTCAAGACCGTGCCAAGGCGACGCGGGAGGCGATCGTTGCGGGTGCAGCGCACGTCTTTGAGGAGCGTGGGTTCGGCTCCGCGACTATCGCACAGGTCGCTGAGGCTGCCCAGGTGACGAAGGGCGCCTTGTACTTCCATTTCAAGTCCAAGGACGAACTGGCCGGTGCAGTCCTGGAAGCGCAGCACTCGATCGCGATGGCGGCGGGCGGGCGCATTCTTGATGAGCAGGCACCGGCCCTGGAGACGATCATCCGGCTCTGTGGAGCCTTTGGAAAGCTGCTGGTCACCGACCACATTGTCAGGGCGGGCATCCGGTTGACCCTCGAGGCTTCGGCCTTCGGCCAGGACGTCCAGAAGCCCTACCAGGACTGGATCGACACCATGCGCCAACTCGCCGCGGACGGAATACACCAGGGGCATATCCGCCCGTCGGTGGATCCCGCGGAATTTTCCCGCTATATCGTCGCGTCATTCACAGGGGTTCAGATGGTTTCGAACGTCCTTAATGGGCGGAAAGACGTCATGGTCCGGATACGGCAGATGTGGGAAATCCTGCTCCCGGGAATCATCGATGAGAACGCCGGGCTTAACCCGGCAGAGCTGAGCGCACTGGTGCCGCTCGGACCCACGGCGAGCACGCGGTCTTAGCTTGCAACGGCCCGGTTCAGGCCCCGCCGCTGCACCACCACAGCCACGGCAATCCCCATCACTGCACCCACGAACGTCTCCACGGCACGCTCCAGCACCAGCACGCCCGGATCCATGGGTGACGCGAGCTGGGCGA
Organism: Paenarthrobacter sp. NPDC058040; assembly: GCF_042885775.1. NCBI lineage: Bacteria > Bacillati > Actinomycetota > Actinomycetes > Micrococcales > Micrococcaceae > Paenarthrobacter > Paenarthrobacter sp. NPDC058040. Next base: position 54,800 of record NZ_JBHVRN010000007.1, read on the forward strand.
TCAGCAGGACAACCGGGGTGAAGAACACCATGGCCCACCCGTAGTGCCTGGCCATGAACAACTCGGTGGGGAACTGGCACAGCACAACAACGACGGCGAGGACCACCGCGGCATGGCCGGGGAAGTACTGCAGCGGGGACAGCGGACTGGGGAAGAGGACGACGGCGACCACCGCCAACCCGAGGAACGTCCCCACGATGCGGTGGATGCCTCGGTGGACGCGGCTTGGGAGGTCGGCACCTGCGAGCGGCACTGCGGCTGCGGCCATGGCCCAGTGCGGATGGCCGCTGCCGCTGAGGACGCCGATGGTTCCAGCAGCTCCGACAGCCAGAACATAGCGGGCTGCGTGGATCAGTGCTGTTTGACCGAACGGCCCCCGGAACATTGGCATCTCCCGGACAGCCCTGCGATCCCAAGTCCTGGTCCGGATCCAGCCCGCGAAGCCAACCACCATGGAGAAGGCGGCAGACCCAGCTCCGATGAGTACCGCCGTCGTGAACGGAACGCTGGTGGGAACCGACGCGCAGGCGCCCAAAGCAAGGATCCCGAAGAACGGACCGATGGGCCTCAGCCGTGCGGAATCCGCATAGAGGGAGCCCAGGCCTGCGAACATCGTCGCCACCAGGACGAGCCACCAGGAATGGATATGGTTCACCGACAGGAAGACGCCGATGGTCAGTCCGCCCACCAACAACAACGCCGCCTGTGCTTGATGCTTGAGCCGAAGTTGATGGGTCTCATTGCGGCCATACATTCCCGTCAGGGCACCAAAAACGGCGTACATCATGAGATCCGGGCGGCCGGCAACGATCAACACCAAGGCCGGGACGGCGACGCTGAGGGCCACCCGGACTGCCGAAAGCCGATCGTTGTTGGCCGGCCCCAGCCGGTGAAGTTCCCGCGCATGCGTCATGAACGAGGACACAGGAACACCACCAATCATTCGGGGCTTGTGGGTGAAGGTCTCAAGTTCGAAAATTATCAGGATCGGATTGTGGCCGCCATAAGCCCGGTCACACGCCGTTAAAGCCACGCATCGTTTGGAGTCTGGGAAAATCGAAGTATGCCCGTAGCTTTTGTCTGTCGCACCCGCTCCACCATGTCCCCGCAGGAGCTGTTCGACCTCTCCAGGAACATCGATGCCCACGTGGGCTCCATGACCAAAAGCCGGGAACGGGCCATCGCCGGCACCACTACGGGCCTTATCTCGGAAGGTGAGACTGTCACGTGGCAGGCGTGGCACCTCGGGGCCCGGTTCCGCATGACCAGCCGTATCGTACGGATGGAGGCGCCGACGTCGTTCTCCGATGAACAGGTCGAGGGCCCTTTCAAGTACCTCCGCCACACGCACGAGTTCCGGCCCGACGGCAGCGGCACCTTGATGGTTGACACCATTGAATTCGCCGCTCCCTTTGGGGCGCTGGGCCGCTTGGCAGAGAAGCTCGTGTTGGCCCGGTACATGCAGAACCTCATCGAAGAGCGCAACGAATTCCTCGTTGCCCAAGCACCGCCGGTGCCGGAGCCAAACACATGATCCGGCTGGCCCACACAGATGATCTGGGGCAGCTGCAGGACATTGAGCAGGCTGCAGGGGAGTTGTTCCGTGCCTTGGGAATGGACCAGATCGCAGATGACGAGTCGTTTCCGGTGGAGACGCTGCAAAGCTATGTGACCGGCGGGCGGGCCTGGGTGTACGCGGACGGCCTCGACTTTCCCGTGGCGTACATCCTTGTGGATGTGGTGGACGGCAACGCCCACGTGGAGCAGGTCAGCGTCCATCCGGACCAAGCACACCAAGGCTTGGGCCGCGAATTGCTCCATGCAGCCCGAATCTGGGCCAGGGGCCACGGAATGCAGCGCCAAACCCTGAGCACCTTCCGCGATGTGCCGTGGAACGCTCCGTACTATCGTCGCCTCGGCTTCGAAATGCTCGACGCCGGCAGCTGGGGTCCCGAATTGACCCGCCTCATGGAGCACGAGGCGGAGTTGGGCCTGACCCGCTGGCCCCGCGTCGCGATGTGGCGCCCGGTGGTCCCGCCCAGATAGTTACTACCCAGCCACCAACTCAACCTCGTAGCTGTCCGTGTTGATCAAGTACGCAGCGTAGTGGTCCGGGCCGCCGGCGTGCGGGTACTTCGACTCGAACATTTCGTACCAGCCCGCGTCGCTACCGAGCTCACGGATCCGGTCAACGTCCTCCCGTGTTCCGGCATGAAATGCCAGGTGGTTGATCCCAGGGTCGGTGCGACGGTGGGCGGTGGCGGTGATGGCATCGGAACATTCCACCACGATGTACATCCCGCCAAGCCGCCAACTGCAACCTGTTGGCCACTCCTGGAATGGCTCGTAGCCGAGCTCGCCCAGGAGCCACCCCCACTCCGCCCTGGCACGCTGAAGATGCGGTACCCAGATTTCGATGTGATGGATGGACCCCGTCTGAACCTCACGCATGGGGCGAGTCTATGGGGTCCGGGCGCGCTCCACAGCGGTGGCGCTCGCCGCGTCGCCCACCGAGCGGAGTCCGGCGACCACCCCGTCCACGTCGGCCGGAGTCCGGTTCTGGCTGAGTTTCGACTTAGCCTCTACCCGTGTGATCACGAGTTCGACGCCGACAATCGCCTTGAGCTGTCCGGCGATGAACCGTTCGGGTGCTTCGTCGACGGTCCATGGCCTGGGCATGGCTTCCTCGTGCTGGTTGGACAGTTGCCGGACGTGCCTGCCCAGCCACTCGGCGTCGTCGTGGATGACCAGCTCGCCGTAGACGTGCGCCGTGGAGTAGTTCCATGTGGGAACCACCCTGCCGTGTTCGGCCTTGGATGCATACCAGGTCGGTGAAATGTAGGCGTCCGCGCCTTGCACGATCATCAGGGCCTCGCCGTTGACGGGGGATGACCATTGGGCGTTGTTCCGCGCCATGTGGGATTGCAAGGCGCCGTGCTCACCTATGGTCGGATCGAACACAAAGGGCAGGAGCGTGGCCAGCAGCCCGTCCGGAGAATAGGTGACGAGGTTGGCTGCACCGGAGTTCCGGAGCAGTTCCTCAACGGCCGAAGCCGAAGCGGCGAAATGGGCGGGGGTGTACATGGATTCTTCCTTTCGCTGGTGGAGACGGTTACGAGCCCGACGGCGGTGCGAGCCTGACGCGGACAGCGGCACCTGCGCAGAGGACCACGAAGAGACCGCCAACAACGGTGGTCAGAGTCAGGGATTCGCCAAGAAGCAGTGCAGCCCACGCGATGGTCATGACGGGCTGGACCAGTTGGATCTGGCTGACCTGCGCCATGGGGCCGATCGCGAGTCCGCGGTACCAGGCAAAGAAGCCCAGATACATGCTGATCACGCCCAAGTAAGCGAAGGCCAGCCACTGGACGGGCGTCGCAGACGGCATTCCGGAGCCCAGGGAAACCACAGTCAGCGCGATCATTACAGGCGAGGCCACCACCAATGCCCACGAGATGGTCTGCCAGGAGCCAAGTTCACGGGCCAACAGTCCGCCTTCCGCGTAGCCGATGGCCGCTGCGAGCACGGCTCCGAGCAGCATCAAATCAGCCCAGTGCAAGGAGCCGAAACCGCCCGACTGAACCAGGGCGAAGAGCAGCGCCGCGATCACCCCAATAACAGTCAGGACCCAGAAGATGGGGCGCGGACGTTCCCGCCCGCGCAGCACTGCTATCGTTGCCGTGGCTGCGGGCAGTAGCGCGATCACCACAGCTCCATGGCTCGCCGATGTGCTGGTGAGGGCAAAAGTGGTCAGCAGCGGAAACCCTGCAACAATCCCGCCGGCGACAACGGCCAAGCGGAACCACTGCGTGCCGCGGGGAAACCGTTGCCGGGTGAGAGCCAACGCTGCGGCGGCCAGGACTGCGGCCACCACAGCCCGTCCCGCGCCAATGAACAGTGGCGACATGCCCTCGACTGCAACGCGTGTCAGGGGAACAGTGAAGGAGAACGCGAAGACACCCAGCAGGCCCCACAACAGTCCGGCGGACGTGCGGGTGGATACCACTGGTGGCGAAACAAGAGTAGCGCTACTATGTTGACTCATGAATAACGATAGCAGCTCCCGCATCGTCTCGCGACTGAAGGAATGGATCGCACGTGCTGCTCCGGGGGCCAAACTGCCATCAACCCGCCAACTCGTTGCGGATTACCAAGCGAGCCCGGTCACCGTGCAGAAAGCGCTGCGGACCCTCACCTCCCAGGGCCTCATTGAGAGCCGTCCCGGAGTCGGGACGTTCGTCAGGGCCTACCGCATGGCCCGTCCCTCCGATTACGGATGGCAGACTGCGGCGCTCCGTTCCGCCCAGGCAGCCAAGCCGTTGAACTCCGCCGCAATGCGCAGCGCCTCCAATGATGTCATTGCGTTCCACTCGGGCTATCCCGCCCGTGAACTGCTCCCCGAAAGACTCGTCCGCGCCGCGCTCACCCGGTCGGCAAGGGGAGATGCCGCCCTCTCCCGCCCACCTGCGCAAGGCCTCCCGGAGCTCCAATCCTGGTTCGCGCACGAACTCAGTACCTCTACGCCAGTGGGCGTCACGCCGCCCCAGCCGAGCGACGTCGTCGTACTTCCCGGGAGCCAGAGCGGACTGAGTTCGGTCTTCCGCGGGCTGGTGGGGCACGGGCAGCCGTTGTTGGTGGAGTCGCCCAGCTACTGGGGCGCGCTGCTGGCAGCCGGCCAGGCGGGAGTCCGCGTGATTCCGGTGCCGAGCGGTCCGGAGGGGCCGGATCCCGATGAGCTGGACCGGGCATTCGCTGAATCCGGGGCCCGGATGTTCTACGCGCAGCCGAACTTTGCGAATCCAACAGGCGCCCAGTGGTCGGCCCAGCGCGGTGAGGAAGTCCTGCGGATCGTCCAGCAACACGGCGCTTTCCTTGTGGAGGACGACTGGGCGCACGACTTCGGCATCACTGCCCCCTCCGCACCGATCGCCGCCAAGGACGATTCCGGCCACGTGGTGTACATCCGTTCGCTGACCAAGAGCGTCTCGCCGTCCATCCGGATTGCCGCGATCATCGCGCGGGGACCTGCGCGGGAACGGATCATGGGCGCACAGGCTGCGGAGTCGATGTACGTCAGCGGCCTGCTCCAGGCTGCAGCGCTCGACGTCGTGACGCAGCCCGGGTGGCAAACGCACCTTCGCGGCCTCAGCCAGCAGCTGCAGTCGCGTCGGGACCTGCTGGTCACCAGCTTGCGCGAGCATGTACCGGAAGCGCACTTGAGCCATCTGCCCAAGGGCGGCTTGAACCTGTGGCTGCGGATGCCTGACGGGTTCGACGCCGAACAGCTCACCAAGGACTGCGAGGCGGCGGGCGTCCTGATCGCGGCCGGAACGGAGTGGTTCCCGGCCGAGCCCGAGGGCCCCTACGTCCGGCTCAACTACGCCGGGCCCAATCCAGGGGCGTTCCCTGAGGGTGCCAGGATCATCGGCGGGAAGGTCCGCGCCCAGTTGGGGGACTTAACGGCCGTAGCCACCAACCCCAAGGAGAGCGCCTTGTGGTTGGTGGCTACAGTGGGCGGCTGTGGACCGCGGACTATCGGAAGCGCTGCGCAGAAGTTGCAGGCAAGTGGCTCCTAGACGCCGGCGAGGTCCTTCTTATCGTTGCCGAAGGACACGTCGCTGACGGGCTGGCCGTCGAACGGCATCTCGTCCAGGTTGATCAGCGGGTTCTCATCCTGCGTGGCGACGAGTTCGCGGGCTTCGGCCTCAGTGTCCACGCTGGGCATGGAGCCGGGCAGCGGACGCTGCGCGGATTCACGCAGGAAGAAGATCGCGATGGCGCCTACGATCGACGTGGCCATCAGGTAGTACGCGGGCATCATGTCGTTCCCGGTGCCCTCGATGAGGCCCTGCACGATGAACGGCGTGGTTCCACCGAAGATGGCAACCGAGAAGTTGTAGGCAATGCCCATTCCGCCGTAGCGGCTGGACGTCGGGAACAAAGCCGGCAGCGCGGACGCCAGGTTGGCAACGTAGAACGTCACGGGGAAGGCCACCAGGGCCAGTCCGGCCAACGTTGACCAGATGTCGCCGATGCCTATGAGCATGAACGCGGGAACAGCGAACAAGACGGTGCTGCCCGCGCCGATCCACAGGACCGGGCGGCGGCCGATGCGGTCGGACAGCTTGCCGGTCAACGGGATGCAAACAGCCATGATCACCAGGACCGGGATGGTCAGCAAGGTGCCGTGGACGGGGTCGTAGCCCTTGGAATCCGTGAGGTACGTCGGCATGTAGGACGTGAGGGCGTATCCGACCGTGTTGGCTGCAGCGGCGAGGATCATGGCCAGCACAATCTGGCGCCAGTAGGCCTTGATGATGCCGATGGGTCCCTTGGCGACATCGGCATCCTGTGCTGCGGCGTCCTTCGCGATGGCCTCCTGGGCATCCAGGGTTGCCTGGAACTGCGGAGATTCTTCGATCTTGCTACGGAAGTACACGGCGATCAGGCCCAGCGGGCCGGCGATCAGGAACGGAAGCCTCCAGCCCCATTCCTCCATGGCTGCCTGGCCCAGCGTGAGCTGCAGGATGGAAACCAGGGCTGCACCCAGCGCGAAGCCGATGTAGCTGCCCATATCAAGGAAGCTGGCAAAGAAGCCACGGCGCTTGTCCGGAGCGTATTCGCTGACGAAGGTTGTGGCACCGGCGTACTCGCCACCGGTGGAGAAGCCCTGGACGAGCTTCAGGATGACCAGCAGCGCGGCGGCCCAGATGCCGATCTGCGCGTAGCCGGGCAAGAGTCCGACGGCGAACGTACTTGCCGCCATGAGCATCAGTGTTGCTGCGAGCACCTTCTGGCGGCCCACCTTGTCGCCAAGCCAACCGAAGACGACGCCGCCGAGCGGGCGGGCGATGAAGGTTGCGGCGAAGGTGCCCAGAAGGAAGAGTGTTTGGACGGACTTGTCGGCTTCCGGGAGGAAGACGGGTCCCATGGTGGTGATGAGGTAGCCGAACACGCCGACGTCGTACCATTCCATGGTGTTTCCCACGATGGTGCCGCCGAGTGCCTTCTTAAGCATTGGCTGGTCCACCACGTTCACGTCGGATTCCTTCAACCGGCGCTTCGGGCGGAGCTTCATTTTCTTCGGGTTCTTAACAGTGTCGGCGGCGGCCGGGGTGGTGGCTGCAGCCGGGTTTCCGTCGGCGTTCCTTGCGCCGTCCGGAGAGACGATCTTGCTTTGGTCTATGGGCATTTGGGCTTCTCCTAGGGAGGTCATTTGCTTGCGACTTCTGCTGCCCCGCTCTGGGCAGGGTTTCAATTTTACGCGTTTCTGGCCCGAAACCCGAGTTGAGATCCGATTTATTGGCCATTTCTGGGTCAAAATTGCCCAGATTCCTTACTTCTTTTTGCCCGGTCTTGCCCTGTGATCACGCGGTTTTTGGCCCTCGTGGGTGCACTGTTACCAAATTGTTTAGCCGAGCCCATGCAACGGGGCAGATTTGAGCGGAAAAGCTTACGGATGGAGCGAGGCGCCCGGCGCCAGGCCCAGCGCCACGGTGGCGTCCACGTCCATGTCGAAGGCAAGCCGGACCGTGAGCCCTGCCCCGGACATTATCCGCGCCGTTTCCGGGGCCTGTTCAGCCGAGGACTCGATCAGCACCAGTCCACCCGGCGCCAGCCACTCAAGTGCCCCCTCCACAACCCGACGCTGGACCGCCAAACCGTCAGTGCCGCCGTCGAGCGCTGTCCGCGGCTCGTGAAGGCGGGCCTCCGGCGGCATGGTGCGGATCGAATCCGTGGGGACATAAGGAGCGTTGACCAGCAGGACGTCTATCCTGGCCATGAGTTGGCGGGGGAGCGGGGCGAAGAGGTCGCCCTGGTGGACGCTTCCACCGCGGGGTTCGATGTTTCGCCTCGCACAGGCCACAGCCACGGGGTCGATATCTGCCGCGTACAGCTCGCTTGTGCCCAAGGCGTCATGGACAGCGGCGCCTATCGCTCCGGAACCGCAGCAAAGATCGACGACGACGGCACCCGGCTTCGCCAGCGACGCCGCCTGCCGTACCAGGAACTCCGTGCGCCGCCGTGGGACGAACACGCCCGGTTCCACGATCATGCGGGTTCCATGGAATTCCACCCATCCAAGGATGTGTTCCAGCGGCATGCCCCCGATGCGTTGCCCCACCATGCGTTGGAGGTGTGCGGCGTCATGGGCAGCCTCCATGAGCAGTGCTGCCTCGTCTTCCGCGAAGACGCAACCGGCAGCCCGGAGTGCGCCGACAATCGAAGACCCAGGAGACATTGCGCCCATGCTAGCAAGGCGTCCGTCCGCCCGGGGTTCCCAAACGTGCCGGTCTTTGGTTAGGGTGTGACGCATGGGAACACTGATTTTTGAGTAAACCGCCTGCGCTCATTGCGGCGCAGCCGAGTTTCACCTGACAAAAATCCACGCCTGTTGAGGCCATGCCTCCATGCCGTTCCCGTTGTCTTTTAAGCACCCTGACCACACCGTGACGCCGTGGTTCGCGCACCTCTTTCAGGCTTTCGCACCTCTTTAGGAGTCTACGAATGACTGCCAATACGCCAGACACCAACCAAACCGCCGAAGGCGGAATCAAGTCCAAACTGACCGACGCCCAGAAGGCAATGCTCGCCAGCAAGTCAGGCGGGGGCGCTCCCGGCGGATGGCAAAGCACCGGGAAGGGCCACAAGCCCACCCACGCCAGTGGAAAGCAAGCCAAGACCGTGAAAAAGGTCCGCTGGTAGGCCTAAACTTGAAATCCCTTCGTTTCACTGAGGAAAGGAAGAACCATGACTGCGAACCACCACGACGGAAGCATCAATCCTGAGGTCGCCAGCCACTTGGTGGAGTCCATGGATATGGCTCCGATGCCCGAGCCGGCCGCCGTAGCAGCAACGCTCGGCACCGAGCAGGGAAACCAATGGCCGGATGGCAACGGAAAGCGGCGGCACCCCAAGGACCGCGACCAATCCCACGGACGCGCAGGCCAAGGAGCCGCCGCCACCGCTGTCCACCGGACCAGCCGGCCGCAGATGCCGCACTCCTCCTGACCGGCCCCTGACTGAAACCCACCCGACCCCGCCGGCCCAACTGGGTCGCATTAGTGCGCGTTTTGAGCCGTCATAACGCGCACTAATGTCACCTAGTTGGGCTGGCTTACGTCGTCCGGGGACTTGTCCGGGCGCCAACCCCGCCAGACCGGATGGCGCAACCGCCCCGGGCCGGTCCATTCGCCATAGCTCACTTCCGCCACGAGCTCAGGATCCACCCACGTGGCTCCGGCTGCGTCTTCGCGCGGAATGTCCAGGAAAGGCGATTCGCTTGACTTCCGGGATTCCAACTTGGCCAGGATGTCTTTGAGCTGCCAGTCGGAGAACCCGGACCCCACTCGTCCCACGTACCGCAGTTTGCCGCCATCGGGAATGCCCAGCAGCAGCGAGCCGAACGTCCCGCTCCGTGCACCTGAGCCAGGCCGCCAGCCGCCAATGACCACCTCCTGGCTCTGCTCCAGTTTCAGCTTGATCCACGAGCGGCTGCGCCGGCCCACGACGTAGCGGCTGTCCGCCTTCTTGGCCATGACGCCCTCGAGGCCAAGCTCGGCCGCCACCGCCAAGAGATCGTCCACGTCGTGGTCCAGGACTTCGGACACGCGGACGGGACAGCCACCGCTGATGCGCCCGGCGAACGAGGTCAAACGCTCGCGGCGCTCGCGGAAAGGCTGGCCGCTGAGGTCCGCCCCGCCGTCGTACAAGAGATCGAACAGCATCAGCTGCACCGGGACGGCGGAGCGGGCGCGCTCGATGTCCGCCGCTTTAACCAGGTTCATCCGCTGCTGCAGCCTGCCGAAGTCTGGCTTGCCACCTTTCCCGAAAGCCACGATCTCCCCATCTGCCACGAAATCGCCGTCGGGCCAGCAGGAACGGTCGGTTAGCTCCGGATAGGCGGCAGTGAGCACATTGCCGTTTCGGCTCATCAGCCGGATCCCGCCCGCCGTGCCGGTGATGATGGCGCGGATCCCGTCCCACTTGAGTTCGTACAGCCAGTCGCTGCCACGCAGTTCTCCCACGGTTCCGGCCGAGGCCAGCATAGGGGCGTAGCCGGGCATGGGTTGAGGCACGACGACGGATGGCGGCTTCGTTTCCGGAGGCACCTTCGCGGTGGTCTTCTTCCGCGCACCCGGTTGCTCCTTCATCAGGTGGATCAGCCAGTTCTGACCTGTGTTGATCAGCGCAAAGCGCTTGGTGCCACCCAGGCCGCCGCCCGGCTCGCCGGTGAGAGTGGCGATGACTTCCTTCCCGTCGCGCCACTTCTCGCAGGTGTACTCGCCGCGGTCCCAGATGGTCACCGTTCCGCCGCCATACTCGCCTTTGGGGATCACCCCTGCGAAGTTGGCGTAGTCCATGGGGTGGTCCTCGGTATGGACGGCGAGGTTGTTGCGGTCCGGAGTTTCAGGAACGCCACGCGGCAGTGCCCAGGAGACCAGGACGCCATCGTGTTCCAACCGGAAATCGAGGTGGTAGCGCCGGGCGTGGTGCTCCTGGATCACAAAGATTCCACCGGGCGGCAGGGGGTCACCGGGCTTGGGCTGATCGGATGACCCCTGGGGGGTGTTCCCAGCCGCCGACGACGACGGGAACGGTTCCGGAGTCTTGCCCGGATCACGCATTCCAACGTACTTGGCGAGACGGCCCTCGACCGTCACCTTTTCCCGGCCACCCGGTTTGGGCGACGCTGAACCGCCGGCGGGAGTACCGCCGTCGTTCTCCTCGCTGTGGGGCGGCAGGTGCCTGCCGGAGATGGACACGAAGTGGTCTTCGCCCGTGGCGACCCTTTCCATGACTTCCGTGAACTCAAGGTGGTCGAGGCCCGGGTCATTGAGCTCCTCCCAGGTCCGGGGCGCCGCGACGGTGGGGTGCGCCTTGCCTCGGAGCGAGTACGGGACGATGGTGGTCTTGTTGCCGCTGTTCTGGCTCCAGTCCACCAGCACCTTGCCGCTGCGCAGCGACTTCTTCATATCGCTGACCACGAGCTTGGGATGGTCGGCTTCAAGCGCTCGGGCGAGCTCGTGGGCGAACGCTGAAACCTGCTCGGACTTCAGCGTCCCTTCCAGCCCGGTGTAAAGGTGGATGCCCTTGCTCCCACTCGTGACCGGCACGGGTTCCATGCCCATGTCCTGCAGGATGGAGCGTGCCAGCCTGGCCACTTCAACGCACTCGGGCAAACCCGCGCCGGGACCGGGATCGAGGTCCAGGACAAAGCGGTCCGGCCGCAGGGGGTTGCCCGCCGGGTCCACTTGCCACTGCGGGACGTGGATTTCCAAGGAAGCGATCTGTGCCATCCAAGTGAGCGTGGCCAGGTTGTTGACCATGGGGTAAACGTTGGCGTGGTCCGAGTGGTGGATGGTGGCACGCGGGATCCACTTCGGAACGGAGCTTTCGAGGTTCTTCTGGAAAAACACCTGCCCGGGGTTGTCAGCCGTGCCCACGCCGTTGACCCAGCGCTTGCGGGTCACGGGCCGGTTGGCCGCTGCGGGAATCAGGAAGGGTGCAACGGCAGCGTAGTAAGCCAGCACTTCAGCCTTGGTGGTGCCGGTTTCCGGGTAGATGATTTTGCCCAGGTTGGTGAGGGTCAGCTCGTGGCCCTCGACGTTGACGCGTTCCTTCTGGTTGCCTGCCACCTCTTCTCCTCTGCTGGCTTGTGCTGTTGACTGGGTGCATGAGGGCCATATGGAAGGGATCTATCGCGTTCGGTCTGGTCAACGTACCAGTTAAGCTCTACAGCGCCACGGAGGACCACGATATTGGTCTCCATCAAGTCCACAATAAGGACGGCGGCCGCATCCGGTACCAGCGGAAATGCGAAATTTGCGGTGAAGTGGTGGCGTACGAGGATATCGACAAGGCCTACGAGGAAGAAGGCCGGACGGTTGTCCTCACATCCGCGGAATTGAAATCTCTGCCGGAAGAAAACAGCCGCGAAATCGAGGTAGTGGAATTCATTCCGGCCGAACAGCTGGACCCGATCATGTACGAGCGCAGCTATTTCCTTGAACCCGATTCAAAATCGCCCAAGGCCTACATGTTGTTGCGGCAAACCCTGGAAGACACGGACAGGATCGCAATCGTCCAATATGCCCTGCGCCAAAAAACCCGCCTGGGTGCCCTGCGTGTGCGCGGTGACGTATTGCTCCTGCAGGCTCTGCTTTGGGGCGACGAAGTGCGCGAGGCCAAGTTCCCCTCCCTGGAAACGGACTTCAAGATCTCTGACAAGGAACTCGAAATGTCCTCCGCTCTGGTGGAATCGATGGCCCACGATTTCGATCCGGACGAATACACCGACGACTACCAGGTCCAGCTGCGCACGCTTATAGAGGCCAAGCTGGAGAAGGGCGAGGCCCTGGATACCGAAGCCACCTTCGGTGTGGTGGAAGGCGAAGGCGAAGGCGGGGACGTCATCGACCTCATGGAAGCTCTCAAGCGCAGCCTCGACAAGAAGCGCGGCAAGGAAAAAGCGTCCGACGACGATGCTGCCGCCGGCAAAGCCGAAACCAAACCGAAGGCGCGGGCCAAGAAAAAGGCGTGAACCGGCGTCGTACCATCCGTCGCAGACCCAACTGGGTCGCATTTGAGGTCGTTCCCAGCGCTGGGAACGACGCGAACTGCGACCCAGTTGGGTGATTGGGGGCTTAGCCTTTGACGGACCCGGCCGTCAGTCCCTGGACGATGAACTTGCTGGCGAAGGCGAAGATCACCAGTGTGGGAACCACGGTGAGGACCGCGGCAGCGGACATGGAACCCCAATCGATGTTGAAGCTGGAGATAAAGCCGGCCAACGCCGTCGGAATGGTCTTGTTGCTGTCGCTGTTCATCAGGGTTACCGACAAAAAGAGTTCGTTCCAGCAGTTGACGAAATTGAAGACGAAGCTCGCAGCAATGCCGGGCAGCATCACCGGAACGATGACCCTGAAAAGCGCGCCCAGCCGGGAACAGCCATCGATCATGGCGGCTTCCTCCAGGGCGTCAGGGACGTTCTCGAAGAACCCCCGAAGCATGATGGTGCAAAACGGGATGCAGATGGCGATGTAAATCAGGATCAGCCCGGTCTTGGAATCGACCAGCCCGAAGTCGGTCATCATCAGGTAGAGCGGACCCAAGGCGATGAAACCGGGGATCATTTGCGTGATAAGGAACGCGCCCAGCACTGCCCCGCGTCCGGAAAACTGGAACCGCGCCAGGACGTAGGCAGAGAGCAGCGAGATGAGCGTGGCCACAGAGGCTGCAGCCAACGCCACCACCAGGCTGTTGAGCATGTACTGGCCGAAGTCGGACTTCGTGAAAAGCCCGACGTAGTTCTCCAGCGACAACTGCCGTGGCCAGTAGTCCAGGGGCAGGGAATAGATGGCACCTGGCGCCTTGAGGGAAGTCACCACGATCCAGTACAGCGGGAAAACAGTGACGATCAGGCACAAGCCCAGAAACAGAACCTTTGAAATGCGCCCTATGAGCGTTGGACTGTTGATCATTGGGCTCCCTTTCGAAAGCGGACAGCCATGAGGTAGAAGGCTGCAAACAGCATGAGGGTGACCATCACGATCAAACCGAGGGCGGATGCCTTCCCGTAGTCGCCTTCCTGGGTAATTTTGATCATGTACGTGGTGATGATGTGGGTCTGGTCCGCCGGGCCGCCGCCGGTCATCGCGAAGATGATGTCCGGGAAGTTGAAGATCCAAATCACCCGCAGCAGGATGGTCAGCGCCAGCGTTGTGGAGATGCTGGGCAGGGTGATGCTGAAGAACGTCCGCACCTTGCCGGCACCGTCCAATGCTGCGGCCTCATACATCTCGTCCGACACCGACTGCAGGGCGGCGAGGATCATGATGGCGAAGAACGTCACGCCGTACCAAATGTTGGCGATGATGATGGCTGTCATGGCAAAGCCCGGGTCGGACAGCCAGGGAATGGGCGAGCTGATGAGGCCCGACTTCATCAGGAGGTCGTTGACCACACCGAACTCGGCGTTGAACATCCACCGGAACAGCATTCCAATGAGGAAACCGGATACTGCCCAGGGGAAGAAGATCATGGCCTGATAGGCCCCGCGCATCCTGAACCGCTTCTTCAGGAACAGCGCCACCGCGAAGCCGATGACCACCTGCGGCACAAGGGAGCCAACCACCCAGACAACGGTGTTGCGGACGATTGTCCCGAACTCGGGGGCATCGAACAAGCTCTGGAAATTCCCGAAACCAACCCAGGACGTATCGGAAAGGTCATTCAGGTTCCAGTTCCGGAAGGCCATCTGGCTGCCCGCGATCATGGGGTAGTACGTGAAGATCCCCACGAACACCGCGGCCGGGGCCAGGAAGGCCAGCAAGGTCAGCGCCGTCCGGGCGCTGAACCGCCTTTTTGAGTTGCCGCCGCCCTGCTCCGGTTGCACGTCCCTGCGCCCCGAAGGGGGCGAAGTGGACCGCTTGACGTCGAGACTCATGGGGCGGCTAGCCCTTCATCTTTTCTGTCCAGTAGTTGTCCCAGCTGGCCAGCAGTTCAGTAGTGCTCATCTGGCCCGTGAGCACCCGCTGGAGTTCGCCGTCGGACTTCTTGATCCATTCGGTCCACCAGGAAACGCTGCGTGGCTGGATGGCCGAAACGTAAGTGTCGGGGTTCTCCGTCATCTTGACGTAGGCAGCCCAGGGGCCGGTGCTGTAGAAGGTGTCCTTGGCGGCAGACTTCAGTGTGGGGACAAGGCTGTTGTCCTTGCTGAACGTGGTTGCGGCGTCGCCCTGGGCCAGATATTTGATGAGCTTGACGGCCTCCGGCTTGGCGTTGGAGGACTGTGCAATGCCCCAGCCCGCCGAGGCCACTGGCTGTATTGCCTTACCGCCCGGTCCCACGAGCAGGGGCGCTACGTTCCACTGGTCCTGCTTTATGGCCTGCGACTCTTTGACGGTGGCGATCACCTCGGGGTCTTGGAGCAGGAAAGCCGTGGAACCGTTGCTGAATCCCTGCACCATCTCCGGGTATCCCCATGCCACCGAGGACGGCGGCGAGCCCTTCTTGAAGAGGTCGATGTAAAGATCCATGGCTTCCTGGGCCTTGGGGGAGGAGAAGATCGTCTTGCCGCTGGTCAACTTGAACGCATTCTCGCGGTCGATCTCGTCAGCAACGTAGGCCTCGATGATGGCTACGGCGTTGGAGTTGGCGTTGGTGCCCCCGCGGAATGCGTAGCCGAATTTGTTTTCTGATGGCTTGTTCAGGGCCTCGGCCTGTTTGGCCATCTCGGACCAGCTGCTGGGAGGACCGTCGAACCCGGCGTCTTTGACCAGGTCTGATCGGTAGAAGAGGGAGAGCCCGTAGAAGCCGTACGGGATGTAATAGGTCTTGCCGTTTTGCTTGGAGTAGGTGACGGCGTTCTCCGTCAGGTTGTTCCAGCCATCCCAGCCGTCCAGGTCCTTGGTCATGTCGTAGAGCCAATTGTTGGCGCCGAAGGACCCCACGGTGATGTCACGAGCCTCGACTACGTCGACGCCTTTGCCGGACTGGAGCATTTGCTGGATCTTCTGGTCCGCCTGGTCCGTGGGCGGCGAAATGAGATCGACCTTGATGTTGGGGTTGGCTTGCTCAAAACCGGCAAGGAGCTTCTTCAGGGTTTCTGTCCGGGTGGGGTTGGTGAGGCTTTCCACCATCTTCAAAGTGACTTTGCCATCGGCGGCGCTCTGTCCGCCACCGCCACAGCCTGCCAAGGCCAGAACTGCCGCGAGGCCTGCAGCAGCAGTTGCCATGATTCTGGATTTCACGTGGGCCCTCCGTTGATTGGTTAAAGTGGTTTGCGCCTTGCAGCGGCGCGGACGTTGGTGTCTAAAGGGATCTGGCCAGCCGGACGAGTTCCGGCACGGCCCGTTCTGCGAAGAGTTCGTAGTCCTTGGGGGAGTTGTAGAGGTGGGCGGATAGCCGCAGGAAGCCTTCGCCGTTAAAGGTGGTCACCGCGCTCTCGATGTCCAGCTGGTCCGAAATGAACGCCCGAACGCTGTGGGAATCCTCGTGCGAGGTTGCCAGGCCCGCCGGCAGGCTAAGCAAGCGCAGCGGTCCCACGGGCATGCCTGCATCCACGGTGTGGTTCTCTCCGGTGAGGTCCGCAAAAGCAGCGCCGATGATGGCTTCCCCGTAATCGCAAAGTGCCGTGGCATAGCTGCGGAATGTCGACCAACCGTACCGTTGCGCGATGGTGTTGAACGAGGTACCCGCCGCCATCCAGGATGTGATGTCCTGCGTGCCCACATGGTCGAAGTTGTCCGGGAAGCTGTAGGGAAAACCCCACGAATCGATGAGTGGCGTCAAGGAAGCGGCACGGTCCCCACGGGAAACAAGTGCCGCCGTGCCCCTGGGGGCGCAGGCGAACTTATGGAGGTTGCCAACCCAGAAACCATCAAATTCGGGCACGGGAGCCTCCAGCACACCTGGTGCGTGGGCGCCGTCCACGAGCAACGGCACCCCGACGGCTTGCGCTGATTGTGCGATGGACTCCACCGGAAATGCCCGTGCCGTTGCCGAGGTGATCTGGTCCAGCACGATCAGGGCCGTCTTGGGGCCGACTTCCGCCATAATCAGCGCCGTTGCCGTCTCTGCATCTGCTTCCAGGGGAATGTCGGCAATGCGCACGCTGCCGTGGCACTTCCGCGCTATGCGGTAGGCGCCATGAAGCACGGCTCCGTAGGCGTGGTTGGTCATGACAATTTCCGCACCGGGATCAAAGTCAAGGGAGTTATAGACGGCGGTGACACCTGCGCTGGCATTGAGCACGAGTGCCATGTCCCCGGCATCGACCGCCAGAAAGGCTGCTACGTCGGCCCGGGCTGCCGCGACCGCCTTGTACTGGTCCATGAACCACGTGCAAGGGTTTGCGTCCATTCGTGCCTTGAGTTCCAGTTGAACGTCTTGTGCGGCCCGGGGAACGGCGCCGTAGGAGCCATGGTTCAGGTGGATCTTGGAGGGTGTGAGGGTCCAGTCGGAAAAGGAGGGATTGCCATCGGGTGTTGTCATGGGACGCGGGGCCGTGAGGTTGCTGGCTGGGTGCACAAGGGCCTTCTTGTTCGGTGAGGCGGGACTGCCTGTAAGTTACCTCACATCCCCAAGCAAGACAACAGACCACTATGCAAAGTCATAAGATGACTTTGGGACAATTCCCGGGATGCGGGCCGTTTGACCTATGAATTTTCGCAAGAGGTACGATGTGTCCTATTTTGAAGTCTGATCACTCGTCCCATCGGGGCGCCGCTGCCTGAGTGCTGTAGCGTGTACCAAGTCTGGAGGAGGCGGGTAAATGGGTGCAGTCGAAACGGCCATGCAAGGCCTGCGGAACAAGATCGCTTCGGGCGAGCTGGCACCCGGACAAAAATGCCCCCCGGAAGCTGAACTGTGCGCCCAGCTGGGGGTGTCAAGGAGTTCCCTGAGGGAGGCCGTTCGCGCCATGTCGGCACTCGGGATCATGGAGTCAAGGCATGGTTCGGGAACCTACATATCGTCCTTGGAACCCACTGTGATCCTCCAGAACTTCGCGTTGCTGGTGGACTTGCTTCCTTTGGATGGATTGCTGGAGCTGTTTGAAATCCGGCGTTTGATGGAGTCGCATGCGGCGTCTGCTGCGGCGGCCAACGCGTCTCCTGCCGCACTGGAGTCTCTCACCGCACTGGTTGCGGGCATGGAAAACACGGACGACCCTTCCGAATACTCTGAATTGGACTCACGGTTCCACGAGGAAATCTGCCGGGCAAGCGGCAACTCCACGCTGGCCGGCTTGGTGCGTCTTTTCCGCTCCCGTGGTGGTCACTTCCACATTTTCGACGGCGATGAGGGCACCATCGTGCGGGAAGGCAGCACGGCTGGCCACGCTGCGATCCTGGAGGCCATTGCCCAGAGGAACCCCACCCTGGCCGCCATCGCCATGGGCGCGCATATTGCACAAACCGAGGCCTGGCTCAAGAGGCTGAGGCCTGAACCGCGGCTTACGGATTGACCGGCAGGCGGCGTCTATTGCCGCCAGGCCGGGTAAGTTCAGTGGTTCCTCAGCATTGAAATGAGTTCGGATTTCTTCTTGTCCGAATATCCTTTCAACCCGAGTTCCTTGGCGCGGGACTTGAGCTTGTCCACGGTCCAATCGTCGTAATCACCGGACTTTCCGCCTTTGCGGCCAACTTTGTCGCGGCCCTGTTTTGCCGCGGCATTGGAAATCCGGGCGGCTTTCTCCTTGGAAGCTCCGTCATCGCGGAGTTCCTCATAAAGTTCGGGGTCCTTGAGGCTGGGATTCTTTTTGCCTGGCATGGTGATGTTCCTTTCTTGATGTGTGGTCAGGCGCCCGTCTCATAATGCGGCTCGGCTACGGGTTTGGATTCCGGCGATCCGCGCTGCCGCAAGTAGACGGAGGCGCCGACGAGGACTCCGACAGCCAGGAATTCGCTCTGCCAGTTCTGGAATGATTCGAACCAGAACTGGCTTGAGCCCAGGTATTCCCACGTTGAAACCGGTGGCAGGCCGTGGCTGAGTTGTTCCTCGTTGTAGGCGGAGGTTCCTCCGATTGCGTGCATGGCGAAGGAAGCCAGGAAGAGGATGCCGAGGAGTGCTGCGAGTGAATGCTCGTAGATCTTGAGGACCCAACCGCCGCGCTTTACCGGCCAGGGAGTCTTCTCGCTGGCTTTTGCAGCCCGAGGGTCTTCATCCTGTGGCGCGGCCTTGCCCATGGGCTTGGATTCGGACGAGCCTTTTTGGAACAGGAAGATGGTCAGGACCACGTACATGGCCATCTGCAGGAACTCGGATTCCCAGTTTTCAAATACTGCTTCCACGAAGCTGCCGGTCGTCAGATATTCAAGAATGCCCACGGGCTGGCCTCCGTGGGTCTGCTGCTCTTCGCTGTAGTTCGCCGCTCCGGAAATGATCATTCCGCCGAGGAAGGCAACGAACAGGCCCATGTTCGCCAGCAATAATCCGTGCTCCTTGGCCCACTGGCGCGCGGGGCTGCTTTTTTTGGTTGGCGTGTCTGTTGTTCCGGCCAAAGCTCAGTCCTCCTTGTCCTGGAGCGCCTTGTGATGAATCCAGAAGGGGAGTCCCACAACAAAGACCAGCACCACCAAAATGATGAATGCGCCGGTGAGGAGGCCCGCTGTTCGGCCGATGGTTACGTCGAAAACCAGGGCAGCCGAGCCGACGATCAGGATGGACAGGCCGGCCAGGGCGAGTTTGGTGATCGTGTCCGCGCTGGAAACCAGGGTTGCCTTCAGACCGCGCCGGAAGAGCCGGCGGTGGACGCTGACGGGAAGGACGATGGTGATGGTGGTCAACGAAGCGACCAGGACGTTGAAGAGGTAGAGGCCGGTCTGCCAATCGTCCAATTCCGCGAAGCGCGATTGGAACGGCAGGGTCAGCAGGAAACCACCGAGGATCTGGACTCCTGTTTGCAGGACGCGCAGTTCCTGGATCAGCTCCAACCAGTTGCGGTCCATCTTTTCTTCGGTGGATTCGTTGCGCCCGGTCCTGACGACCGGTTCCGCGTCTGACAATTCAGGCACCTCCGGCTGGCTTGGGTGTGCCGGAGGGCTGTCCCCGGGTGCAGGTGCGCGGCGGGGACAGCCCTCACGGTCTGTTGATATTCAGGGTGTGCCGGCCTCAAGGTCCGGCTGGGTTGTCGCGCTCCGGGCTCTATACCGTGTGGCCTCGGCGACCTGACATGAAGCTGAGAAGCCAGCCGATGGCTGCGACCACCAGGAGGACGATGCCTACCCACAGCAGCCAGTTGAGGGCCGACGAGAAGCCGCCCACAAGAAGAAGGACAATCGCCACTACACCAGCAATGATCAGAAGCGTGTTCATGGTCAGCACATTCCTTTCTGGGAGGAATCCAGCGGTAAGCCGCTGTGGTTCCTGACATGCATTCCGTTTACTTCAATTGAGTTATGCCGGTACCTGGAAACAGTTTCCAAGGTGCCTTTGTCGTGGCCACAAACCGGCTCCCACGGTTTCCCGCTTCGCCAGCTGTGAACAGCGACACTCCTCATTGTACTACTAAGCACCCTTATGAAAGAGTTGTTGATGTAGCCACTTGGACTGGGTGAATGTCCATGCAGCGTCCACGAGAGGAAATTATGAAAGCGTCACAGCAGCTCGCAGACAATCTTCAAATCGTCCTGACGGACCTGATTGAGCTTCAGCTACAGGGCAAGCAGGCCCACTGGAACATCGTTGGTCCGAACTTCCGGGATCTCCACCTCCAGTTGGACGAACTGGTTCTCGCCACGCGGCAGTTCGCCGACGAGACCGCAGAACGCATGCGCGCACTCCACGCACTCCCGGATGGCCGTAGCGGCACCATCGCAAAGGGCACCCGCCTGGAGGAATTCCCCGGCGGGTTGGTGAACACCAAGAATGCCGTCAAGCTGGTCACCGACCGCGTGGAGCGGGCCGTGCAGACCATGCGCGACGTCCACGATGAAGTTGACGAGGAAGACCCCACGACGGCGGACCTCCTGCATGCGTTCATCGCCCGCCTTGAGCAGTTGGCGTGGATGATCAACGCGGAGACCATGGGCGTCGGCACTGCAGTGACCGACCCCGACGAAGCCTAGTCCGCGGACGGGCAGACCGGCGTGGCCAGGCTTCGGCGCAGTGACCTTTCCAAGCCCGGCATCGCCCGCCGCCGTTCGGGCAAGGGCTTCAGCTACCGGCACCCCGACGGAACCTTGCTGGACGCGGAGGATCGCCAGCGCATCAATGCGCTGGCGATCCCACCCGCGTGGACGGATGTCTGGATCAGTCCCTACGGGAATGCCCACATCCAGGCCACGGGCGTTGATGCAGCCGGTCGAAGCCAGTACATCTACCATTCGCGTTGGCGGGAGCGTAAAGACACCGAGAAGTTCCAGCGCGCGGCCGAGCTCGGCTCGGTTTTCCCGTCCATCCGCCGCGCGGTCACGCTGCACCTCAAGGATGGGTCCTCGCCCAAGCAGCAAACGCTCGCGGCGGCTGTCCGGTTAATGGACCTCGGCGCCCTGCGGGTCGGCTCGGAGAGCTACATGCGCCAAAACGGCTCCTACGGGCTCACCACCCTCCGGTGCAGGCACGCGCGCATCAAGGATGATGCGGTCGCGTTGAAGTTCCCGGGCAAGAGCGGCCAGTGGTGGGACACGTCCATCAATGACCCCGTCCTTGCGGCCTTCCTCGAACCTTTGGCGCGCAGGCCCGGCAAGGAGCGGCTGCTTTCCTTCAAGGACGACGGCGGATGGGTCCCGTTGGATGGGTCCATGATCAACGAGTACCTTCGCAGCATCGCCGGTGAGGCCTACACCTCCAAGGATTTCCGTACGTGGAAAGGCACTGCCGCCGCAGCCCTGTGCCTCATGAAGAACGACGGAACGATGACCCGGCCCCAAGCCCTGGTCAAGGCCATGAAAGAGGCCGCGCAGATGCTGGGCAACACGCCGGCCGTGGCCCGCACGTCCTACGTGGACCCGAGGATCGTGGACGCCTACCTCGAAGGCGAACTCGAAAAGGTCAAGCCCACGGAGCCCTCGATCGCGGAGTTCCTGATGGGGAAGCAAAGCTGATCATTTTCCCAGGGTGGCGGTCTTCTCCAGATAGGTTCGGACGGCCTCAATAAGGTGTCCGACGTGCTGGTTCATGAGCTGGCCGGCCAGTTCAACGTCGCGATTCACCAAGGCGGCGGCCAGTTCTGAATGGTCGTGCGCCTGCTCTGCTACGACCTTTGAGTTCAGGGAGACCTCTTCAAGAACGCGTGTCAGGTTGGGGTTGGCCGGTTCAATGAGGAGATCCGCCATGGAGATGAGGATGCGGTTGCGCGTGGCCGCAGCCACGGAGCGGTGGAAAGTGGTTGATGATTCCCGGTCGGGGGACGATCCTGCCTCCACCGCGTCTCGATGGCTCGCCGCCTGACGGGCGATCTCTTCGAGGTCCTCATCGGTGGCATCGGCTGCGGCCAGGCGTGCCCCCTCTGATTCCACGGCCCGACGCACCACCAGGATGTCCAAAAGTTCGCTGAGATCGGTGGTGCTGGCGGCCAGGACAAGGTTGGCGCCATTTTCCTGGACCCGAAGGGCCCCTTTGAGTTCCTCAAGGCGCTTTTGCCCCAATTCGGTGACAACGCGACCCTGCTTGGGGCGGGGGATTACCGTGAAACCTTGCTTGTCCAGGGAGCGCAGGAACCGGCCGGCCGTGGCTTCTGCCAAATGGATGCCGGACTCGTTCAAAGCCTCTGCCAGGCGGGACGAACCAACGGGTCTTTCTGATTCCCGGATAAGCGTGAGGGCCAGGATTTCCATCTCGATATTCGGCGATGTCACCAGGTGCGCCCCACTTCCACGTTGAATCGTCCGCTCGGTTGCATCAAGCCATCTTCCCATAGCCTTACCCGCCGTCGAGCGGTTTTGCGGCCTGTTGACTATGACTTGTTTCTACATCATCATTGGTGATGAAGTAGTCAACGATGACGACCAGGAAAGGGGTGGAGGCAATGACTGATTCTTCGTACGACGCTGGCCCTGCGCGGGACTTCATCGGATACGGGAGGAACAAGCCCAAGGTCTCGTGGCCGGGAAATGCCGCTGTGGCGGTGAATTTTTGCATCGCCTATGAGGAGGGCGCCGAGCGCAGCGTCCTGGAAGGTGATCCGCACGGCGAAAGCCTGGGGCCGGGACGCGACCCACAACCGGGGAAGCGGGACCTCGCCGTGGAATCCATCTACGAATACGGCAGCCGGGCCGGCATCTGGCGGATCGCCGATTTGCTCGACGAATACGGTCTTCCGGCCACGCTCTTTGCGCCAGCCGTGGCGCTGGAGAAGAATCCCGAGGTCAGCGCATGGGTTGCCGAGAGGGGCCATGACGTTTGCGCCCACGGATGGCGCTGGACGGATCCGGCAGAGCTCACACCGGAGCAGGAACGGGACCGCATCAAGCTCGCCGTCGAATCGATTGAACGGACGTGCGGACGGCGCCCCGTGGGATGGCGATCCAGAACCGGCCCAAGCCTGCACACCAGGCGGCTTCTTGTTGAAGAGGGCGGGTTTATCTACGACTCCGACGCGTACAACGACGATCTTCCCTATTTCCTGGAGGTCGGTGCCCGCGAGCACCTGGTGGTTCCCTACACCCTGACCTACACCGAGGGGCGGCTGGTCCAGCCCATGGGGTTCACGAGTCCCTTCGATTTCTGGGAGACCTGCTCACGCGGCCTTGACGAACTAAGGCGGGAAGGCCGCCGGGGCACGCCAAAAATGATGTCCATCGGAATCCACCCAAGGCACACCGGCCAGGCGGGCCGAATGGCCGGCCTCCGCGACTTTGTGGAGCACGCCTTGGGTGCGGGCGATGTTCTGTTCAGCACTCGCGAGGCGATAGCCCGGCACTGGATTCACCAGAGGCCCTCAGTTCAGGGGCCACTGCACGCAGCGCAACCAGGAGGAAAACCATGACGCAGCAATCCCTCGAAACACATCGCCGGATGGCACACATCAATGGCAAGGCAGTGGATACGGACGATTCGTTCCTTGTCCTGGATCCCGCCACCGGACGGCCCCTGGCGGAGGTCGCCGCCTGCGGCGCGGATCAGGTGGACCATGCCGTCACGGTTGCCCGCCGGGCCTACGACGCCGGGTGGAAGCGAACCACTGCCGCCGAACGTGCCACGATCCTCCGGAAGATTTCTGCTGGGATCGTGGCGAATGGCGACGAACTGGCCAGGATAGAAAGCCAGGACACGGGCAAACCGCTGCGGCAGGCAGTGGTGGATGTGAATTTTGCCGCCCGGTTCTTCGAGTTCTACTCGAACATGGTGGAGGCGGTGTTCGGCAGCATCATCCCGGCGGGGACGGACCGGATGACGTTTTCGATCCGCGAACCGTACGGGGTAACAGGCCACATTACTCCTTGGAACTACCCGCTGGGGCTGGCCACGCGGACCATCGCCCCCTCGCTGGCTGCCGGCAATTGCTGCGTGCTGAAACCAGCCGAAGAAGCTCCGTTGTCCACTCTCCGCCTGGCCGAAATCATGAGCGATGCCGGGTTGCCAGACGGGGTGCTCAATGTAGTGCCGGGCAGGGGGGCGGAGGCGGGAGCTGCGCTGGCAGCGCACTCCGGCTTGGGGAAAGTCTCCTTTACGGGCTCGGTTCCGGTCGGCATCAAGATTGGACAGGCGACGGCGGCCAACCTGGTCCCTGCCGACCTCGAACTGGGCGGCAAATCGCCTAACATCGTGTTCGACGACGCCGATCTCGCCACGGCATCCAAAGTAGTGGCCCAGTCGATCCTCCAAAATGCAGGCCAGACGTGCTCGGCTGGCTCGCGCTTGCTGGTGCACCGGAGCGTCCACGATGAATTCGTTGAGCGGCTGGTCCGGATCTTCGCGGACACCACACTTGGCCATGGACTGGACGATCCTGGCCTCGGACCGGTGATCTCGCGCAAGCAGCAGCAAAGGGTGCTTGATTACATCGCCTTGGGACGCACTGAGGGGGAGCTCTTGGTGGGCGGGGGAGTGCCCGGGGACCCGGCGTTGGAGGGTGGAAATTTCATCCTGCCCACGATTTTCGACGCCGTAGCCTCCTCCGCGGCCATCGCCCGGCAAGAGATCTTTGGACCTGTCCTCACGGTCACCACCTTCGATGACACCGATGAAGCCGTCTCGCTCGCGAACAGCACCGATTACGGGCTGGTGGCCGGGGTCTGGACTGCCAATGTGGGCAGGGCCCACCGTCTGGTCCGGGACCTGAACTGCGGCCAGGTCATGGTCAATACGTTTTCGAACGGTGTGGAACTTCCCTTCAGTGGCCGCAAGCACTCGGGTTACGGCACGTCAAAGAGTTACGAGGCATTGCTGGGTTACACCCAGACCAAGGGTGCCGTGATCATGATGTCGGAGCAATGAAAATGCCGACCGAGCTGTTGATAACCGGTGGGCGTGTGGTGCTCCCGGAACGCGTTGTCGAGGCTGACCTCCTGGTGAAGGACGGTAAAGTCGCGGGTCTCCTGGACCGTCGTGTAGCCAATCCTCCGGACGTTTCCCGGTCGGTTGAGATTGTCGACGCGAGCAAACTCGTGGTCATGGCCGGGATGATTGACACCCACGTCCACCTGCGGGATCCGGGGCATCCACACCGTGAAACCTTTGCCACGGGAACCAGCGCTGCCGCGGTTGGCGGCGTGACCACAGTGCTGGAAATGCCTTCGGGGATCCCGGCAGTGGCGGACGCCGAGAGCTGGCATTACAAGTATCAAGTGGTAGCGCCCAAGGCCTACGTCGATTACGGACTGTATGGCGGGGCCGGGCATACCAATACGAGCCGCATAGCGGAACAGGCCGTCGCGGGTGCGGTGGCGTTCAAGTCGTTCATGAATGCCCCCGCACCCAATGCCGATCCCGGGTTCGATACGCGGGCGCTTCCTGACGACGCTTCCTTCCTTGCTGCCATGCAGACGATCGCAGCGACCGGTCGGGTCGCCGTCGTGCATGCTGAAAGCGACTCCATCTGCGGGTGCCTTACCGCGCAGATGAAGAACCTGGGACGGAAGGACCTGCGCGCCCACGCCGAATCCCGGCCGCCCGTGGCTGAAGAGGAAGCAGTAGCACGGGCGATACTCCTGGCCGGTGCTGCGGGTGCCCGGTTGTCCATTGCACACATCAGCACGGGTGCTGCGGTGGAGCGGGTGCGGCGGGCAAAGGCCGAGGGGCAGGCAGTGACGGCCGAAGTGTGCCCGCACCACTTGTTCCATACCCTGGCCGCCAGCGAGCACCTGGGCCCCTACGCCAAGGTCAACCCGCCCCTCCGTGGAGACGAAGACGTCGAAGCACTGTGGGCGGGGCTCGGAGACGGGAGCATCGACTACATCGGAACGGACCACGCCCCTTACACGCCCACGGACAAGGACAAGGGATGGGATGACATCTGGCGGGCTCCCTCCGGTGTCCACGGCCTTGAATCCGTGGTTTCGGCACTTCTGACAGCGGTCAACGAAGGGCTGATCACCTTGCCCCGGCTCACGCGTGCGATCTCCCAGCGGGCCGCCGAAGTCTTCGGGCTGGGGTCCAAGGGCGAATTGCGGGTGGGCGCCGACGCCGACATTATCCTGGTGGACCTGGACCGCGAGGGCATCATTGATCCCCTTGGTCAACATTCGGTGAGCAGGGACGCCGCCAGGCTTTGGGCTGGCCGGCCGACGCGAGGTGCCGTCGTGGCGACGTATGTCCGGGGTAGCCTCGTTGCCAAAGACGGCCAAGTGACCGGACGTCCCGGATACGGCGAGTTGGTCCGCCCATGAGCCGGGTTGGAATTATCGGCTGTGGAAGCACGGGCCTGGCTTTGGCCGCCCATCTCATGCAGCGGGGTGTGACGGTCCAAAGCATGGTCGATCAGAGCCACGCGTTGCTGGTCCGGCTTCGGCAGTCCAGGAAGATTTCCTTGACCGGACTCCTGGGGGCCGGCGACTATCCGCCTCCCCTGTACACGGACGACTACGCCAGCCTGGTGGGCTGCGACGTGATTTTCGTGGCTACTACGGCCGACAGGCATTTCTCCGTGGCCCGGCTCTTGGGGCCTGTGCTGCAACCAGGCCAGCTTTGCGTCCTGGCCACGGGATACGTCAACGGGGCCGCCGCCTTCGCATCCGCACTGTCATCGGCCGGCGCGGCGGTGGCCGAGGAAAGCGTCGTCGCTCTTAACACCACGCCACACCTTTCCTACGCCCCCGGGGACGGGCGGGTGCACATTGCTGCCATCAAGACGTGGTTCGAGGTCTCCGCTGCCACCCAGGCCGCTTCCAAGGAAGCAGCCGCCCGGCTGTCTCCGTGGTTTCCTGCGGCAACGCCCGCGCGCCATCAGTTGGCTTCGTCCCTGAACAATCCCAATCCCATCGCCCATGTGCCGGCGGCAGTGCTCAACGCTGTGCCCGCGTCAAGAGAGGCGCATGGCCTGGTGGCTCCATTTGGCGCCTTCCATTTGGGCGACTTTGGTGCCCCCGCCCTGGAGGCACTGCGGAACGTGCTCGACGCCGAACGGCTGGCTGTGATGCGGGCGCTCGGCCTGGGTGCCCATCACGTGGGCAGAAACGACTTCGGCCTCCGGGCCTATGGTCCCGGCGCCCGTGAAACGGATCCACCCAGAGTCGGTCCGACGTTTCAGCGGCGGTTCGTCACCGAGGATGTTCCTTGCGGCCTGGTGCCGATCGAATCCCTTGGCCAGTGGACGGGTGTGCAGACGCCCTCCATCTCCGCCCTCATTTCGTTGATCTGTGCCCTGGAGGGTCGGGACTTCCGAGTTCACCCAGCCGTGTGGCCGCGCTTGGTCGGATGGCCGGGTGCTGGAAGGGCCAGGCAACCAGTCCGCGAAGGAGCGGCCCTGACATGAACCAACACCTCCCTTTCAGTGGCAAACGGATCGCGGTGACTGGCGGTGCCCGGGGGATAGGCCGGGGCATCGCCGAGCGCTTCGCGGCGGCGGGGGCTGCGGTCTTCCTGCTGGACGTAGATGGCGAGGAGGTGCAGTTGGCTGCGGAGGTCATCCCCAGGGCCACGGCTGTGCACCTTGATGTGGCTGATTCCCGCACAACCCAGGAATTTTTTGCCTCGGAACCCCCGTTCGACGTGGTCATTGCCAACGCCGGGGTGTCACTGCCCAAGGCGTCGGTGCTGGAGACGGGCGACGAAACCTGGGATTGGCTCATGGACAACAACCTCAAGGGTGCCTTCAACACCATGCGCTCCGGGGCAGCGGGGATGCTCGCTCACGGCGTCCCGGGAAGAATCATCGCTACGTCCTCGGTGGCCGGACTCACCGCCGAACCCGGATACGCCGTCTACGCGGCTGCGAAGTGGGGACTCACGGGTCTGGTCAAGTCCATGGCCATGGAATTGGCGCCTTCGGGCATCCTCGTCAATGGCGTGTGCCCCGGCGATGTCCGAACCGGCTTTTTCGATGCGACGGCGGGAAACGACGTTTACAGCGGAGCGCTGGGCAGGCCGGCCGGAATCGACGAAATCACGGGAATCTACCTGTGGTTGGCCGGTCCGGAAGCGGGCTACGCAGTGGGCGAGATGGTGGTGTTGGACGGCGGCCTGTCGCTGTCGGCCATGGCCCGCTAGGTTCTGCGCCAGGTCAAATAAAGGCTTGCATCATCATCGATGATGAAGTACGTTGGTGATACGGATCACAGCGGCACCCATCGGGGCCGGCTCTCCGGTTTCAGGGACAACGCATCGGGCGGCAAAGGTGCCGCCCAATTCTTCGAAGCACTCAGCCCATCTTCAGGAGGCACAAAAAATGAGTTCCCTAGACATCAAGGGCAGCAGCCCCAGACTTAATTCCATGCTGTTGAAGCTCTCCGAATCGGTCGACAAGATCCCGCTCACCAAAACACACTGGGCAACCATCCTGTTGGTTGTAGCGGGCATGTTCTTCGACATCCTGGAGTCCAACTCCCTGGGCCTCGCGGGCCCACAAATCATTGCGGCTTTTGGCATCTCCAAGGCCGAGTTCGCCCTGATCAGCTCCATGACGTTCATCGGACTCACCGTTGGCGCCTACCTGGGCGGCATGCTCTCCGACATCAAGGGCAGGAAATTCGCCCTTGTTGCCAACCTGGTGGTCTACTCCGTTGGCGGAGTGCTGTGTGCACTCGCCCCCAACTACGAAGTCCTCATGGGGTCCAGGCTCATTGTTGGCATTGGCCTCGGCGGCGAGCTGGCGGTGGGCATCGCCCTCATTTGTGAAATCATGCCCACCAAATACCGTGCCCAAGCCGTTGCGGCGCTGAACGTCGGCTCAGGCGGGCTCGGAAACGTCGTCGCTCCGGCCTATGCGGCCCTGGTCCTCGTGGCCCTCGGCAACTTCTTCGGTGGCCCCCAGGTGGCATGGCGCTGGCTGTTCGGCCTGTTGATTCTGCCGGTCCTGCTGGTCCTGGTGATCCGGCGCAACATGCCGGAATCGCCGCGCTTCCTGCTCACCCGCGGTGACATTGAAGGCGCCAACAGAAGCCTCTCCGCGCTGGCCGCCGGCAAGGTTCCGGACCACGAGATCCACATCCGTGAAGACCAGTTGGAAACAGACAGCAGCGTCGCCGCGATCCGCCCGGAGAAAATCCGCCTCGGCGAAATCTTCACCCGTGGACTCCGCCGACGCACGGCAACGGCCAGCGGGGCCTACTTCATGGTGGTCGCCGCGCAGATGTCACTGCTGACGCTCATGCCCACCTTCCTGGTGGCCCGCGGCTCAACCCTTGGCCAAAGCCTCCTGTATACCCTGATCATGCAGATCGGCAGCCTCCTCGGCGCACTCTGCGCAGCGACCGTCACATACCGGTTCCGGCGGCGGACGGTGATGGTTACCGGCGCGATCCTCGGCTGCCTGGTGGGCCTGGGCTTTGGACTCCTGGCGAACACGGATCCCCTCATCCTCATCTTCGGCTCGCTCTTCCAGTTCTTCACCCTCCTGCTGACCACCACCTTGTGGTCCTGGGCTCCCGAACTGTTCCCCACCCGCGTCCGCGGCTTCGGAGTCTCGTTCGTCAAGGGCACCGGTGGCCTTGGCATCATCGTGATGCCGCCACTGATCGCCTTGATCTTCGACCAGGCTGGTTTGCCTGGCGTGTTCACCACCATGGCCATCATGTTCGCGATAACCGCGGTCCTTGCCCTCGCTGGAGTGGAAACAAAGGACCAGACGCTCGAGGAAGCCAACGAAGCGAGGCCGGTCTTCCATGGCTGATCACCACACGGGCCGCTGTGCCGTTCGTATCGCCGCAGCCCGCAACCTTGCCTACCTTCCTCATTACGTGGGTATCTCGCGCGGCTACTTTGCCGAGCACGGTTTGGATGTCCGCATCGTAGAGCAGGCCCCCGGACACGGCACCATCACCGATGCCGTTGTCCGGGGGGACGCAGACCTGGTGCTGGGCAGCGTCATCTTCGCCGACCGGCTGAACAGGACCACCCCGAGCATGGTGGCGGCAGTCAGCAACACACAGACCAGGCACTTCCTGTTCAGGAAGAGCCTGGCCGGGACTGCCGCCGTTTTGAGCTCCGATGCCCAGCGGCAGGAAGGAACGCCGGAAGTGTTCGATTGGCAATCCCTTCGCGGCAGTGTGGTGCTGGTGGCACCCAGCTACGTGCCGACGTCGTGGGTTGCCTTCCTGGAGGTCCTCCACCGGAACAACATTCCGCTGGGTGAGATCAAGCTCCTGGTGGGCTACCAACCGGAGGCCGTGGTGCAGGAATTTCTCACCGGCCCGGGCGACTTTCTCCTGGCGGGCGGCCAGGAGGCCCAGGACCCGCGGTTGGTGGAAGCAGTTCCGCTGGCGGAGGAGCTGGGCCCGGTGCCATGGTCCGTATATTGCGCGACGGGGATCTGGGCGCGGGACCACAGCGGGGAACTTGAGGCGTTCCGCGCGGGCCTCGGAAAAGCACAAATGTGGCTTGCTGGGCGGACCGCCAAGGGTGCGGCCGCAGCCGCGGGGGAATGGTTTCCGGACATTCCAGCCGCAGAACTCGAAGCCACCGTGGCCCAGTTCCTGCGCATC
The DNA here is from genome assembly GCF_042885775.1 of Paenarthrobacter sp. NPDC058040. Taxonomy (NCBI): domain Bacteria; kingdom Bacillati; phylum Actinomycetota; class Actinomycetes; order Micrococcales; family Micrococcaceae; genus Paenarthrobacter; species Paenarthrobacter sp. NPDC058040. The sequence continues at coordinate 85,327 of NZ_JBHVRN010000007.1, forward strand.
GGATTCTGGGCGAAGTCGCCGCTGCCGGTTCCCGAGCAGTTCGCCGCGTGGAAGACAGCGCTGGTCAGGGCAGGGTTGTTGGCGTCCGACACCGCACTCCTCACCATGATCGACGAGGTTTCTGGACGCCATAAGGAAGGAAAAGACCGTGACACAGACGCAGCTTGAGCACCCTTTCTTGTCCAGGATGCCGGGCCGGGACGAGGAGCAACGGGCTCTGGAGCTCCACGCCCGCGCCACCGTGGTTGATACCTGCGGTGCGATCCCTCCCGGCGGAGACGGCTCCCTTGACGACTCCATCGCTTTGCTGCGCCTCGGCGGTGTTGACTGTGTTGGAATGACGCTATCGGCCGAGGAACACGACCAGCGGGCGGCCATGGACCAAATCACCTTCTGGAACAGGAACATCCGCAAACACTCCGCGGACCTGGTGAAGGCCACCTGCGCGGACGACGTCCGCCAGGCCAAGGAAGACGGACGCATTGCCGTGTATTACCTTTTCCAAAACGCCAAGCCGTTCGGTGATGATCCTGGAAATGTCGAGCTGTTCAGGGACATGGGCGTGGTGTCATCAGCCATTACCTACAACAAGCGCAATTTCCTGGGGGACGGTTGCGCCGAGCCCGAGGATTCCGGGATCAGCACGATTGGCCGGGAAATGATTGCCGAGATGAACCGGGTGGGAATGCTCGTGGATCTTTCCCATGGCGGCAAGCGCACCCAGTTGACGGCCGCGCAGGCTTCCACCTCGGCGCCCTACTTCTCCCACAACAACTGCTTCTCCGTGTTTGGCAACCGGCGCAATGCCACGGACCAGACCATGAGAGTGGTGGCAGAGAAGGGCGGCATGATGAGCTCAATGCCGCTGGAGATCAGTGATCATCCGCAAGCGACGGTAGCGCAGATGGGTGACCATCTCATGCACACGTTGGAGATCTTCGGGCCCAGTGGCGTGGGCATCTGTACCGACTTCCCCAAGGGCAGGCGTAGCGTCTACGAGACCGCGTACATCGACCAACAGGGATATCTCAACATCCAGTACGACGGAACCCTGTACGTCAAGCGAATGAAATGGGAAGGCCCGGGCTGCCTGCAGACACCCCCGTGGTACCCCTACGCCGAGGGTGTCACGAGTTATGCAGGGCTGCCCAACATCACGCGGGAGCTGGTGCTGAGGGAGGTAGAGGACAGCACCATCGTGGCGGCTCTCGGCGGAAACTTCATCGACCTGATGAGCCGGGTGGTTGGCTGATCCAAGCTCGGACGCAAAAACGCCTGGCTACACCCCATCCGGGTGCAGCCAGGCGTTTTCGCGCATTGAAGCGATCAGGCGTCGTGGTCCGTTTCCAGGATCTTCACGAGGCTGTCGAGGGCGGCATCCGCGCCCTCGCCTTCAGCCCGCAGCACCACGACGTCCCCGTGGGAGGCGCCGAGGCTCATGAGGGACAGGATGCTGGCAGCGTCCATGGCGTCGTCGGCTGGTTCGCCTTCGCGGGCGATGGTGACCTCGAGGTCCAGGTCCCCTGCTGCCTCGGCGAAGATGGCTGCCGGGCGGGCGTGGAGGCCGACGCGGCTGGCGATGGTGGCGGTACGTTCAGGCATTGATGCTCCTTTGTGAGGTTGTGGAGAGTCTAGACGGTTGCGGGTACGGGTTCGGCTTCAACAGCCTCCGGCTTGCGGACTGCCCAGCGCTTGAGGGCAACAACAATCAGCGCGGAAGCAACGGTGCCCGCCAGGATGGAGATCACGAACATCGCCAAGTTGCCGATCGCGAAGAAAACGAAGATGCCGCCGCGGGGAGCCTGCGATGTCACGCCGGTCGCCATGCAAAGTGCGCCGGTCAGGGCGCCGCCCACCATGCTGGCGGGGATGACGCGCAGCGGATCCGCAGCGGCGAACGGAATGGCACCTTCGGAGATGAACGAGGCTCCCAGGAGCCAGGCCGCCTTGCCGTTCTCGCGCTCAGCGAGGGAGAACAGTTTCTTGTCCAGCACAGTTGCCAAGGCCATGGCCAGAGGCGGAACCATTCCGGCCGCCATGACGGTTGCCATGATCTGCCAAGGTGCCTGGTTGGCTGCGCTTCCTGCTCCGAGTCCAGCAACGGCAAAGGCGTAGGCGACCTTGTTGACCGGGCCACCCAGATCGAAGCACATCATGAGGCCGAGGATGATTCCGAGGATGACTGCTGAGACTCCGGTCATGCCGGACAGCCAACCGTTGAGGGCTTTGGTGAGGCCGGCGATCGGTCCGCCGAGTACCAGGAACATGAGGCCGGATGCGACGATGGAGGCCAGGAGCGGGATGATGACCACGGGCATCAGGCCCCGGAGCCAGCGCGGCACCTGCCATGTCCCGATCAAATATGCGACATAGCCCGCCAGCAGGCCACCCACGATGCCGCCCAAGAAGCCTGCGCCCATGAATCCGGAGACAGCACCGGCGACGAAGCCCGGTGCGATGCCCGGTCGGTCTGCAATCGCGTAGGCAATGTAACCCGCCAACGCCGGAACAAGGAAGCTCATCGAAAGGGCACCGATCTTGAACAAGACCGCGCCGAGATACAAGGCCAGGTTGCCGTCGGGAAGGTTGAATAGCGTATTGGCTGCGAGGATGTCGTTGGCCTTGGTGCCAAGGGCGATGTCGAAGCCAGCCAGCAGGAAGCCCAAGGCAATCAGCAGGCCGCCGCCGGCAACGAACGGAATCATGTAGGACACACCCGTGAGGAGCGCCCTCTTCAGCTTCTGGCCGATGTGCTCACCCTTTTCCTCGGCCTCGCGTTCGGCTTGCTCTTCAGCGCCAAAGTGGGCGACGCGGTGGGCGTGCGGGTCGTCGGCGGCAGCGAGTGCCTCCTGGACCATCTTGGCCGGCTCGTCGATGCCGCGCTTGACGGGAGCGTTGATGACCGGCTTTCCGGCGAAGCGCTCCTTGCCGCGGACATCGACGTCGACGGCGAAAATCACCGCATCTGCCGCAGCGATCACCGCCGGGTCCAGCGGCTTGGCGCCGGAGGAACCCTGGGTCTCGACCTGCAGGTCAACACCCATCTCCTTGGCAGCGGCAACCAGCGAGTCGGCAGCCATGTAGGTGTGCGCGATACCGGTGGGGCATGCAGTAACCGCTACGAGCCGCTTGGGTGCGGCAGCCGCCGTCGTGCTTTCAGCGGGTGCGGCCGAAGCGGCAGGTGCGGCAGCCGGCTTGTCCGCCAAGGCGCCGTCCACGAGGTCCACGATGTCCTGTTCCGTGGCAGCCGCGCGCAGCGCAGCCGTGAAGTCCTTCTTGATGAGCGAGCGGGCCAGCTTGGAGAGGAGCTTCAAGTGCTCCTGGTCCGCGCCGTCCGGGGCAGCGATGAAGAAGATGAGGTCCGCCGGGCCGTCCTTGGCGCCGAAGTCCACCTTGTGGGACAACCGGGCCATGGCCAGGGCGGGCTCCGTGACGGCCGCCGAGCGGCAGTGCGGAATGGCAATGCCGCCGGGAACGCCGGTTGCGGTCTTCTGCTCGCGGGCGAAGGCGTCCGTGAAGAGTCCTTCAACCTCGGAAGCACGGCCAGCAGCGGCAACCTTCCCGGCCAGGACACGGATGACGTCGGCGGGGGCATCGCCCAGGTTCTGGTCGAGGGTGACCAATTGGGGTGTGATCAGCTGGGTCACTGTTAGTCCTTCTGGAGGGCCGTGATGGTTACGGCGTCTGGGGTTGTCTGGTGAACTGCCGGGACAGTGGAGCCCGGCAGCGAAGCAGCAGCGGCACCATGTGCCACGGCTTGACGAAGGCAGTCCGGGGCGGAACCACCTTGGGTTGCGGCCAGCAGGTAGCCGGCCAAGGACGAATCACCGGCGCCAACAGTGCTGACGGCCTGGATCGGCGGATGCGTGGCGAGCCACGCTCCGTCTGCCGTCACCAGGACTGCGCCCTTGGATCCGAGTGTTGCCAGAACGGCACCCACACCGCTTTCGACGACGGCGGCAGCAGCTTGGGCGGCTTTGGCCGGGTCTGCTTCCAGTTCGTCAGCGGTGGAGACAGCGGCGAATCCCGCGGCGGCGGCAAGCTCTGCGAGCTCTTCCGCGTTGGGCTTCAGGAGGTCCGGCTTTCCGGCGGCGTCGCCCACCAGGGCGGCCGCAAGCGGGGCCCCGGAGGAGTCGATGGCGATGCCGGGGGCAGCCGTTCCGTCGGCGCGTGAGCGAAGCCGGCGGGCGATAGTGGCGTAGAAGTCCGCCGGCACTCCTGGTGGGAGGGACCCGGCGAGGACCACCCAGCTGGCGCCACGGGAGCGCTCCAGCAGCAGCCCGATCAGGGCTTCCTGCTGTTCGTCGCTCAGCTCCGGGCCGGGTTCGTTGATCTTGGTGGTGACGCCGTCCGGCTCGGTAAGCGTGACGTTGCTGCGCAGCGCCTCACCGATTGGCAACGACGCAAACGGCACGCCGCCGTCGCGCAGTCCTGCCAGCACCGGGTCCGAGTCCGCGCCCGGAAGGACGGCAAGTGTTTCGAGGCCGGAGGCCACGAGCGCCCGCGAAACATTGACGCCTTTTCCACCGGATTCCTGGTGGACATGGATTGCGCGCTGGACCTCGCCGCGGGCCAGCGGCCCGGGCAGCTCCACGGTGCGGTCAAGGCTGGGGTTGGCTGTCAGCGTGACGATCATGCGACCACCACGTCTACGCCGGCGTCGGCCAGGGCTGCCGCAAGTTCCGCGGAGGGTTCCCTGTCTGTGATCAAAGTATCCACATCCTTCAAAGTGGCGAACTGGACCAGGGTTTCGGCGTCCAGCTTGGAAGAGTCGGCCAACGCCACCACGCGGCGGGCAGACTTGACGAACGCGGCCTTCACGGCTGCTTCCTCGGGATCGGGGGTGCTGAGCCCGAAGGTGGCGTGGATGCCGTTGGCGCCAACGAACGCGATGTCCGGGCGGAGCTTGAAAGCGGCCTCCACGGTGGACTGTCCCACCGCTGCCTGCGTCAGTCCGCGAACGCGGCCGCCCAGGATCTGGAGGGCGACGCCGGGAGTGGAAGACAGCTTGCCGGCGATGGGAATGGCGTGGGTGATCACCACGAGCTCGTCTGCTGACCCATTCGATGCCGGCGTCCGCTGGGCAAGGAGGTCGGCAAGGGTTTCCGTGGTGGAACCGGCATCGAGCAGGATGCTGCCAGTGGTGGGTTCGGGAATCATTGCGAGGGCGGCTGCGGCGATGCGGAGTTTTTCGGCCTGGCGCTGAATGGCGCGCTCCAGGATGCTTTCTTCGCGGGTGCTGAGCCGGTCCGAGGGGACAGCGCCGCCGTGGACGCGGCGCAGGTTGCCGGAAACCTCCAAGGCTGCGAGGTCCCGGCGGATGGTTTCGGTGGTGATGCTGAATCGGTCTGCGAGTTCGGTAACGCTCACTCGTCCGCGCTCTGCGACGAGTGCGGAGATCAGTTGTTGGCGCTCTTCGGCGAACACTTACCCTCCATTGCGGTAAAGCCTGTCTTCGATGCATCCACTCCAAGTGACTGCTGTCACAACGATGTGGAATTGCTTGACTCTATCTTTGTTTGTGTTGGTAAGTCAAGAGAAAACAACACAAACAAAGATATGGCTCTCGTGGAGGTGGTTACGGTCCCTGGACACACCAAAGGGCATGACGCACTCCCTGTAGTGCGTCATGCCCTGGTTCGGGTCCCGACTGGGGGATTTGCCAGGACCCGGCTTGGGGGTGTTAGCCGCCCGCGCCGCTAGGGATCGCGGGGCGGCCCGTTCTGCCGGGGCGGGTCCGGCTCCCTCTCGGGGGTTGCTCCAGGCGTCGGAGTGGGCTCAGGCACGGGCGGTGGCCCCGGCTCGGGCAGCGGCACAGGCTCGGGCGTCGGCCCGGGCCCCCTTGCCGGCCCGGGCTGGCCTTCCGGCCCAGGTGTCCGTTGGGAGGCGGGCTCGGTCACGATGTGCCGTTCCGTCCGTGGCTCCGGTGCTGCGGGCGCAGGGTCCGCGGCGTGGAAGGGGGGAACTTGCTGGAATCCCAACCCACTCCTGTGTAATCGATGGGGAGGTTGTCCGGGTCCGGTGGATCCGGAAGCTTGTGCTTGCGTCCTGACGGGGGCTCGGAATTGGTCGCCAGTGACGCTTTCCTGCGCTTCTCTGTGTGCATGCATTCTCTTCCTCTAGGTCCGGGCCAGCCCGGATTCGCCGAAGGGACCCGGATCAGTCCGGGATCTCCATCCGGAAGCCACAGGTGCATCCAAGGACGCGGGTGTTGATGTAGGTCTCGTAGAGCCTCAGGGGTGCCCCCGGTTTGAGCGCCAGGGGTGCCTGGATCCGTCGAAGTTCGCAGCTGCGCGTCTTCATGGGGTTGCCGCAGTGCAGGTGCTGCCCGCCGAATTGGAGCACGCCTTCGGATCTTCCCGGACGGTTCAGGATGTCGGCCACCTTCTGGACACTGGCCAGTTGCTCGTAGGAGTACCTGCACGCAACGCACTGGTAGCTGACGTCCACCCTGTTGGGCGCCGGCGGGTAGTGGGACTGGATGGCATCCACCAGGAGATGCTGGTCGGTGTTGCAGCGCGGGCACCACAGCGGCTCGTCGGGTGGCGGGTGTGCTTCATCTGGAACCCTCGAAGCAGGCTGCGCGGGCATGGTATTCACCTTTGTGTGAATTGGGGACGCCCGTCTGCATGAGCTGTGAAGCCTGGTCCGTCGAAGCGGACTGTAGCTAGATTGTGCACATAGGTGCACCCCAGATGCAAGGATTTTGGGGGGATCCGCTGGCCAGGGAAGAGGTGTAGATAATAGGGTCATGGACGATATTCACCCGGACGCGGCCGTGTCCGTAGACGTGCCGGCTACCGATGACGTCCCGGTGGCCGAGCAGCTTCAGGACCTCGTGATCGACAGCGAGGATGTGGGTGGGTTCCTTGGCGAACTCGCTGTGTTTTCGGCTGATTCGGTATCCGCCACCGTAGGGCTGGGCGTGCTCTGTGGCGTCACCCTGAGCCGCCGCCGCAAGGCCCTGACCGTAGCCGGCAACAGCCACGAAGCCCGGTTGATCGACGAGGTCCAGCGGACGTTCGGCGACGGTCCTTGCCTCGAAGCCATGCGGACGCACACCACCGTGCTGGTGGAGGATACGGCCACCGAGGAGAGATGGTCGGACTACTGTGGCGTGATCGCGGACCGCGGGCATTTGTCCGTCCTGTGCGTGCCCTTGCAGTTGGACGAGGGAGCCACTGCCGCGCTCAATTTCTTCGCTCCCCAGGCCCACATCTTCGATCAGGCAACCATCCGTGATTGCGAGCTCTATGCCAGCCAGGCGGAGCGTTCCCTGCGCCTGGCGGTACGCATTGGAACCAAGCAGCAGCACGCGGACGATCTGCGGGACGCCATGGTCTCACGTACGGCGATCGACCTCGCGTGCGGGATCATCATGGGCCAAAACCGCTGCAGCCAGGAGGAAGCTTTCGGCATCCTCAAGAGGGCCTCCAACGGCCGTAACCAGAAGCTGCGCGATGTGGCCGAAGCCATGATCAAGGCCGTTGCCGGGACAGCATCGGTATCCCATTTCGACCTCTAGCCGCCTGCCGTTAAGCCACCCATCTCTTGTGACCCACGGCACTGTTGAACTACATTCATTACTGGGTTAAGCCAATAGCCCCTGGATCCCCACGACCTCGGAGCGCGGCTGACCAGCCGTTCCAGGCACGCAGGTTCCGATAGGAGCATCAGCTTCTCCCGACGCTGTTCAGTGCGTCCCGCAAGGGATTGTTGTCGGAAACCACCGCAGTGGTGGTACTTGCAATAAAAGGAGAATGGCAATGACGCTTGGTTCCCCGATTCCCGCCCCGAAACGTTTACCTGGGGCAACTCCCACAACTGCTGACACCGGCGCCCGTCCGTGGTGCACGGTCTGCGATACGGATTCCTACATCTTTGTTGAAACAGTGGTTGAGGCCGAACCGAACCAGTCCGAAATTGTTGAAGTCAGCTACACCTGCAGCGAATGCGATACGTTCTACGCCCATGCCGTCCGCCTGGCCGAGCTTGTTCCCGAAATCCAGACGGAATTCCTGTCCACCTCCGCGGCGGGCCTGTGGTTCAGCTGCACGCATTGCGGCGAACCCATGACGCTGGGCCGCGCCGCGGAGCGGTTCATCGAAGCGCCCCGGACCACCGATGACCCCGAAACTCCCAGCCTCCTTGAGGTCTACCTGCAGACCCAGGTGCTCCACTGTCGTTGCGGCTTCCAGATGGAGGTTCCGCGACACGTGGGATAAGGGCGTCTCCGACGACCAAGCCGTGGGGAGGGGTGGCTATGCGAACATTCGGCGTAGAGGAAGAGTTGCTCATTGTCGATCCGATTGACGGGATGCCGTTGGCCCTTGCGTCCGGAATCCTGGACATCGCCTCGCAGCAGGACCAAGGCGATGGGCCGTCGCTCAAGTCCGAGTTCAAGCAGGAGCAGATAGAGGTCAACTCCCGCCCGCGCAGCACATCGGCGGGCCTTCGCCAGGAAATCCAGCTGGGGCGGGCCCTCGCGGACAAGGCAGCGAGGACGGTGGGTGCGCGGGTCGCGGCACTGGCGACGCCGCCGGTGTTCCACGCAACACCAACCCTGGGCAACCAGCGCTACGCCACCATGGGCGTGGAGTTCGGCCTGATCGCCAGGGAGCAGATTACGTGCGGCTTCCACGTCCACGTGTCCATCGAGTCCCCGGAGGAAGGGGTGGCCATCCTGGACCGGATGCGCCACTGGCTGCCGATCCTGCTGGCGTTGAGCGCCAACTCGCCCTTCTGGAAAGGCGTGGACACGGGCTTTGCGAGCTACCGCACGCAGATCTGGAACCGCTGGCCCACAGCCGGTCCCATGGACGTCTTCGGATCCGAAGCCGGCTACCGGGCGGTCCTGCGGCAACTGCTCACCACCGCGGTTCCCCTGGACGAAGGCATGATCTACTTCGATGCCCGCCTCTCCCGGGGCCAGCCAACAGTGGAACTGCGCATCGCCGACGTCTGCCTCTACGCCGAGGATGCCCTGACCATCGCGGTCATCGCCCGGGCCTTGGTTGAAACGTCGGCGAGGCAGTGGCGGGAGGGGCTGCCGCCGTCGGATGTCCTGACCAGTGTGCTGCGCATGTCCAACTGGCGCGCCAGCCGCTTCGGCGTCAACGAGCAACTGCAGCACCCCTTGGAACAAAGCCCGTACCCGGCCGCGGACATCGTCAGTGCGCTCCTGCGTCATGTGGGGCCTGCACTGGTGGCAGCCGGCGACGACGATGTAGCCGCGGCCGGCGCCGCGGCCATCCTGCGCCGTGGATCGGGCGAACGCCTGCAACGGCACGCCTACGCCCGGCGCCTGCGCCTGAGCGACGTGGTCTCGGCTGCCATCACCTCCACCAACCAGGACGGCGAGCGGACCGACGCCGGACTTGCCACCCACTAAGGACGGAAAGCTCGACGGCGGTAGCTTGCCTTGGGCGCCCAAGGCAAGCAACCGCCGTCGTACTTGGTGCGAAGCGTCAGCCTTGGTTGATGCGGATCATGTTGCCGGACGGGTCGCGGAAGGCGCAGTCGCGGGGACCCCACGGCTGGTCGATGGGCTCCTGCAGGACCTCGGCGCCGGAGGCCCGGAGCTTCTCGAAGGTGCCGTCCAGATCATCCGTGTTGAAGACGAGCATGGGCATGACGCCCTTGGTGAGGAGTTCCTGGATGGCGTCGCCGTCGGCCTGGGAGCGGCCGGCGTGCGGCGGGGACAGAACCAGTTCAAGGTCCGGCTGGGCATCGCTGCCGAGGGTGACCCAGCGCTGGCCGTCGGAGCCGACATCGTTCCTGACCTGCAGGCCAAGGGCGTCCCGGTAGAAGGGAAGGGATTCGTCCACATCGTTGACGGTGACGTGTGCATATTTCAGTGAGATGTTCATGTCTCACACGCTATTGCAGCTACGGAACGGGCGCTTCTTCGATCCTGCTCTTCTTCGGGTTCCTGTCCGGGCGCGTGTGCTGTTTGGCGATGCAGTTGGGCATGGCCTTCACAGCTTCGTGTTCCCGGGCGCGGTACTCGCTGGGTGTCAGGCCAACGATCTCCGTGAAACGTGAACTGAAGGAGCCAAGCGAGGTACAACCGACCTCCATGCAGGCATCGGTGACGCTGGTCCCGGCCCGCAACAGTGCCATGGCCCGCTCGATCCGGCGGGTCATGAGGTAGTTGTAGGGCGATTCGCCATAAGCGGCCTTGAACTGGCGGGAGAAATGCGCGGGGGACATGAGGGCCCCTGCTGCCATGGTGGGCACATCCAGCGGACGCGCGTACTCCCGGTCGATGAAGTCGCGTGCGCGCCGCAGATGGGCCAGATTGGCCAGTTCCTGCGGTGTCATGCGGCCAGTCTACTAGGCTCATGCCCATGGATTCAGTGGTTTGGTCGAAGCCCGAAAATGAGCGCGCGGGCACTCCTTTGCTGGTGATGCTGCACGGCTACGGCACCAGCGAGGAACGCATGGTTTCCCTGTTTCCGCACCTGCCGCAGGAGTTCACGTGCGCGGCCTTGCGCGGGCCGAAAGTGATCGGCGACCACTATGGCTGGTTCCTGCTGGACTACTTCCTGACCAACGATTTCGCCGACGTGATCGCCTCCACGAACAAGGTCTTTGATTGGATCGGCTCGGTCCGGAAGAACCACAGCAGCGTGAGCCTGCTCGGCTATTCGCAGGGCATGGCCATGGCCAGCACGCTGCTGCGCCTGAAGCCGGAGCAGTTCACTGCGACCGTGGGCCTGTCCGGGTTCGTCCTGGACAACGACCTCCTGGCACTGTCCGAGTCCTTTGATACGCCGCCGCCCTTCTTCTGGGGGAGGGACAAGGCGGATCCGGTGATCAACGAGGACGCCATTGCGCACACCAAGGAGTGGCTCAACGCGAACACGGCCCTCACCGCGCGGACGTACCCGGGGATGGGGCACAGGATCGAGAAGCCGGAACTCGTGGACGTCAGTGCCTTCCTGCGGTTCTACGTGCTGGCACCCAACTAGGTCGCATTAGTGCGCGTTTTGGGCCGTCTAAACGCGCACTAATGCGACCCAGTTGGGTCAGCAGTTGGGTCAGGGAGGACAGGATTAGACGGCATGCGGGGCCTCCGAATCAAGCTCTTGGTGAGATTCCCGTCACAATTCCGCATCCAGCCCCACTCTATTGAATGACAAAATTGTAAGCGCTTACACTTTTGGCTGCGGGCCACCAGCGCGCCGCACCCCAAGGGGTTGTTCGAGTATGGAAAGGGTTGAGGCCGTGTTGCATGGTTAGGACTCACCGGGTGACGATCCAGGATGTCGCCCTCCTCTCCGGATTGTCCATTTGCACCGTCTCCAGGGCACTCCGGAATCTCCCCAACGTTTCAGAAAAGGCGCAGCGGCAAGTGTCCGAGGCCGCTGGCAAACTCGGCTACAAGGCCTCGGCCGCGGCATCCCGCCTCGCAGGCGGCCGCACGGGTTCGGTAGCCATCATTGCTCCCACCGCCACCACTTGGTTCTTCGCCCAAGCCGTTGAGGCGGCCGAGGAAGTGTTCGGCGACAGCGGCTATGACACCGTGTTGATCAGCCTCCGCAACAAGAAGAGCGTCAAGCAGCAGGTCTTCGGCGACCTGGAGCGGCTTGCCCAGCGGGTGGACGGCGTGCTGCTGCTCAATGTTGACCTGGACCCCGCAGAAGTGGAAAGCTTGGAGGCTTCCGGTTTGGCAGTGGCCAGCGTGAGCATGCGCAATGTTCCGTGGGACAATGTTGGTATCGATGACGAGCACGCGGCATGGCGGGCAACTTCCCACCTGCTGGAGCTGGGGCATTGGGACTTGGCGGTTCTTGCGAGCAATGAACCCGTCGTAGCCGGCATTCCCCGTTTCCAGGGCTTCAGCCGTGCGCTCGATGAACACCACCTCACCGTCCACCCGGACCAGGTGGTGGGCTGCGAGCCCAGCATCGACGACGGTCGCCGGGCGATGACCGAACTCGTGGCCCGGGGCGGCAAGCCGACGGCAGTGTTTGCCCATTGTGACGAGGCGGCCTTCGGTGCGCTCATGGCGTTGCGCGAACACGGCCTGTCCGCGCCCAAGAACGTGTCCGTGATCGGAATCGATGACCATCCCATGAGCTGGTTCCTTGGTTTGAGTACCGTGGCCCAGCCCGTTGCGGACCAGGGCGCTTTCGCGGCGAACCTGCTCTGCGAACGACTCGTGAATACCGAAACCCCCAACCCGCCCTCCAACCACCTGCTCGATACCAAGCTCATCGAACGCAAGACCACGCGTCACAAGCGCTGAACGGAACAATGCACATGACTGACCTTCGTACTGCCTGGAGTGGCGCTTCGGCGCTCCTTTTCGACCTCGACGGCGTGCTGACGCCCACTGCCGTGGTCCACGAGCAAGCGTGGCAGGAACTGTTCGACGACTACCTCGCGGAGCAAAACCACCCCGATGGCTACCAAGAGAGCGACTACTTCGACCACATCGACGGCAAGCCGCGCTTCGATGGCGTACGGGACTTCCTGACTTCCCGCGGCATCACCCTGCCGGAGGGGCCAACGGATGACGCCCCCACCAATGAAACCGTGCAGGGCCTGGGCAACCGGAAGAACGCGATCTTCAACGAGATCGTGGACACCCGTGGCGTAGAGCCGTACCCGGGCTCGGTGAAGTTCATCAACGCCGCCTTGGAACAGGGCCTCCACGTTGCCGTCGTTTCGTCCTCCCGCAACGCTCCCGCGGTACTGAAGGCCGCCGGACTGGACCACCACTTCGAGGTGGTGGTTGACGGACAGGTGGCCGCCGCCGTCGGACTTCCCGGAAAGCCGGACCCCGCAACCTTCACCTACGCGGCCTCCCTCCTCGGCGTCCCCACCGAGGAATGCATTGTGGTGGAGGACGCCGTGTCCGGTGTCCAGGCCGGCAGTGCCGGAAACTTCCAAGCCGTTATTGGCGTGGACCGCGGTGCCGGCCGCCAAACCCTTCTCGACGCCGGCGCGACGCTGGTGGTCGACGACCTCGACGATCTTCTCTGACCCAACTTTTTCGAAGGACTTCATCCGCCCATGGCACTCATCAGCTCTGACCGGCTGCGCTTCCCTTGCGAGCCTTGGAAGCTCGTGGAAAACATCCACGTCCCCGGTGACGAGGGAACCCTGGAAACACTCTTCGCGCTGGGCAACGGCCACCTCGGTATCCGCGGCGCCCACTCCACCCGCGGGGACGGCGAACTCCCGGGCACGTTCATCAACGGCTTCCACGAGATATGGGACATCAAGCACGCCGAAAACGCTTACGGATTCGCCCGCACCGGCCAGCGGATCGTCTACGTCCCGGACGCCAACAACTTCACGGTATCGATCGACGGTGAGGCCCTGAGCCTGGCCGAAACCACGGTGCTGGACTACCACCGCAGCATCGACTTTGCCACGGGCGTCTACGAGGAAACCACCACGTGGGCGTGCCGCTCTGGCGCTACCGTCACCACGGTGGAGCGCCGAGCGGTGGGCTTCGATTCGCGCGGCTGCCTTGGCCTGGAATTGTCCGTGAGCGCCGACCGTGACGTGTCCGCGGACGTCAGCTCCGCCGTCGTCAACCGCCAGGACCAGCCTGTGGAGGACCACTCCGTCCACGATCCCCGGCGTTCGGGCCGGCACGCCGGACGCGTGCTCCTGCCGCTTCACCTGCAGGGGGCCGACGGTTCGCTGCGCCTTGCCTGGGAGACATCGGAATCCCGCCAGCGCGTGGCCATGGCCGTGGACCACTGGATTTCCTACGAAGGCCAGCCCTTCGAAACGGCCGTGGCGGAAGACGAATCATCCGTTCGCTATGTCCTGGCCATCAACGCCGGGGAACCGTTCCGCCTGGAGAAAACTGTCAGTTACGTCGTTGCGGGCTCGGCAGGCGACGCCGAAGACCGCGGCGAGACCCTGGTTGCGGAAGCCGAAGCCAACCTGGTTCCGTTCAACGAAGTCCTGGCGCAAAGCCTGGCGCATTACAACACCTACTGGACCACGGCTGACGTTTCCATCGGCGGGCAGCCCGAACTGCAGCAGGCGGTTCGCTGGGCCATGTTCCAGCTGGCACAGGCAACGGCCCGCGCCGGAGTGGCGGGCATCCCTGCCAAGGGCGTGAGCGGCTCCGGTTACGAGGGCCACTACTTCTGGGATCAGGAGGTCTATCTCCTGCCCTATCTGACGTACACCAACCCGGATGGTGCCCGGAAGGTCCTGGAATCCCGCCATGCGATGCTTCCGGACGCCCGCGTGCGCGCCAAGGAACTCAGCGTGGACGGCGCCTTGTTCCCTTGGCGGACCATCAATGGGCTCGAAGCCAGTGCCTACTACGCCGCGGGAACCGCGCAGTTCCACATCGCTGCCGCCATCGCCTTTGCGGCAACCCGATACCGCTGGGCCAGTGCCGACGCGGGCTTCGAGTCCGAAGTGGGCGCGGACCTGCTGATCGAGACCGCGAGGATGTGGGCTTCCCTGGGCTTCTTCGGCAAGGACGGCATGTTCCACATCCACGGCGTCACCGGCCCGGATGAGTACACCGCCGTGGTCAACGACAATCTTTACACCAACGTCATGGCCCGCTTTAACCTGCGTGCGGCTGCGGCACTGGAGCACGAGGGCATCGCCGATACTGAGCGCCTGGTGTGGCGGCAGGCGGCCGAGCGCATGTCCCTGCCCTACGATCCGCACCTGCAGGTCTTCAGCCAGGACAACGATTTCATGACGCTGGAGCCGTGGGACTGGAACACCCCCAAGTCCAAGTACCCGCTGCTGCTGAACTTCCACCCCTTGGTGATCTACCGGCACCAGGTCCTCAAGCAGGCCGATACCGTGCTGGCGATGTTCCTGCAGTGGCAGGACTTCACGGCCGAAGAAAAGCAGCGCGCGTTCGACTTCTACGATCCCATCACCACCGGCGACTCAACCCTGTCCGCATGCGTGCAGGGCATCATGGCAGCCGAAGTGGGCTATGGCGATGTGGCGTTGAAGCACTTCACTGAAGCGTTGTTCATCGACCTGGACAATTCGCACGGCAACACGATCGACGGCGTCCACATCGCCTCCACCGGCGGCATCTGGAGTTCCTTGGTGTGCGGTTTTGCGGGCATGCGGGACCAAGGCGAGGTGTTGCGCTTCGACCCGCGCCTGCCGTCCGAGTGGGAAGGCCTCGCGTTCCGGCTGAAGGTCCAGGGGCGCCTGCTGTCGGTTGAGCTCTCGCAGGGTTCCATGGCGCTTGGCCTGGTTGACGCGGCCGGTTACAGCAATGAGCCATTGCGCGTGCAGGTCCGGGACCTCGACGTCACGGTCGGTTCCACCACGGTTGCGGTGCCGCTCGAGGCGGTGGCCGTTCCGCCGTCGTCGGTCTTCCCGAGTTCGTTCCCGACGGCGGGACTTCCCATTGTAGGTGTGTAACCGCTAGCTGGCGCTGGCTGTGTGGTCCTCGATCAGGCCGCTCGCTGCGATTTCGCGCAGCGAGTAGATGCCTTTCGCGGCTGAGTCCTTGTCATGGAACCGCATGGACAGCGCCAGTTCGGTGCCGTCCGCGTCCACGAGCCGTACACGGCAGTCGCCTCCGGATGCATCGACGACTTCGAAGTGCCCCGCCATTAGAGGGCGCCGCGTTCTTTGGGCTTCGGTAAGGTCAGCGTGGCTGTCGGCTTCCGCGGCGGCCCGCTTGCCGGGTGGGCTGCTTTGGCGGCTTCCCTCCGACGGTCGAGCTCCGAGGAAACGAGTTCCAGGAGGGCCTTGGCGGGTTCGGACAAATGGTGCGTGTCGGCCGAACCGAGTTGGTCGCAGTGAACCAGAACGTGGCGGATGCGTTCGAGTTCCCGTGTGGGGACCAGCGGCCACCGGCGGAACAGTTGCCGCACGGCGATGGCGCCCAGGAGGGCATCGGGTTTGTTGGGCAGATCGTGCGGCCTTGATGCTCCTCGTCGAGCAATGGGGGCGGCAAATGGAGCTACTCCATGGGAATAGGTGGATTTGGCTGAATTGGGGGCCATGCGGACCTCCCGAAAGTAGAGCGAAGGAAGCCGGCTGCGTGACTGTTAAATCAGCTTACAGAATGTGAGTTATGTCATGTCAATCGTTACGTTGGAAATTTGTACATCGGGTTTAGAATACCCAGTTTGCTGACTAATCCTCGAAGTGGGCAGTCTGCGTGTGCGGTTGTCCGGCGAGCCTGTTGACGATGTCCTGGGCAACGTCACGGAGCTTTCGGTTCCGGTCGCTCGAGGCCCGGCGCAGGATGTCGAAAGCTTCGTCGTGCGAGCAACGGTTCTGGGCCATGATCATCCCGCATGCAAGATCGATGATCGTCCGGCTTTCCATGGCGGCTTTGAGATCGTCGCCGCGCTGGTCCGCCGCTGCGATCCGGACCGCCAGGCGCAGGGCCTTGCTGGACATCGCGACGAACAGGACGGCGTCGCTTATCGACTTCTTGGTAAAAAGTCCGGGCTCGGCTGCGAAGAAGTTCAGGACGGCGGCCGACTCGTCGCCGAGCTTCATGGGTACGCCCAGCACGCTGCTGATTCCGGCGGCAAGCAGGGCCTCGGAATACGTGGGCCAGCGCGGATCGGTGGCGGCATCCTCGAGCACCTTTGGCACGCCGCTGTCCAATGCATCGACGCACGGACCCTCACCCAGGCCCTGCTCTATGCGGTCGAGGACCACGGCACGCTCGCTGCTGCCTCCGATGGTGGCCGTCCGCTTGCGGCGACGAAGGGTCACGGCACATTCGACGTGCGAGCCGGTGGCTTGTTTCATCATGTCCGCCGAGAAGCCGGTGAGGCCGTCCAGGAACTCCTTGATGTCTTCAGTGCCGGCGATGAGGTCCACCAATTGCTCGAAGTCCTCGGCCCTGTCTTCCGCAGTCATGGCTCCAAATCTAGAGTGATGTGCCACTGCCTACAAGGCGCTAGCTGTTGCGCCCGCCACGCACCCGCACTGGCACCGCCGTCGAGCGCATCCGAACGATCAGTCTGACCTAAACACGAAAAATAACCCCGGCCGCATCATGGCTCTGGTCCAGAGAGGCGGGTCCGGGGACTTCGGGACCAATCTTACCGAGGATGCAGTTGGTGTCCGTGCTCAGTGCCACGGTAATTTGGCGTACAAAATCCGAGTTCTCCGTCTTCACGTGCAGAGCCTCTTTCCTTGAAGGACCTCTCCGGACTTAGTATCAGATGCTAGGTAAACGAGCTTCACGCTTTGCGAAGGATTACTGGATGGACGCAGACGGCCACGCCAAGGGCTATTGGTACGGGAAGGATCCGGGGCAAAAGGAGCTTGCCGTCGGTGTCCTGAATGCCCTCCGGGACTACCGTGTCTCGGAACAGGCCATGCGGAAACGTACCCGGTCCTCCATGCTGATGGGCGAGAAGGACCTATTGGCCCTGCGGTACCTGTTCGAGGCCGAGGCCGACGGCCGCGTGATGAAGCCGAAGGACCTGGGCGACCGCCTGGGCATAACCTCGGCGTCCATGACCACCCTGATCGACCGGCTGGTGGATTCGGGGCATATCCGGCGCGAAGCCCACCCGACTGACCGGCGTGCGCTGATCCTGCGGCCCACTCCGGCATCGGACCAGGAAGTGCGGCACACCCTGGGCGCCATGCACCGGCGCATGCTGGATGTTGCCAGTGCGCTGAGCTCCGAACAGGCGGAAGTGGTGACGGAGTTCCTGCGCCACATGAGCCAGGCGCTGGACACGATCGACCACGAACCCGCCGCAGACGATCCACAGCCTTCATGAGGCGAGGCTCCACTGCAGGATCAGGATGAGCGTCACCAGGAATCCGGAACCGTAGTTGAGCCAGATGAAACGGCGCCAGGCCGTATTGGTGCGGGCCGCCGTCGAATCCGTGACATTCCACCACGGTGCGCAATTCAGGACGTAGGGCAGCGCGACGACGGCCGCCAACGGCCCGGGCCACGGCGTGGCCAGTATCCCGAGCCCAGCCAGGATCCACAGCACGACGGCGAGCCGCACCGTCGCGCGGGCGCCGATGACCGTGGCGATCGAGCCGATTCCGGCCTGCCGGTCCGGCTCGATGTCCTGCACGGCGCCGAAGGCGTGCGCGGCCATGCCCCATACGAAGAACGCGGCCAGCAGGATGATCAAGCCCGCTGTCGGCTCTGCGCCGGCGAGCGTCAAACCCACGACGGCGGGGCTCACAAAGTGCGTACTGGACGTCATGGAGTCCAAGAGGGGGCGCTCCTTGAAGCGGAGTCCGGCCACGGAGTAGGCCACCACGGCGAAGGCGCTGACGGCGATGGCTACCCACGCCGCCGGGCCACCGGCAGCGGCGAGAACCACCAGGAACGGCACGTTGGTGACCGCCGCCAGCCACAGCATGGGACGGTGCAGTCGAGGCGGAAGGAGGGCGCCCTCGATGCCGCCCTTGCGGGGATTCTGCAGGTCGGAGGCGTAATCGAAAACGTCGTTGATCCCGTACATCGCAAGGTTGTAGGGAATCAGGAAGTAGAAGGTGCCGACAATCAACACCCAGTCGATCTCGCGGTTGGCCAGCAGCATGGCGGCCGCGAAGGGGTAGGCCGTGTTGATCCAGCTGACAGGCCGGGAGGCAAGGATGGCTTGGGGGACCAGGCCGGCGAGGCGGGAGCCTGCGGGATCTCCGGGCTCTGGCCGCGAGGCGCTCCGGGGCTGGCCCTGCCCCGCCGAGGGGTCCGCTTTCCGGCGCGTCAACCACAACCACAGCCCGGGCAGCAGGAGCGCGGCGGCCAGCGGGTACGCAAAATCCTCTATGGGAGCCAAGCCGATCTTTGCCCCAAGCAGGTGGGCGTCGTCATAGTGGAACAGGTCCATGCCGATCATCACGGAATCGAACACGGCCGTGAGTACCGCGAGGGCGGCAAAGGACAGACCCACGGCCCGCCAGTGCGTTGACGTGGGACCGGAGGTGGTGCCGACGGCCGCAGCCCCGCGTGCCGCCGTCGGGCTCGCCGCGAAGGCCGCGCGCGCAAAAGCCGCTCCGGCCACGGCCGCGGCGCCCACGAAAGCCAGCGCAAGCCAGAAGTACGTCATGCGTTTTCCCGTTCCCGCTCGTGGATCCCGGCACGGCTGTGAAGCCGCTCAAGGATCCGCCGCGCTCCTGTGTACAGCACCATGGTGCAAAGGACCAGGAACAGCAGGAACACGGGCTCTTCGAGGGGGAGCTCGGGTGCCAGCAGGATCCCGGTGGCTATGGCTCCCTCGCCTCGCAGGAAAATGCCCAAACCGATTCCGGCGAGGTCCCAGCCGAGGAGGAACGCCAGTCCGACGGCGGTAACGGTCGCCGCTGCTTTGGCGTCGTGCCAGAAGAAGAGCCGGAACCGGTGATCGAGCAGCAGCATGCACGCGATGCCCGTGAGAAGGGCGGCAAGGTAGACGAATCCCATCAACCCACCTTCCTGCCCATCGTGCTCCGGTGGCGGACGGGGGTCGGTCCGGGGCTGTGGTCCCCACGGATCCGCTTCAACACCAACTCGGCGCTGATGAGGCACATGGGAACCCCGACGCCTGGCGCGGTGGTGGCCCCGGCATAGTACAAACCATCCACCTTCTTGGAAGCATTCTGTGCACGGAACATGGCACTTTGGCTCAGCGTGTGCGCCGGTCCGAGCATGCCACCGCGCCAGGAGTGGTAGTCGCGGGCGAAGTCTGCCGGGCCGATGGTGTGCCGGACAATGATGCGCTCGCGGAGGTCTAGGATGTTCGCCCACTCGGCGATCTGGGTGATCGCGGCGTCGGCAATCTCCTCGATCCGCGGGTCACCTGCGCCGTCCGCGCCGCCCGAACCCAGCGCTGGATCGGCCGGGATGGGGACCAGGACAAAGAGGTTCTCGTGGTCGCGGGGAGCGACGCCCGGGTCCGTGGCGCTGGGTTTGCAGACATAGATGGAAGCGGGATCCGGGACCCGGGCGGGCTTGCCGAAGATCGCGTCGAAGTTGGCCTCCCAGTCCCGCGTGAAGAACAGGGAGTGGTGCGGCAGTTGGGGGAGGTGTCCGCTCACGCCGAGCATCACCAGCACCGCACCAGGGCCGCTCGTCCGGCGTTGCCACCAGGAGCGTGGGTAGCTCCGGTCCCCGATGTCCAGGAGTTGGGTTTCCGTGTGGTGGAGGTCGGCTCCGGACACTACATGGTCGGCGACACTGAAGTGCTCCGCCCCGCTTGGGTCCCGCCACTTCACGCCGGTGACTTCCCGGGTTTTGCGCACCCGGAAAGGCGCGGGCCCTTGGAAGTGGCCGCGCGGAGTAAATCGGTCCTGTGTCTTGGGCCGGGCCTCGCGCGTGGCGATCCGGACCACCTCCGCTTCCGTCTGGATCCGCACGCCTGCTTCGAGGGCCAGTGCTTCGAGGCGTTGGACGAGTTCCCAGAAGCCACCCAGCGGATACTGCACGCCATCGCCCAGGTCCAGCGCGCTCATCAAGTGGTACATGGCCGGAGCGTCCGCGGGGTTGGTTCCGAGGAACACGGCCGGGTACCCCAAGACCTGGCGCAGCACCGGATGCTGAAAGCGCTGGGCAATGAACTTCTCCAAGGGCATGGCCAGCAAGCGGGCCAGCTCCGGGAGCCCCCTGAGCACTTCCGGCTGCAGGAGCGCCTTGAGCCTGGTGAAGGGGTTGTAGAGGAAGAACCGTTCGGCCATGTCCGAGGTGTGCTGTGCCGACGCCAGATAGCGGGACAGCTGTTCCGCACTGCCGGGCTCAACCCGTTCGAACGCCGCCAAAACCTGGTCGCTGCCCAAGGGAACGGTCAACGGCTCGGGCCGGGTACCGGCGTCGTGCGGTTCGCTGAAGACGCGGTACGCGGGACTCAGCGTGCGCAAATCCAGCTGTTCCTCCGTGCTGGTTCCGAGCAGCTCGAAGAAGTGGTCGAAAACGCGGGGCATGAGGTACCAGGACGGGCCGGTATCGAAGCGGAACCCGTCGCGTTCCAGGCTTCCGGCGCGTCCGCCAACCCGGGGGAGGCGTTCCAGGAGCTGGACCTCGTGGCCTTCGTGGGCCAGGAGCGTGGCGGTGGCAAGCCCAGCAATGCCACCGCCGATCACTACTGTCCTGGTCATCCCCGGGGTTCTAACCAGGTTGCTGCGACCGCCCGGGCGGCCAGGCCGGCTTTGAAGACATCGGGTACGCGGACGCGTGACTCATAGAGTTCGGCAACGGATGTGCGTTCGATCCGTCGGGTCAGCGCCGCGAAGAGAGCCAAGGCGCTCCGGACGGCCGCCCGGGCGTCGTGGGGAAGGAGGGGGATGACGGCGTTCGCATCGGCCAATTGTGCGTGGATGGTTTTCACCCATTCCTCCCTGTCAGTGTCTTCAAGGTGGTCAGAGGTCCCAAGGTAGCTCCGGCCAAGGCGGGCGGTGTCGTCGGAGAGATCCCGCAGGAAGTTGATGTTCTGGAAAGCGGCTCCCAGCCGCCCCGCGCCGTGCTCCAAAGCCGCGGCATCGCCGTCGTCGATTTTTTGGCCCCGCAGGAACACCCGCAGGCACATCAATCCCACAACCTCGGCCGAGCCGTACACGTACCCTTGGTGGGCCGCGGCGTCGAAACGGAGGGGCGCGGCAGGCGCGGCTGCCGGCCCGCCCAAGTCCGTCCGCATGGATGCGAAAAAGGGGTCGACGAGCGTTTCGTCGATGCCCGCTGCCCGGGCAGTTTGCGCGAAGGCGTGGATGATGAGGTCGCTGCTGTAACCGATTTTCAGCGCGCGGTGGGTCTCTTCCACAAAATGGTCAAGGGCTTCGCCCTGCTGCTCGTGGCTCAGGCCGGCTTCGGCTGTGACGCCGTCCACCAGTTCATCGGCCACCCGGACCAGGGCGTAGATGTTCCGGACGTGCTGCCGGTGCCGCGGGCCCAGCAGGCGGCAGGCCAGCCCGAAGGACGTGGAATAGGCCGCGATGACCTGGTTGGCGGCGCGTTCGGCGGTCTTGGTGAACTGGCCGAACGAGGTATCGACGTCGAGGCTCATGACTGCCGTCCTTCGAGTTGACCGGCCAGCTCCAACAGGACATCGCGCGCGCCGGCGGGAACGTGGGTGCTGGCGATGACCTCGCGGAATGCGCGTGTTTGTTGGTCTATGTGGCCCTGGACGAAGGTTTCCGCCCCGCAGTCGGACAGCAACTGCCGGACATTGTCAGCGTCGCTGCCACCCAGGTCCGCCCGGCCGAACCACGGTTCGATCTCAGCCCAGGCGCTGGTTTTCCGTGCGTAGGCGATGATGGCCGTTTGCTTGCCCTCCCGCAGATCGGAAAAGGGATCCTTTCCGTGACTGCGGGGATCGCCGAAGGTGGACAGGAGGTCGTCCTGGAGCTGGAACGCCAGGCCGAGGTGGCGGCCCGCTGCCGCCAACGCCGCTTCGATGGAAGGCTCGACGCCGGCCAAGGTTGCCGCCGCGCGCAGGGGCAGCTCGAACGTGTACGTGGCGGTTTTGTAGCCGCACATGGTGAGGATGGTTTCAAGCTCGGGAGCGATGATGCCGTCTCCCAGTCCCACATCGAGCTGTTCGCCGGCCACCGTTTCATTGATGGTGTGCTCCAGCAGGTCCAGGAGCCGGACGCGGGTTGGGTGGGGCAGTTCGGCGCGGGCAAACACCTGGTGGGTGGCGGCGAGCAGCATGTCGCCCATGAGGATGCCGCCTGTTTGTGCCCAGTGCAGCGCGCTGTCCGGACGGCCGGCGTCGGGCCTTTCCCCCGACGGCGGCAGTTGGCCGGCCTCCGCGAGGAGGGAGCCGATGAGGTTGGGCCGTCCGCGGCGGACGAGGTCGCCGTCGATCACGTCGTCGTGGAGCAGGAAGGCGTAGTGCAGGAGTTCGATGGCTGCGGCAATGGAGATCGCGGTGTGGCGGTCTTCGGTGTTCTTGTCCGCCAAGGCATCGAAGCTTTCCACCAGCAGGAGCGGGCGGACGAACTTCCCGCCGAGCACATTTTCTCCGGCAATGCTCCATAGGCGGTGGAACTCCGGGCCGTAACGGACGGCCGTCTTGGTGCGCTCGCCGATCAGCCCGGATAGTTCGGACTCGATCGCCGAGCAGAGATGCGGCCTAGCCCGGACCATGTTCGGCATGGTGGTCATGCCGGTGCTCCCGCTGAGAGGGCCTTGACTTCCAGGAGTTGCGGGAACTGCAGGGCGAGCCATGGGCTGAAGGCACTTGACGTGTGTTCCAGTGCGCCGGACAGGAGATCGGGGGAGACCCAGACCCAGTCGGCCACCTCCGTGGGGTTGGGGTTCAGTTCGCCATGGATCCGAGCCACATAGACGGGGCAGAGCTCGTTTTCCACTACTCCGGAGGGGTCAACGGCCCGGTAGCGGAACTCGGGGAGCACCAGTTCCAGCCGGGTGATGTCCGTTCCCAATTCGAAGCGTGCCCTTCGCATGACGGCCTCTTCGGGGTCCTCGCCCGGTGCCGGGTGTCCGCAGAAGCTGTTGGTCCAAACTCCCGGCCACGTCTTCTTTTCCGGGGAGCGGCGGGTCAGGAGGAGTTCCCCCGCCCGGTTCATCAGGTAGCAGGAGAAGGCGAGGTGAAGCGGGGTGTCCTGCGTATGGACGTTGGCCTTCCGGGCCTCGCCAATGGGGGTGCCGGCGTCGTCGAGGAGGACGACCATCTCTACGGTGTTCATGGTGAGCCTTCCTCCAACGCCAATATTGCTAGACAAGCTAGAAAGAAGATTACCATGTAGGCAGTTGGGTGTAACATACTCACATGTTTAAAAGGGGAGAAGCTGACGCTACCTCCTCTTCCCATCTCTACGATCTGGACGCCAACGATCCGCTGCGGCAACTGGTGGACAGGACTGGCCTCAGCGACGCCGACCTGCGGCAGATCAATCAGCTCATGGCCGCGCTAGGCCGGTTGCACGACGCGGAGCAGCGGCTCTCGGACGCCTCGCTGAAGTACATGAAGCTCAACCGCTCGGACATGCGGGCGCTCCACTACCTGATTGTCTGCGCCAATAGCGGGGTCACAGCCACGCCGGGCGCCATCGCTTCCCACCTGAACATCTCGACGGCGTCCACCACCAAGTTGCTGGACCGTTTGGAACGCGCGGGCCACGTTACGCGACAACCGCATCCCACCGATCGTCGCGCGTTGACCATTGCCATTACGGCGGAAACGCACGAGGCGGCCATGCAAACAGTGGGACGGCAGCATGCCCGCCGCTTCCTTGCCGCGGCCCGACTGACGCCCGAAGAACGGGATGTTGTGATGCGCTTCCTCGACGACATGGCCGAGGAGATCTCGGTTGATAAGGACACCTGGGCCTAATCTGCCCGCATCTCGGGTGGACGTGCGGAGAATCACACAGTGGAGCGCCTGACCACCTATTGAACAGATCTCCCCGAGCTTGATAAATTAGCGCTGGCAAGTCATGCCACCCCCCATTTTTCCCGCACAGCACCTAAGCAAGACGGGCACATTTTTTTGAAAGGCCACCATGGAATTGCTGTGGGAAATCGCCGGTTGGACGGGCGCTGCGCTCATCTTGAGCGCGTACTTGAGCGTCTCCATGGGCTGGCTGAAAGCAGGCCGGCGCTTCCAGACCGCCAACCTGATCGGCGCGGTGGCGTTCATGATCAACGGCGCCGTCCACGAGGCTTGGCCATCCGTGGTCACCAACGCCGCGTGGTTCCTGATTTCGGCGATCGCCCTGGTGCGCATGCGCGCGGCCGCGGAGTCTCCTGCAGCCGTGGTGGAAGAAGCGCCCCAGGTCCAGTTCCCCGGCGTCCCGGACACCACTGGACAGATCGCCGTGGTGGAGGCGATTACCTCGGCGGTGCACGGCGACGTGGAGCACCGCGTGGCCGAATGCCAGGCCAGCCTCGCCGGCGGACACCTTGCTGATTACGTGCCCGCCGACGACTGCGCAGGAAAACCCGTAGCGAGCCTCGCAGGGGCTTAGCTGGCCGTTACCCCTGGCCTGACAGCGTCAGTGCGATCAGTACGACGTTCAAACCGACAATCAGCGCTGCACTGGTCCAGCCCGCGATCTTCAACGGCAGGGCGTCTACGTGGATACCCATCACGTCCTTCTTGCCGGTGAGCCGGATCAGCGGGATCAGGGCGAAGGGAATGCCGAAGCTGAGCAGGACCTGGCTGAGCACCAGTGCCAGGGTTGGTTCGATGCCCGCGCCCAGGATGATCAGGGCCGGGATGAGAGTGATGACGCGGCGGGCCAGGAGGGGAATCCTTACTTTGAGCAGGCCGCCCATAATCGTGGCGCCGGCGTAGCAGCCCACGGAGGTCGAGGCCAGTCCGGAGGCCAGCAGGCCGATCGCGAAGACGACGCCGATGGCCGGGCCGAGTGCCGAGGTTACGGCTGCGTGGGCTCCGG
Source organism: Paenarthrobacter sp. NPDC058040 (assembly GCF_042885775.1). Classification (NCBI taxonomy): domain Bacteria; kingdom Bacillati; phylum Actinomycetota; class Actinomycetes; order Micrococcales; family Micrococcaceae; genus Paenarthrobacter; species Paenarthrobacter sp. NPDC058040. Next base: position 110,629 of record NZ_JBHVRN010000007.1, read on the forward strand.
CGATGGTGTCGGTTCCCTCAATGCCGCGGAGGCTTGTGGCGGCCAGGAGCAGCATGGAAATATTCACGACGCCGGCCAGCAGCAAGGCGCCGACGACGTCGAACCGTGTGGCCTTGATAAGGCGGGTGCGGACCACGGGGTTGTCCGAGAAGCCGTGCCGGTCCCGGGCGAGTGCCGAGTGCAGGTAGATGGCGTGGGGCATCACCGTGGCGCCCAGCATGCTGGCGGCGAGGAGAACGGTGTCCGTTCCTTCGAAGCGGGGCAGCAATCCGCCCACAGCCTCGCCCGCGTCCGGCGGGTTGACGAATAGCCCGGACATGAAGCCCACGGCGATCACGCCGAGCAGCACCAGGATGGCGTACTCGAAGGAGCGTTGTCCGCGACGTGTTTGCAGGGCAAGCAGGAGCATGGACGCAATGCCGATGATGACGCCGCCGGTCAGCAACGGGAGGCCGAACAACAGGTTCAGGGCCACCGCGCCGCCAATCACCTCTGCCATGTCCGTGGCTCCGGCGACGATCTCAGCCTGCGCCCAGTACAGCCGCCGGCGCTTGTTTCCCAGGCGCTTGCCCAGGATCTCGGGGAGGCTCATCCCCGTGGCCAGCCCAAGCTTGGCGGATTGGTACTGGACCAGCACGGCCATGGCGTTGGCTACCACCAGGACCCAAACCAGCAGGAATCCGTAGTTGGCGCCGGCCGTGAGGTTTGCAGCCACGTTTCCCGGATCGACGTAGGCTATGGCGGCCACGAAGGCCGGGCCAAGCAGGAGCAGTCGCGACCAAACGCGGCCGGGGGTTGCTCGTTTCTCCAGGGTGGGTGCTGCCATGGTCAATCCTCATCATTGGGGCGTAGTGATACTAGGAGGATAGCGGAAAGTTAGGCACACCGAAAAGTAGTAGTTAGGTATGCCGTCTTCTGTTGCTGGCTTAGTACAGGAAGATCGGCAGCCACTCCCGGTTGTGGGCGTGTACCAAGGCGAGGAACAGGACGAAGTCGAAGATCAGATGGACGGAGACCACATACGTAAACGACTTGGTCAGCTTGAAGGTGTAGCCCTGCAACAGCGCGAAGGGGAAGGTCAGCATCGGACCCCATGACTGGTATCCGATCTCCCACAGGAAGGAACTGAAGACCACGGCCTGGAGCAGGTTGGCCAGCCAGTCCGGAAAGTGTTGGCGCAGCAGGGTGAACGTGGTGCAGATGAAGAACAGCTCGTCCCAGATGCCCACGGTGTTCACGCCCAGGAACAGGCGCCAAAAGATGGTGGGGTCCGAGGCGTCGGGCCAGTTTCGATAGACGCCGGTAGTGATGAGGTACGCGGGAAGGATGAAATAGCCCAGCGCCACGACGCCGGCCAAGTAGAGTTTCGCCGCGAAGGGCCACTTGCGCCCGGTATTGACGGGGAACTTGATGATGTTCTCGCGGTAAACAAAGCGCGATGCCAGCCAAGGAACCAGCACTGCGAGGCCAAGCGCGCCACCCATGAGGGCCATGTGTTCCAGGCTCAGGTCGGCGTTGAGCGGCACCAGGCTGATGACCAGGATTCCCGCGGCCACGAGGCTTAGATGCTGCAGTAACTTTCGGTCGACGAAAGCCGCCGTGATCAAGCTCAGCGCGAGCAGGGAGTAACCCAGCCAGTCATTGCCGAGGGCGAACAACGGGATTCCGGACACTGAGAGCAACGTGGAGGGCAGCAGTTTCCAGCTCAGTGCCGTCCTTGGCGCATCCATCGAAAGTGTGGTCACGCCTCCAGCATCTCAGTTCCGGGGATCGTTGCCGACGTAGCTCCCTGGTGGCATGCCGGCGCCGAAGACCGGACCCGGATCCGGCCGCTTGGGGTGACGGTCCTCCCCGGAGCTCCTCTGGGTAAGGCGACGCAGGACCCACGGCACCAAGTGCTCGCGTGCCCAGATGATGTCGCTTGCCCGCGCTGCGCGCCAACTGCTTTCAGGCAGGCTCTTGGGTGTTTGCGGTTCCAGGGAATGAGGAACGTTGAGCGTATCGAGCACCATCATGGCGATGGTGTGCTGTCCCAGCGGGGAGAAATGGAGCCGGTCCGGATCCCACATCAAGGGATTGGTCAGTTGCCGCAACGCCCAGAGATCGGCGATCAGGGCATCGTGGCGGGCGGCGATGATCCGGATGTTCTCGTTGAAGATGGCCACCTTGCCTCGGGCCCGGCCCAGGACGGGAGTCGCACCCCAATCCGGGCCGGTGAACAGCAGGATCGATGCCCCGGAAGCAGCGAGGGCCGCCACCCCGTCATCCAGCTCGAGGGCAAGGTTGTCCGGATCGGTTCTGTGGAAGAGCAGATCGTTGCCGCCTGCATTGAGCGTGATCAGATCCGGCTGCAACGTCAACGCCGGGCCAACCTGCTCGTCCAGAATCTGTTGCAGCAGCCGGCCGCTGATTGCCAGGTTCGCGTAGGCGAAATCAGGGTGCCCCACGCTTAGTTCTTCCGCCACCCGGTCGGCCCAGCCGCGGAGGCCGCCGGGGCTTCGAGGCTCGGGATCGCCCACGCCTTCAGTGAACGAGTCGCCCATGGCCACATAGCGGCTCCATGGGTGCAGGTGGGCTCCCGAATAGCTGGAGCCTTCCTGCGCCTGACCATCGGCGCTGGCGGCGTTCATCTCCCCATACTGCGCGCTGCCGACCGCAAGCGCCATGCCGGGTTCCAACTCATTGGGGGTAAGGGGCCGGGGCAGTCCAGCTGGCGAGTATCCGCATGGCGTCGGCTGTGGCGGATCCAGGTTCCACGGTGTAGACGAGCATCACGAGTCCCGGGTCCGTGGAGAGTTCGAACGATTCGTAGCCGAATTCGAGGTCGCCTACTGCCGAATGGGTGAGCATCTTCTGGCCGGAGCGGTAGCGGAAGACGTCGTGGGATGCCCACAGTGAGCGGAATTCCGGGCTTTGGGTGGAGAGCGTGCCCACGATCCCGATCAGCTCTTTGTCGTAGGGGTCTTGGGCTGATGCGGCGTGGAGGAGAGCCACCACATTGCGTTTCGCGTTGTTGAAGTCCCGATGGAACCTCGGCGCCCGGGAGTCCAGGAACAAATAATGGGCATAGTTGTAGCGGTCACCGGAACCGTCCTCCGGGAGCGAGTACAGTGCTCGCCCGATCCTGTTGGACGCAAGGCGGTCGAGGCGTGCGTTTTGGATGAAGGCAGGGGCATCGATGGAGTCCAGCACACTCTGGACACCGGGCCGGACCACGGTGCGGTTGGAAGGTTTCCGGCGCCGAGCCACCCGTTGGGTGATCCGGGTGAGGTCGAGCAGGTGGTTCCGCTCGTCTTCGTTGAGTTGCAGGGCACGGGCTACAGCTTCGACGACTTCCCGCGATGCGCTGGAGATCTTGCCTCGCTCCAGGCGGGCGTAGTAATCGACGCTGACACCGGCCAGCTGGGCGACTTCTTCCCGGCGGAGGCCGGGCACCCGCCGGGCGCCGTTGTAGAGGGGGACGCCTGCCTGCTCTGGGGTGAGCTTGGCGCGCCGGGAGGTGAGGAAGTTGCTGATCTCGGACCGGGAATCCATGTTTTCAAGGGTATGACTGTGGCCGGGGACGATGTCAGTACCAGGCCGGCCCGTAGTTGACGTACGGGGATTCGAGACCATGTGCCTCCTCATCGCTGAGTGTGAGGGACAGTGCATCAACCGCCTGGTTGAGGTTGTGCGCCTTGGTAGCACCGACGATGGGCGCCGAAACGCCGGGGTTCCGCAGCACCCAAGCCAGGGCTATCTGGGCCATGGTGACACCACGGGCCTCTGCCAAGGCCTCTACGGCGTTGATGACGGGTTCGTCGTAGTCGTTGTCGAACGCCTGGACCACCTTGTCCGTGGTGGAGCGGGTACTTTGTTCACCCGCTGGACGAGCGAGGCGGCCTTTGCCGTTGGGGGAGTAGGGTACCAGGCCGACGCCCGTGTCCGCACACATGGCCATAAGCTCCGGCTCATCCTGGCGGCGCAGCAGGTTGTATTGGTTCTGCATGGAGGCGAATGTGGTCCAGCCGCCACGTTCTGCGGCGCGCTGGAGCTTTGCGAACTGCCAGGCATACATGGACGAGGCTCCGATGTAGCGGACTTTGCCGGCCTTGATGACGTCGTGGAGCACTTCCATGGTTTCCTCAACCGGTGTTTCGTCGTCGAACCGATGGATCTGGTAGAGGTCTATGTAGTCCGTGCCGAGGCGGGCCAATGAGGCGTCGAGTTGCTCCAGGATGGCCTTGCGGGAGAGGCCGGAGCCGCCGGGGCCGCTGTGCATTTTGCCGCGGACCTTGGTGGCAAGGACAACGTCCTCGCGGCGCGAGTACTTCTTGATGGCACGCCCAACGATTTCCTCGGAGGTACCTGCCTGATACACGTTGGCCGTGTCCCAGAACGTGATTCCCAATTCGATTGCCTGGCGGAAGAAGGGGCCGGCGTCGTCTTCGGTCAGGGCCCACGTATGCGCGTTCTCGGTGGTGGGGTCGCCGTAGCTCATGCATCCCAGGGCGAGTCGGCTGATCTTCAGTCCCGTGTTTCCGAGTCGGGTGTATTCCATGGCAGTGGTCCTTCTTTCCTGCGGAGGTGGTCCCTTGACGCTACGAGAGTTCCACCATCCGAAACAGGACCTGTCAGACCCTGTTCCGCCAGGGCTAGATCCACTGCGGCGCTGCCGGGACCCCCTCCGGCGCGGCGCCCTTTCCGGTGGCCGTCACCCCGGTGCTGCCTCGCCCTGCGGCCCATTCGACGACGGCGGGCAGCGGCCCGGTGATAATCGTCGGGTCCGTGGCACTGGTGTCGCCGAACGTTGTGTTGGCGTCCGTGACCTTGATCAACAGCCCGGCATCCGTGCCCCGGGTTTTCCAGGCGGAGGTGATGTCCTTCAGCAGCCGTTCAAGGACGGGTACGGGGATGTCATGGAAGGTGGCGCCGTTGTCCAGATCGACGGCGTGGATCCACACTTCGCGGGTCCGCAGCCAGGCCGTTTCCGAGGCCGGTACGGTTCGGCCTTGGGCCGTGCAGACTTCATTGGCCCACGACGCGTCGGGCAGGTCGCGCCACTCCACGGACAAGTGCACGGCGGAGTGGTCGATCAGGTTCCGCAACGCGATCGGGGACAGCGTGGCGCCGAAGTCGATCTCTTGGTTGCGGGCTTCCGGTGAGGAGTACATGGGCGTCTCCACTCCCGTGGCTGCCCACTCCACCAAACGGGCGAGGGCCCGCGCGTTGTAGCCCACGTGTGCCACAACGTGGCGGCGACTCCAGCCCGGAAGGCGGGTGCCGCCGTCGAGCTCTGCATCGGAGAGTTCGTTGAGCTTCCGGGCGAAGAACGCGGTGCCCCGCCGCGCCTGCAGGATATCTTCCTGCAAGCGCGGATCGGTGGTTTGGTCGTGGCGGGCAACCATCAGGCCTCCTTGACCACGCGGTTGTTCAGCTGGCCGAGGCCCTCAATGGTGGTGACCAGGAGTTGGCCTTCCTGGAGGTACCGCTTGGGGTCCTGGGCGTGGCCGACGCCGCCGGGGGTTCCGGTAGCGATCACGTCGCCCGGGTTGAGCGTGATGATGGTGGAGATGTAGGAGACCAGGAATTCGGGTGTGAAGACGAGGTCGCCGGTGGGGGTTTCCTGTTGGATTTCCCCGTCCACCGCCGAGGTCATGAGGGGGCCTGCAGTGAACTCGTCCGTGGTGACCAAGGCGGGGCCGAACGGGGTGGAGTTCTCCCACGTCTTGCCCTGGAGCCACTGGATGGTGCGGAACTGGTAGTCGCGCATGCTGATGTCGTTCAGGACCGCGTAGCCGGCGATGTGGTCTTTCGCGTCGGCTTCGGCGATGCGGCGGCCCTTCTTGCCGATGATCACGGCGAGTTCGGCCTCCCAGTCCACGGTGTCCGATTCCTGCGGCAACGCCAGGTCATCGTTCGGGCCGATCAGCGATTCCTGGTACTTCGCGAACAGCGTGGGGTACTCCGGAATTTCCCGGCCCATTTCCTTGATGTGGTTGCGGTAGTTGTGGCCAACGCAGATGATCTTCCCCGGTGACGGTACGACGGCGGCGAGGTCCGCGCCGTCGAGCGCGTGCGTTGGTCCGTTGGCCGCCTTCGCTTTCTCTTCCCAAGCGGGATCGTTCAGCAGCGCGCCGACGTCGGCGAAACCGGGGATCTCGGTGAGGGTGGTGCCGTCCTGGCGGACGGCGGCGGTGCCATTTCCGGCTGCGGTTTCGTTGCGGAGGGTGAGGAGTCTCATTACTTGCGTCCTTCGGTGTAGCTGCGGTTGAAGTTCAGGCGTTCAAAGATCGGGGCGTCGCTGAAGCGGAACAGGTCGAATTCCGTGTCTGCCTGCAAGGACCATTCCTGCCAGGACGGGACCACGAACAGGTCACCCTTGGCCAACTGTTTGGTTTCGCCGTTCAGGACCACGGTGCCGGTGCCTTCGAAGACCTGCCACACGCTGGAACCTACTTCGCGGAGCGGCTCGGTGGTGGCGCCGGCGCGGAGGCGGTGAAACTCCGCACGGATGGTCGGCATGACGTCCCCGCCCGTGGTCGGGTTCGTATAGCGGATGGCCGCGTGGCCTTGGGACACGGTGGCTGGGTGGCCCTCGTCTTCCAGCAGGAGCTGTTCGCGCAGGGCGGCGTCGGTGTGTTCCCAACGGTAGGCGGCGATGGGGGAGTTGGTAGTGTCCTGCAGGCCTGAGAGGGGTCGCAGGCCCGGGTGGGCCCAGAGCCTTTCCGAGCGGGAAATGTCCGGGGTGGCCTCGTCCGTGACGCGCTCGGTGCCGAACTCGAAGAACCCGGCGTCCGCGTAGTGCACGAACGGGATGTCCAGCCCATCGATCCAGGCCATGGGCTGGTCGGTGTCGTTGTGGTGGCCGTGGAAGTTCCAGCCAGGGGTGAGCAGGAAATCGCCGCGGCGCATGGCCACGGGATCGCCGTTGACCACTGTCCAGACGCCTTCGCCTTCGACGACAAATCGGAAGGCATTCTGGGAATGGCGGTGCTCCGGGGCCGTCTCGTGTGCGCCCAAGTACTGGATCGCTGCCCACAACGTCGGGGTCGCGTACGGTGTTCCGGCCAGGCCCGGGTTGGCCAGAGCAATGGCCCGGCGTTCCCCACCGCGGCCCACCGGAACCAGGTCCCCGGCACGGGCCGCCAAGGGATACAGGTCTTTCCAGCGCCACACGTGGGGCACGGCCTTGGGAGTGGGGACCATGGGCATCAGGTCACCGATCTCCGTCCACAACGGGATCAGGTTCTCCTGGTCGAAGTCCTTGTACAGCTGGTCCAGCTGGGCCTGTTCCTCAGGGGTCGGCTCCGGCAGTGCGTGGCTGGCGGCCACGGATTCGTGGGTCGTGTTCTCGGCGCTGATGGACACGAAAGGCCTCCTCGATAGGTCCGAACGGATATGGCGTAGTTCGACCCTAGGAAGGCCCCGCCCCCAACGCCCACATAATTCTGCCCTACAGAATCTATGCTCCCGTTGTGGGGCCCGTTGTGCGTGGAATGGGGCGTGTTTGGGGCGTAGGGGGCCCCGCAACGGAAAGGTCAGCCCGGATCGGCTGGATTGGCCGCGATGTCCAGCTCCAGCTGGCGGCACGTCTCGCGCAGGGAGGCGACCAATCCGGCGTCGAACACTTTGCGGAACCTGGTGGAGGGAGTGGCGACGCTCAGCGCCCCCACTACTGAGCCCTGCCGGTTGTGGAGCGCGATGCCCATGGCGCTGACACCTTCCTCCGTGCCTTCGAAGTTGGCGGCGAATCCGTTGCTGCGAACGGACTCCAACTCCCGGAGGAAGGCGGGAAAATCCGAATCCGGAATGGTGTCGCCCCCGATTTCCGCGTTGTGGCTGCGGAACAGCTGCTCGATCATCGCCGGGTCCAGTTCGGCCAGTATCGCCTTGCCGCCGGAGGTCTTGTCGGCGGGCATCACCGTTCCCTGACGATCCCCGATGCGCAGCACGTTGGATCCCTCCACCGTGGCCAGGAAGCGTACCTTGCTGCCGACGCGGACCATCAGGTTCACGGTCTCGTTGAGCTGGGCTGAGAGAAGTTCCATGTGGGGCTGGGCGAGGTCGCGCAACTGCCGGGTCCAGACCAGCCCGGCCGGTCCCACTCCCATGGCGGGGCCAGGGACGTAGCGACGGTTTTCATCCTGCAGCGCGAAGCCGCGGTAGACCAGCATTGCCAGGAGGCGATGTGCCGTCGAGGGGGCAACTCCAAGCTCCGCCGCCGCGTCCTTGAGTCGCAGCGCACCCCCGTCGCGCAGCAGTTGGAGCAGTTGGAGCGCGTTGTCCACGGCTTCGATGGAGTACGTGGGCCTCTTTTGGACAGGTTTGCGGCTTGGGCTAGGCACTGGCTTGTTCTGCACAACAGAATTGTATGGCGGTTAGTCAACCGTTCATTCGACAGTGGCTGGCATGAATCACACACTTCCCGCTGCAGCGTCGCAACGGTTGACCGGTGAAACCCCGGACGCAGTTCCGCGCTTTTCCAAAGGCGCAGCCATGGCGGTCCTGGTCTGTTGGCTCCTTGTGGTTTTCGACGGTTACGACCTCATTGTCTACGGCACGGTCCAGTCTTCACTGATCGCCAACACCGACTGGGGCCTCACTAAAGCAACCGCAGGCACCATCGGATCCATGGCCTTCCTCGGCATGATGATCGGAGCCATTTTCGCCGGCCGAATGGCCGATTCCTGGGGCCGGCGCAAGACCATCCTCGGCTGCGCAATCGTCTTTTCGCTCTTCACCATCCTCTGTGCCTTCGCACCCAACGCGGCAGTCTTTGGAGCCTTGCGTCTTCTCGCCGGGATCGGACTCGGCGGGCTGGTTCCGTCAGCCAACGCCCTGGTGGCCGAGTTGGTCCCGGCAAAGTGGCGGTCCACAATAGCCACGCTGATGATGTCCGGTGTGCCCATTGGCGGATCCATTGCCGCATTGGTGGGCATTCCGCTGATCCCGGCCTTTGGCTGGCCTTCCATGTTCCTCGTGGCCGTGCTTGCCTTGGTGGTCGTTGTGCCGTTGGGAATCAAGTACCTCCACGAGACACTGGCCCCCAACAAAGGCGCCGGCGCCAAAGACGCGGCCGGCTTCGGCTCCCTCCTGCGTGCCCCGTACCTTGGCACCAGCATGCTGTTCGCCTTGGCCACGATTGCCACCCTTTTCGCTTGGTACGGCCTCGGAACCTGGCTGCCGAACCTCATGCAGCTCGCGGGCTACAACCTCGGCTCGGCACTGACTTTCGCACTGGCCCTGAATCTCGGGGCGGTTGCCGGTTCGGTCATCACCGCTTGGGCTGGAACACGCTTTGGCCCGATTCCGACGGCGGTAGCGGCCGCCGCCGTCGCCGCCGTCGGGCTTGTGGTCCTCTTGGCCGGGCCGCCGGTGACGGTGGTGTACCTCGCACTGGTGCTGGCCGGCGTCGGAACCCATGGCACGCAATGCCTCATCATTGCGGCGGTCGCGAGCCATTACCCGGACCACCTTCGTGGTACCGCCCTCGGTTGGGCACTGGGTACGGGCCGCATTGGAGCCGTCGTGGCACCGCAGGTGGGTGGCCTCCTGCTGGCCGCCGGACTGGGCGTCAACTCCAACTTCCTCGCGTTCGCCGGTGCCGCCGCCGTCGCAGCTATGCTGCTGGCCGCCGTCGGACTCAAAATCACAGCAAAACAAGGAGCAACACATGTCTGAGTACGCCAATTCCACGGAAGTGCTGGTTGTGGGAGGTGGCATGGCCGGACTCGCCGGAGCCTTGGCCCTGCGCGAAAACGGAGCGAACGTCACCTTGGTGGAGCGCGCACCGGAATTCGGCGAAGTGGGTGCGGGCCTGCAGATGGCACCGAACGCATCCCGCGTCCTGAAGCGCTGGGGCCTCCTGGAGAAGGCGCTGGAAATTGGTGTCCAGCCCAAGCACCTGGTGTTTCGCGACGCCGTGACGGGTGAGGAGCTGACCCGGCAGAGCCTCAAGGGAGAGTTCGAGGAGCGCTACGGTGCCCCGTACGTCGTGATCCACCGCAGCGACCTGCACCGTGTCCTGCTTGAAGCTTGTGAAGCGGCCGGTGTGAAGCTGGTCAACGATGTCCTGGTGGAGAGCGTCGAAACGGTGAACGGCCGTGGCGTCGTGCGCACGGCCTCCGGACCGGACTACGAGGCCGACGTAGTGATCGGCGCAGATGGACTGAAGTCCACGCTCCGCCCGCTCGTGGCCAACGATGAGCCGGTGTCCTCCGCCTACGTGGCCTACCGCGGCACCGTGCCCATCACCCCCGAGACTCCGGCGACGGATCTTGAAGACGTTGTGGTGTACCTCGGCCCCGACTGCCACCTGGTCCAATACCCGCTCCGCAAGGGTGAACTCCTGAACACCGTGGCCGTCTTCAAATCGCCCTCGTTTGAGCGCGGCGAAGAGCAATACGGAGGAGTGGACGAGCTCGAGGCCGCCTACAAGGACTGCGTTCCGGCTGTGCGGGCCGCGCTGGCCAACCTGGGTACCAGCATCCGCTGGCCCATGTATGACCGGGATCCCATCCAGAACTGGGTCGCGGGTCGCATGGTCCTCATGGGCGACGCTGCCCACCCCATGCTCCAGTACCTCGCGCAGGGTGCCTGCCAGGCGCTCGAAGACGCCGCGGTCCTTCAGGACGTGAGCGCCGGCACGGTCTTCACCGACTCCGGCGTCAATCCTGAAGCATGGGATGAGGCAATCTCTGCGTTCAACTCCGCCCGCGCCGAGCGCACCGCCCGCGTCCAGCGTACGGCCCGGGTGTGGGGTGAGTCGTGGCACGTGTCCGGTGTGGCACGGACGCTCCGCAACCTGCTCTTCAAGAGCCGCAAGGACAATGACTTCCAGTACAACGATTGGCTGTACGGCCAGGCCGGTGAAGGTCGGCCAGCCGAAGAAGCGCCCCGCGTAACCAGCCAGCTGATGTCCTGACGCTTTAGCGCTTGGGCCGCCTGCCGTCGTCGTACTTTCTGGCTGGAAGTACGACGACGGCCCGCGGCCTGGCAGGGGCTGAACGCTTCCGGAACCCCCGGGTTTTCCACATACGCGGGTTGGCGTGGTCACTGGGCGCTAGTGCCGTGACAGGTTTAAGTATGGGAATCGGCGGGCCGGCTGTGGCTGAGAAGGTAGGGTATCCACGCGTCAGCGCAGTGGCCTTACTTGATGAAGGCGCGGCTGCCCTGCAGGGGCTCCGGGGGTCGGTCCTTGGGCAGGCCGCGATGTTCGACCATGATGAGGCCTCCGAGTTCGCCGGCAAGGTGGAGCATCTTTCCCGGACCGTGGAGTACCTCCAACTCGTCGCCGCCCAGGTTGTGGAACGCAGCCGCCAACAAGCCCATCACGCCAGGCAGCTTCAAACGTCCACCGGGGAGGTCGCAGCATGGCGCACCGGTTGGACTGAAAACGTACACGCAGGCGCGGCCATCGACGCGAAGGCGGGAAGTGCGACTTCTGTCCTCGACGACGGCTTCCGGAACGCTGCCGAGTTCCTCCGGGTCCGCCTCCGGATCACCATCCGGGAAGCCCGGCGCCGACTCGCCCTGGCCGGGCGTGTTCTGCCCGGTACCGGGATCTCCGGCGAGCAGATCCCGCCGCGGCACGAAGACCTTGCCGGCGCCGTGGCTGATGCGCAGGTTTCCGCTTCCTCGGCCACCCTGATCAGTTCTGCATTGGACCGGGTCAAGCTCCTGACAGACGACGGCACCGTCGCCGCGATGGAGCAAGCCTTGACCGCGGTGGCCGTCGAATCCGACCCCGACCTGGTCGCGCGGGTTGCTCGACGATGGACAGACCTTATCGATCAAGAAGGGGCTGAACCCACGGAAGAAGTCCTCCGCCAGATTCAGGGGGCCTTCATCCGCAAACCCCGCCATGGCTTGCAGCACCTCGAAATCTTCGCAACAGCCGAGCAGTTCGAAACCCTCACCACCGTCATGAACGCCGCCACCAACCCTCGCCTCGCAGGCCCTTGCACCAAGGCCGGACGCGGAACCAGTGCCGAAGCTGCCGCCGCAGGAGGCTCGGCCGCCGAGGTCAGCGGCCCCGTCCCGGAATTGGACCGTCGTTCCCGTGCCCAGAAACTACTGGACGGTCTGGTGGGAGGCTGCAAGGTTGCCTTGGCTGCAGGCCGCCTGCCGGCCAATGGAGGCCTGAAGCCCCAAGTCATGGTCACCATCGACTATCGCGACCTTTTCGGCCGTCTCCAAGCACCCGGCAGCGCAACATCCACCTTCACTGGGCCCATCCACCCGGAAACCATCCGCAAAATTGCTTGCGACGCCGACATCCTTCCGGTCTTGCTCGGCGGCGAGGGGCAAGTCCTGGACATCGGACGTGCAAGCAGGATTTTCCCGCACCACATCCGCAAGGCACTAACGGCCCGGGATCAGGGTTGTGCCTTTCCCGACTGCACTATGCCCGCTCCCTGGTGCGAAGCCCACCACATCACTTACTGGTCGCAAGGTGGCGCCACCAGCACCGACAATGGTGTGCTCCTCTGCTCACATCACCACCACGTGATCCACAAGGAGCAGTGGAACATTGTTTGCAGAAAGGGCGTCGCGTGGTTCACCCCGCCACCGCATGTTGACCCCAGCCGAACAGCCCGGCGAAACCGCCAGCACAGCACGCCGCTGCGCAGGTAAGTCGTGGCTACCGGTACAGCCCGGACAACACGTCGGCACCGCTGCCGGTCATCGGTGCGTTGGTGCTGCGCACACGGTCGCGCTAAGCCGGTGCATCCCCCGAAGACCCTCGAACCTGCAAGAGCGAAGGAACCTGGTGCAATCGGGCGGGCAGGTCCGGCGTGGACAGCCGTTCCAGGATGAACTTTCCCGCCTCGACCCCCACGGCGAGGTTCCCGTTGTCCACGGACGTCAGTGAGAGGTGCCGGATCTTTGCCAGGTAGGTGTTGTCGTAGCCCACCAGCGAGAGGTCCTCGGGAACTGAAAGATCCAGATCGTCCGCGGCTGAGAGGGCGCCGATGCAGGCAATGTCGTTGTAGGCGAAGATCGCGGTGGGCCGCCCTGCCGAAGAGAGCAGGCGCCTGGCCGCGGCGTACGCTGACTCTTCGCTGACACCGGCGGACAGCACCACTGGCTCCAGCCCGGCGTCGCGCATGCTCCGTTCAAACGACTCCCGCCGCAACCGGCCCACTTCGCCCGGCCCTTGGAGGTGCGCGATGCGCCGGTGTCCCAGCGCGAGGAGGTGTTCGGTCGCTTGCCGCGCGCCGGCGTCGTCATCATTGACCACAATGTCGACGCCGTCCAGCATCGGTTCCCGGGTCCCGGCCAGTACCACCGGGATGCTTTGCGCCGCCTTTTCGATGGCGGCGGATTCAGTGGTGGTTCCAACCACCACCAGTCCATCGATCCGCTGCTCCAGCAGTGTTTCCACGGAGCTTCGCCCAACGCGTTGGTCTGTGTACGAATCCGCCAGCACTGGCGAGACTCCAGCGGAATGCAGGGAGGCGGTGAGTCCTTCCAGGAGCTCAACGAACCAGGGGTTCCGGATGTCGTTGAGCATCACGCCGATGGTCCCGCTGCGCGGCCCGGACAGGCGCTGGGCCAGTCGGTTGGGCCGGTAGCCCAAGTGCTCCATGGCCTCCAGGACCGCACGACGGCGGCTCTCACTGACGTTGGCAGAACCCTGGAGGACCAGGGAGACCAAGGATTTGGAGACGCCCGCGGCGCTCGCGACATCGCGGATGGTGGGTTTCGCGGCCGGCATGCAGTGTCTCCTCTCGTCCAGCGCTCCGCAACCAAGCTTAGGGGCTTGACGCCAGAGACCTGTCACGGCCATTATGGACCGGTCCAAGTAAATTCCAAAGAGTCAATGAGGATCTTTCATGAGTGCACCAAACAGCCGGCAGTTGGTGGCCGGCATGGTCGGGGGAGGGCCGGGCGCGGACATCGGCAAGACCCACCGCTACGCCATGCGACTGGACGGCCATTACGATCTCCAGGCCGGAATCTTCGGCCGGGACCGCAGCAAGTCCCGGCAAATCGCCGTCGACCTCGGCGTGCCGGAAGACCGCACCTACGTCGACATCCACCAGATGGCCCACGCGGAAGCCGCACGCGAAGACGGGGTGGACATCGTGGTGGTGGCAACGCCCAATGACAGCCACTTCGAGATCGCACGGACGTTCCTGCAAAAGGGCATTTCCGTGGTGTGCGAGAAGCCGCTGACCCAGGACTCCGCTACCGCCGCCGAGCTGGTGCGCATCGCCGAGGACAACGAGGCGATCCTCGCCGTGCCGCACTGCTACTCGGCCTACGCGATGGTTCGCCAGGCTGCCCGGATGGTCCGCAACGGTGAGCTGGGTGCCATTCGCTTTGTCGACGTCGAGCATGCCTCCGGCTGGGCAGCAACACCCCTCGAGAACGAAGGCCACAAGCAGGCGAAATGGCGCACCAACCCGGACATTGCCGGCTTCCCGAGCGTCGTGGGCGACCTCGGCACGCACGCGTTCCACCTGCTCCGCTACATCACGGGCCTCGAAGCCGAGCGCCTGTCCGGCCGCCTGCAGACCTTCGTGCCCGGCCGCCGGGTGTTCGACCACGCCACCGTTGAACTCGAACTCACCGGCAACGTCCCCGCCCGCGTCTGGGCCAGCATGGCGGCGACCGGCCACAACCACGGCCTGCGCATCCGCATCTACGGCGAGACGGGCAGCCTCGAGTGGCAGCACGAGGATCCCCACCACCTCAAGGTCCAGGACCTCGCCGGCGCCACCACCGTCCTCACGCACGGACTCAGCACCCTGCACGACGACGCGTCCCGGCTTACGCGCGTCGGCCTCGGCCATCCGGAAGGCTTCCTTGCGGCCTTCGCCAACTTCTACTCGGACCTCGCCAAGGTGCTCCGGGCGCGCCGCGACGGCACACCGCTCCCGGACCGGGAACTGTCCTTCCCCACAGGGATCGACGGGCTGATCGGCGTTCAATTCGTCGAAGCCGTGGCCGCCTCACACCACGACGATTCCGCTTGGAAAGTCCCCGCCTACCAGAAAGCAGCAGTCTGACCATGCCCCGTTTCGCACTATTGGGGGCCGGTTTCATCGGTTCCGTCCACGCCGCCAACCTCGCGGCCCACCCCGGCATCGACTTCCGGCTCGTTTACGACGTCGACCAGCAGCGCGCGCAAACGCTCGCGGCCGCGCACGGTGCCTCCGCCGCCGTCGCACTGGAAGAGGTCTTCGATCCGGAGGAGATCGACGCCGTCTTCATTGCCTCCTCCACCGATACGCACGCCGAACACCTGCGCCGCGCTGCCGCCGTCGGAATTGCCGTGCTGTGCGAGAAGCCTATCGACCTGGACATGGACCGCGCCCGCGATACTGCCGCGTTCGCGCAGCAGAGCGGCATCCCCGTGATGGTCGACTTCAACCGACGCTTCGACCGCGACTACGCCGAGCTCAAGCGCGTGGTGGATTCCGGCGGGATCGGCAAAGTTGAGCTGATCCAGCTGACCTCGCGTGGCCCGTCCATGCCGCCGCTCTCCTACGTGGCCACGTCCGGCGGCCAAATGCGCGACCAGACGGTCCACTTCTTCGACCTCGCGCGCTGGCTGTCCGGGCTGGACCCGGTGGAGGTTTTCGCCACCGGCTCGGCGCTCGCGGAGCCCGGCATTGCGGAGTACGACGACGTCGACACCTCCGCGGTCACGTTGCGGCTCCCCGGCGGGGCGATGGTCCAGATCGATTCCGTGCGCCGCACCGGATACGGGTACGACGAACGCATCGAGATCATGGGCTCGGAGGGGATGGTGGAGGCCCGTCGTCATCGGAACGGCGCTGTGTCCCGGTACTCCGGAACCTCCGTGGTGGACGACGGGCTGCACGCCGGTTGGTTCGAGCGCATTCAGCCGACGTACGCTGCGGCCCTCGCGGCGTTCGTCTCCTCCCTCAACGGCGAGGCCGCGCCGACGCCTTCACTCGAGGACGGTCTGAAGGCCCAAGCGATCGCCGAAGCAGCAGTGCTTTCCCTGCGCAGCGGCCGCCTGGAACCCATCAAGTATTAGCCCAAGTAGGCCGCAATAGTGCGCGTTTTGGACCGTCAAAACGCGCACAACTGCGACTCAGTTGGGGGAGAAGGCGGCGCGGAACGCGGAAAGGGCAGCGTCTCCCGCCTCGATGCCTTGGCCACCCACGGCTCCGGCTTCCATGCCGATCACCCCGGTGTACCCGGCGTCGCGGAGTGCCTTGGCAATGGCCGGGTAGTTGATCTCGCCGGTCCCGGGCTCAAAGCGTCCCGGAACATCAGCCACCTGGATTTCGCCCGTGTACGGCTGGGATGCCCGGACCAGCTCAATCAGATTCCCTTCGCCGATCTGCGCGTGATACAGATCCAGCATCATCTTGACGTTGGGGTGGTCCACGGCCTGCACCAATGCCAGGGTGTCCTTGGCCCGGGCAAGCGGAATGCCGGGATGGTCCAGGATGGTGTTCAGGTTCTCCAGGGCGAAGGTGATGCCGTGCTTCGCGCCCAGCTCTCCGAGTTGCTCCAAAGTGCGGAGCCCCGTCAGCCACATCTCTCCCGTGGAGCGGTGCGTTGGCCGGACAGCCCGCCCGCCCTCGCCAAGTTCAGCGGGGTGCACCACCATCCGCTCGACTCCCAGCTCAAGCGCCGTGGGGATCAACTTCTCCGCCGAGGCCAGGACCTCGTGGGCAGTGGCGGGGTCGATCACGCTGCCGCCAAAGTAGCCGCTCATCGAGGAAAAACGGGCGCCGGTTGAAGCGAGGGCTGCGATGTCCCGCCCACGCGTGTCCCACAGCTCCACCTCGAAGCCAAGATCATGGATCCGGCGCACACGATCGATCAGCGGCAGCTCGCCGTAGACCATTTCGGCGCAGACAGCCAAGCGGAAACTCATGCGCCGGCCCCCTGCAAGGCACCTTCGGCGGCACGCAGTTCGGCGATCTCCGAAACGTCTACGGGCAGGCCGGTTTCCGAGGACTTGAACGCAGCCAACGCCACTGCCAGTGCGTTCCGTGCGTCGACCCCGCCGGGAGCAGCGGACGGCGAGGCGGCCGCCGTCGTGCGTGCATAGCCGCGGCGCGCAGCGACGTCGTCCGCGAAGTGCGCCAGCTCGTCCGTGTAGGCGTCGTGGAAGAGGTGGATGTTCAGGCGGGTGGTGTCCGAGCCGATGCCGGCGGCGGTGTAGCTGGTGGCGTTGGTGGCCTGCGGCGTGCCCGCGGTGACCATGCCTGCGGAGCCGAAGACCTCACCGCGGACGTCGTAGCCGTAGAGGGCGTTGAAGTTCGCTTCCGCCACGGCGATGGCGCCGTTGCTGTACGTGACGGTCACGACGGCGGTATCCAGCAGGCCGCCGGCCTTCGCCTCAGGTGCCACCAGGGCATCGGCCACGGCATGGACCTTGACGGGGACGGCGCCTGGGTTGAGCCAGTTGAGGGTATCGAAGTCGTGGATGAGGGTTTCCAGGAAGATGGTGCCCGGCGCGATCCGCCCAGGGTTGGCGATTCCGGCTTCCGTGCCGGGGTCGCGCGTGAGGGAGCGAAGGAGTTGCGGGACGCCTACGGCGCCGTCGTCGATGAGTTTGCGGGCCGCGGCGAAGTCCGTTGAGTAGCGCCGGTTGAAGCCAAAGCGAAGGACGACGCCGGCACTCGCGGCCGCTTCGATGGCCGCGTCCAGTTCCGCAATAGTCCGTCCGCCGGGCTTTTCGCAGAAGACATCCTTCCCGGCTTTGGACGCAGCGGCGATCAGCTCCGAGTGGAATCGCAGGGGAGCCGCGATGAGCACTGCGTCCACGTCCGGATCGGCCAGGACATCGGCCACGTCCGTGCTGATCTTGGTGACGCCTAGTTTGGTGGCGAGTTCTTCGACGGCGGGGAGGACTGGATCGGTGATCGCTTCCAGCCGGGCATTCGGGATCCGGCGTGCGATGGATTCGGCATGGAACTTGCCGATCCACCCTGCGCCGATCAAAGCGATGCGAACGGGCCGGTCTTCGGCCACCGGATGCTGGAGGTACGTCATTGCTGCTCCTAGGTTCAGGCGTCTAGATCGTTCTAGTCGAACCATGGTGGCATGCTTTCGACGGTCACGTCTAGATCGTTCTAGTCGCTGGATCGGGAGGATTCACGACGGCGGCTGCCGCGCCTGGGTGCGTGGCATCCCAAGGCGAGTTGCAGGACAGGCCCAACCAGCAGGAGGAGCGAGACGCTAAGCACGGCCCCGACGGCGGTGAGGAAAACCAGCCCTCCCATGACCAAGAGGTGGAAGTCCCCAACATCCGTCAAGGACGGGACGGTGAACATGGCTATTTCTTGAGGGGACTTCACGGGGGTACTCCTGCACTGCATCGAATAACTTGCTGATGAAGGAGTGTGCGGCCTGGGTCGATAGTGTCGCAGATTGCCCTGCGGGTTTGCGGGGAAAGGCTACAGGTAATCCCCAGCGTGATCGCGGGCGATTTCCATGAGGGTTGATTGGAAGGCCACTTCCGCGGGTGCGTAGACCTTGTCCTGCCGCTGGGCGAGAAGGACCCGGCGCAAAGGAGCGGCATCGCCCAGGCTGACCACCCTCACGTCCGGATGTTGCAGCGCGACTGCTGTCTTGGGAACCATGGCCACACCCATGCCGACGCTGACCATCGCCTGCGCCTCCTGGTAGTCATTGGCCAGGAAGCCAATGGAGGGTTCAAAGCCGGCGTCGTGGGCCGAGCGCTGGAGTACCTCTACGACGGGGTGGGCTTCGGCCCGGACGATCCAGGACTCCTTGCGCAGTTCCTCCATGCGGATCTCCTCCCTGTCCGCCAAGGGGTGGTTGCGGGACACCAGTAGTACGGTGCTTTCCTGGAACACCTCGGTCAAGCGGATGTCGTCATCCTGGAAGCGATTCCAGGGATAATCCCACAGCAGGCACAAGCCGGTGATTCCGGACTGGAGGTCGCTGACCAATTGATCGAAGCGCGCGCTCCTGAGGGAGAGCTCGATTGCCGGGTAGCGCTTCTTGAACGCACGAATGACCACGGGAAGAAAAGAGCCGGCGAGGGTGGGGAAAGTGCCCACCGCCAAGGACCCGCGCTTGAGCCCGGCTATTTGGTCGAGGTCTGTCTGGGCTGCCTTCATCTGCCCGACGATCTTTCGGGCGTGTCCAGCGAGCACCTGGCCTGCTTCCGTGGGCACCACGCCCCGGGATCGGCGGTTCAGCAGGGGCTGGCCGACTTCCTGTTCCAGCTTCCGCAATTGTTGGGAGACCGCCGAAGGGGTGTACATCATCAGGTCGGCCGCGGAGGTGATGGAGCCCTGCTCCACGACTTCCACGAGCAGTGCCAGGCGGCGGATGTCGAAAAGACTTTGGTAATCGTCGTTAAGCATCGCTTCAGCCTTCCTTGGGAATAGTTCATTCTATGCATTCTTAGGCCGGAGTCCCGCCGTTGAGCGGATGGGAAACTCGCGCTTTCGGCGACAGGGCCGGTACCTTCCTGTTGATCTGAATATGAATGAAGCATTGCTACATCCCCCACTGGAAATCCAACATTGTCTTCATTTGTGATCTGGCTCAACCTCGAAGTATCCCCTTCAACTTTCAGGGGCTTCGGACAGCAAGGAAGAGATCATGAAGATCCAAGCGGAATGGATGCGCGGGGGCACCAGCAAGTGCTGGGTATTCGAAACAGCCAATCTGGAGGCCACGCAAACCAGCGTGGATGTTTTGCTTCCCAGGTTGTTTGGCAGCCCTGACCACCGGCAGATCGACGGTGTTGGTGGGGCAACGTCAACAACCAGCAAGGCAATGATCGTCGAGCGGCCTACCGGTGGCGGCGTGGACGTTGAGTTCACTTTCGCCCAGGTGGGGATTGAAGAAGCCACAGTCGATTGGGGCAGCAATTGCGGCAACTGCTCGGCGGTGGTTGGCCTCTACGCGATCGAGAAGGGCTGGGTGACCCCCGCCGGGGACGTGACCCGCATCGTGACCCGCAATACGAATACCGGACAGATCATCATCCAGCGCGTTGCCACTCCGTCGGGTGCGCTGCCCATAGTCCCCGACAGCTCCATGCCGGGGGTGCCCTTCCCCGGGTATCAGGTGGGATTGGGATTCCAGGATCCGGCCGGCAAAACCACCGGCCGGCTCCTTCCCACAGGTGCCGCCATGGACAGTGTGACGGCTGGCGGGACCCGATGGACGGTCTCCATGGTTGATGCGGGGGCTCCTGTCGTTCTGCTTCGCGCCCAGGACCTTGGCCTCGACCCTGACCGGTATGACACCTGGTTCGGCGGCGTGGAGTTGCAGCTTCAGACCCTGGAGCGCATCAGGCGCCAGGCGGCAGTCCGCATGGGCTTGGCGGCGACTCCGGGCGAAGCAGCCCGCGCCATCCCCAAGGTTGCCATCGTTGCGCCGCCCTCCCGGTCCGACCCGGACAGCGACGCCAGCGTCATGATGCTCTCCATGGGCAAGCCCCACCCGGCACTGGCCATTACCGGAAGCATCGCGTTGACGCTCGCGGCCCGAACTCCAGGCACCGTCATGAATGAATTCATGGGCGATGCCCTGCATCCGACCCTCCGGCTCCGCACGCCTGCCGGGGTCATCGAGACGTGGAGCGAACAGAGGGATGGATCCCTGCTCGTCGGCGTGGACCGTACTGCCCGCACTATCGCCTCCACCACCATCCATCTCCCAGAGGTCCTCGACAACACCGTTGAGTCCTCCCTCGCCAGCGCTACTCGATGAAGAGAGAGCATCATGTCAACTAAGACCGCAGAAAAGACTGCACCCAGCACCACCTCTGACCACGCGTCCGCCCGACCCAAGCGCCGCCGTCGTATCCTTCTGGTGACGGCCATCGCCATCACCGTTTTGGGCATTGCTGCCCTCCTGTTCGGCGGTGCCATGGGCAATCCTTCGGCCGCTTCGGGATCGGAGCCGACCATGACCGCCACGCAAATCATCCCGCTGGCCATCCTGGTGGTCATGTTCGTGGTGGCGACGAAGTGGCCACTGAACATCGGCGTCATGGGGCTGGTTGCCTCGTTCGGTGTGGGCTATTTCGTGCTGGGCATGACGGACAAGCAGATCCTTGAAGAATTCCCGGCCAGCATCGTCCTGACCATCATCGGCGTCACCTACTTCTTCAGCATGGCCCAGCGGAACGGGTCCATCGACATCATCGTGCAGAGCTGTGTCCGGATGGTCAGGGGCAAGACCATGCTCCTGCCCTGGGTCTTTTTCCTGATGGCCGCAGCCTTGACCGCGCTGGGCACCTTCAGCCCCGCAGCGGTGGCATTGCTGGCACCCGCCGCCCTGGGCCTTGCCTACGAATCCCGGATCCACCCCGTCCTCATGGGCGCCTTCGTCATCAACGGTGCCCACGCCGGCGGCTTTTCGCCGTTGTCAGTGGCCGGCGTGCTCGTCCACGACATCGCGCACAAGAATGAATTCCCCATCGATCAAGGTGCCCTGTTCCTGGCGAGCTTTGCCCTGAACTTCATCCTGTCGGCACTCACCATCGTGCTCTTCGCCCTCATGGGCAAGCTCCGCGACAAGCACTCCAACGAGTACGCAGGCCTGGACACGCCCCGGATCGGACGCCCCAGCGGACAGCAGATCCTCACGCTGGCCCTGATCCTCGCGATCCTGGTCTGCACCCTCGGCTTCCATATGCCCATTGGGTTCGTTGCCCTGTCCGCCGGACTCATCCTGGCCTTCGTCAACATCAAGGAGCACAAGACCTTCATCGGTGGGATCTCCTGGTCCACCGTCCTGCTGGTGGCCGGCATGATCACCTACGTTTCCTTGCTCCAGCACGTCGGCGTGATTGATACCCTCGCGGAAATGGCGTTGGCGCTTGGCGCACCGCTCTTGATCGCACTGGTTCTTTGCTACGTCATTGGGGTCGGCTCCGCTTTTGCTTCCTCCACTGCGCTGCTCACAGCCTTCATCCCCATGGCCGGACCGCTGCTGGCAACCAGCTCGCTCAGCGCCTCGGGTACCGTAGCCGCACTTGCCATCGCCGCAACCGTGGTGGATGTCTCCCCGTTCTCCACCGATGGTGCCTTGGTGGTTGCCAATGCACGCGACACCGACCGGCAGCGCGTCTACAAGCAGCTCATGATGTACGCCGGAGGGGTGGTCCTCGTCGCTCCGGCCCTCGCATGGGCCCTCCTGGTACCCACGGGAATCATGTAAGCGTCCCAGACCGTCGGGCCTGAGCCCGGCAGCGTGCGGGAAGCCTGCACTCCAGCGCAACAGGAAACCCGAAAGACGGGCGCAGGTACCTCCCAACGCAAGCAAAGGCGGAGCGGCTCATCAAGGCCACTCCGCCTTTGGCTTGTCCCTGCCAGGCGCGGCAAGCCAGTCAGGTCCGCAGCCGCCGTCGGAATTCCCTCGGCGTCTGCGCCGTTTCCCGGAGGAACAGCCGGTTGAAGTTGGACAGATTGGTGAAGCCAACCTCGAAACAGATTTCCGATACGGGTTTGTCCGTCCGTTCCAAGAGTCGCCGGGCGTTGGCCAGCCGCAGCTTCCGTACGAGGTCGCTGAAATTTTGCCCGGTGGCACGCTTGAAGTACTTGGAGAACGTTGGCTCGGTCATTCCTACCAAGCCCGCGGCTTCGGACATGGCCAGCGGGCCCGCATGATTCGCGAAAACGTATTCCAAGACGATCTCCACCACGGCGGCCGCTTTTCCGTCGAGTTGCGGCTGGAACCATTCTGAAGCGAGAAACCGCCGCTCATCCGCAGGGGCTGAACTGAGAATCCCGAACAGGGCCAGAAGGTGTTGCAATCGCTGGAGTCCACGGGAGCCGCCCATTGCTTCCATGGCCCTTGCAGCGTCAAGTGCCGTAGCTCCGAGGAACTCGATCCCTCGTGCTGACTCGGCCAACAACGGCTTGATCTGCGCCAGTTCCGGCACCAAACCCGCAGCTTGCTCAACCCACGCTCCCTCGAACTGGATTACCGCATCCCGGTTCACCAGCACTTCCCCGGGCTCCACGTCACTCACCCAGTCATGGGGGAGCCCGGGACCCACCAGCACCACATTGCCTGGCTCGAAGGTGCCCACGTAATCACCCACAATGAACTTTCCCGGGCCCTTCCGGGTCAGGTGGATCTCGTACTCAGGGTGGTAGTTCCAACGGGCCAAGGGGCTCGGATAATCGTGCTCATGCCAGCGAACGGAGTGGTGGGGATCTGCGGGCACAACCTCGCGGACGGCTTGCCTTCCCAGTAATCGCTCGGCCAACAGCGCCGCCACGCCACCGCCGGAGCCACCCGCGTCCATGCTGGCATTCCTTTCCCGAACGGAAAATAAGTATCAGTAATCCTCCCTCCCGAGGCTAGTCGTGCCCGGCCCACAGACCTAGTGTTGAGGAAAATCCGCTCCCTCAAAGGAAATCCAGAATGACCATCCACAGCGCAGAGACGCCCTTGCTGGAACAGCCCGAACTGCCCGCGACGATGCGTGCCGCGGTCCTGCAAAGGCAGGGCGAGATGACCCAGGAGACGCTCCCGGTCCCGCATCTCCAGCCGGATCAGGTCCTGGTCCAGGTGGCAGCCGTTGGCGTCTGCGGCAGCGATGTCCACTACTACGACCACGGCCGGATCGGTGATTTCGTGGTGGAGCACCCGCTGATCCTCGGCCACGAGCTGTCCGGCCGGATTGCCGCCGTCGGGAGTGCCGTGGACCCGGCCCGCATTGGCGAGAGGGTCGCCGTCGAACCCCAACGCCCCTGCCGCAACTGCAAGCAGTGCAAAGCGGGCCGCTACAACCTGTGCCCGGACATGGAGTTCTACGCCACCCCTCCGGTGGATGGTGCTTTTGCCGAGTACGTGGCGATCCAGGGTGACTTCGCGTACGCGATTCCGGACTCCGTGAGCGATGAAGCCGCTGCGCTGATCGAGCCGCTTTCCGTGGGGCTGTGGGCCTGCGAACGCGCCGGGATCAAACCAGGAAGCCGCGTCCTGATTGCCGGAGCCGGACCGATCGGCGTGATCGCGGCGCAGGCGGCCCGGGCGTTCGGTGCATCAGAGATCTACATCAGCGACATCGCCGAAGACAGGCTGGCCTTCGCCTTGGAACACGGTGCGACGCACGCGCTGAACGCGAAGACGGACAGCGTTGAAGGGCTCGACGTCGATGCCTTCATTGACGCTTCCGGCGCAACTGCCGCCGTCCGTTCCGGAATCAAGGCGGTGGGTCCCGCAGGACGCGTCATTTTGGTGGGCCTCGGCGCCGACGACGTTGAACTGCCGGTGTCCCACATCCAGAACCGCGAGATCTGGCTGTCCGGAGTGTTCCGCTACACCAACACGTGGCCCCTGGCCATCCAGCTGCTCGCTGACGGCAAAGTGGACCTGGACATCCTGGTCACCGGCAAATTTGGACTCGCCGAATCCGAGGCTGCACTCCGCGTAGGCAAGGAAGCCGGGCAGCTCAAGTCCGTGGTGTATCCGGGCCGATGACCGGAAATACCGGACATAAACGGTCAAAAAGTTTTTTCCCATCAATCCGTCACGATCCGTAGGGGGTCGGCACATACCAAGTGCCCATGTCGTTGCCTCGCGTTCTGTGTTGTCGCCCTTTTCGACGCAGTTCTGCGGGCAACGCTGAGTTGGCAGCGATGGATGTGGCGGGTTCTGGGGCCCGCCCGGGGCGCCGTCGCTGCGCATAACCGGGCTAGTGCGGTCGGTCGTCTGAGTCGCGACCGGCCGCACGCTTAAGGTCCGTGCGGGCCCGCCTTGGATCGTTCTATAGACTGGCTCCGGGCGAAGGAGGGCCATGGCAGGGAAACGTCCCACACTGATGGACGTCGCTGAAGCGGCCGGGGTGTCGCGGGCCCTCGTGTCCATTGTGATGCGCGATGCTCCCGGTGCCTCCGAATCAACCCGGCTCAAGGTCCAGGAAGCCGCCCGGCAACTCGGGTATCGACCAGACAGCCGCGCCAGGCTACTCCGCAGCAGCCGCACCAGGCTCCTGGGCATCAGCTTTTCCACGGCCCACGCTTTCCACGCCGAAATCGTGGACGCTGCCTACGCCGGAGCCACGCAGCGCGGCTACGACATCGCCCTGAGCGCAGTAGCCAACGGCCGCCCCGAAACGCGGGCCGTCGAATCCCTGCTGGACCTCGGTTGCGAGGCCCTGATCATGATCTCCCCAATGCTCGGAGCACCCGAACTGGCAAGCTACGCCGCGCGGTTGCCCGTGGTCAGCCTGCTCCGGGACGATGTTGGCGAAGCCCTGGACTCGGTCAGCAGCGACGACTTCGCGGGAATCCGGATCGCGGTTGAACACCTCACCTCGCTGGGGCACCAACGGATTGCCCACGTCGACGGAGGCCACACCGTCTCCGGTCCGCAACGCCGCGAAGCGTTCCACGCGGAGATGGTGGCCCGTGGGCTCGAAGCCAGGATCATTCCCGGCGGCCCCACGGAAGAGGATGGCCTCCGTGCAGGTCAACAGCTTCTGGACGATCCGCCCACCGCGGTCATCGCCTTCAACGACCGCTGCGCATTGGGCGTCCTGGAAAGCTTTCGCGCCGCAGGTCTTCGCGTCCCGGAAAACGTCTCCGTGCTGGGCTATGACGACAGCCAGTTCGCGCGTTTAAGCTACGTCCAGTTGTCCTCGATCAGTCAGGACGCCCCGCTTTTGGCGCGTGCCGCCGTCGACCGTGCGATCGACCGCTTGGAAAGCCCGACGCCGGCCGCGCACCTGGTGCGGACCCCGCACCTGGTGGTTCGGAGCACCACCGGTCCAGCACGGAGCTGAACAGCGCCGGATCACCCTACACAGCGTCCGGCTGGCTGTCAGTCGATTCCGCCGCGACCGTTTCCGGGCCCAGCGGGTTCGCGAGCTCGTCGCTTGGCATGCGGGCCGCGAAGAGCGCGACGAACGCCATGATCGGGCACACCAGGCCTGCGATGAAGAAGATGAGCCAGATCGGCACAACCTCGGCGACTGGACCCGCGAGGGCCATGGACACCGGCATCAGCGCCAGCGAGACGAAGAAATCGAGGCTGGAAATCCGGCCCAGCAGGTGGCGCGGAACCCGCCGCTGCAGGAGAGTGCCCCAAATGACCACCCCGATGCCTTCCGTCAGCCCGAAAACCAGCATGGCCGCACCGAGCAGCCAGAAGTTGTTGATGAAACCGATGGCGGCAATGGGCAGGCTGCCCAATCCCCACGTCACCACCATGACGGTCAGATAGCGTCGCGGCAGCCGGAATGACGCAGTGGCCAGTGCAGCCAACGCGCTCCCGGCACCCATGATGGCCAGGAGGAAACCGAACATCCGCGAGTCGCCGCCAAGTTGGTCCTGGACTACGAACGGCAACAGGACCTCGATGGGGCCGATCAGGAACAGCACGGAAAGGCAGGCCCAGATCAAGGTCCACAGCAGCCACGGTGTCCGTATGGTGTACGCGAAGCCTTCCTTGAGGTCGTGGAAGAAGGAACTCGAACCCTGCGGCTCAGGTGGTTCGGCACTGCGGCCATCCAGGGCTTCCCGGCTGAGGAAGTTCAGGATGCCGAACGCCAGGCAGTGGCACACGGCAACCCCGGCCACGGCAAACGCGGGCGACAACGACGCCACCACGATGCCCGCCACCGCAGGACCCGCGGCTTGCTGCAGGATCGGCCGGACGGTGCCTTCCATGCCGTTCGCCGCGAGCAGGTCCTCCGCCGGGAGGATGCGGGGCAGGATGGCCGAGTACGCGGGAAAGAAGAACGCCTGGCCCACGCCCAGCACAAACGCACCCAGCGCCAAGTGCCAAAGCTGGAGGACATTGAGGATGGCCAGCAAGGATACCGTGGCGATGACGGCCAGGTTGGCACCCTCAACTGCGATGATCAGGATCCGCTGCGGAAACCGGTCGGCCGCGATCCCGCCCACCAGGACAAACGCCACCAGGCCGACGCTCGCTGCCGTTGCCACCAGGGACAATTCCAGCGGGCCCCCACCGAGGTGGATCACCTCGTAGACCATGGCCACGGCCCACATGCCGGAACCGAAGATCGAAATGGACAGCGCGGAAATAAGCACACGGAATTCCCTGTGTGCAAAAGGACGCAGCGCTCTCATTGCAGCCACCCCACAAGCCTAAGCCTGCCCGCTGATGCCGTGGAAGGCGGGGACGTGGAGGGGAAGCCGCGGAAGGAACCTCTGTTGCGAAGCGCCAGTTATGAAGCGCCCGACGGCGGGGCGTCGCCGTCGTCGATATCCGGACCTTCGGCGGGATCCTGGCTGTGCAGGCCGATATCGTGCGCCACCCAGCCGTCCGTCTCGCCTTCGGCGGGGGCGTCGGTGTGGTGCCTGATGACGTGCTCTTGCTTGTCGGTGGCGCTCATTACGGATTCTCCTGTCCGTGGGTGGACTTGCTTCCGTGAATGCCTTCAGTCTACGCCGGGCACTGCTGCTTGTGGGGTCCGCTCTGCGCGGAATCCGGGCTGGATGGGGCGTAGTGCGGGCCTCACAACGGGAAGGTGTGGCATAGGCTGTGGACATGCCGAAGCGAGCAAACCCGGCGGTACGAATCGCCCAGGAATCAGCCCACAACGCAGTGTTCGACGCCCAAGGCAACACCAAGCCCGGCGTCCACAACGTGCTGCTCAAGGCCGTCGAAGTGCAACGGCCGCTTGTCCTTGCGAACCTTAGAAGGATGCAGCGACGGCACCCCAACGCGACGCCCGCGCAACTTGCCGCCAAGCTCGAACGCGACTACCTGACCGCAGTGGCAGGTGGGGGAGCCGGCGTAGGTGCTATCGCCGTCGTACCTGGTCTTGGAACCGCAGCGTCGCTGGGACTTTCCGCCCTCGCAACCGTCGGGTTCCTCGAAACCACGGCGCTGTACGCGTCGTCGCTTGCCGAGCTGCACGGTATCCGGCTGACCGATCCCGAACGCGCACGGACCATGGTCATGGCCATCATGCTGGGCGAGGAAGGGACCTCCCTGCTGGGCGCGCTGAGCGGGCAGTCGCTGGGCCGTGGCAAGGGCGTGACGAACGAGTGGGGGAGGACCCTCACCAAGAAGATTCCGGGAAGCGGCTTCGGCGTCATCCGGGACGCGATTCAGCGGGCCTTCCTGAAGAACCTCGTGAAGCGGCAAGGGTCCGCCTTCCTTGGCCGCGCCCTTCCCTTCGGCGTTGGCGCAGTGGTGGGCGGTGCGGGCAACCTCATGATGGGTCGCGCCGTGATCGCCACCGCCAAGGAGGCCTTTGGTGCGTTGCCGGATACAGTCCCAGGGGAACTGCTGCCAAGCAGCCCCAAGAACAAGAGTCTGGAAGGCGGTACCAGTGGACCTCAACGCTGACCTCGGAGAGTCGTTCGGCTCCTGGACCATGGGCGACGATGCCGCAATGTTCCGCATAGTGAGCAGTGCCAACGTTGCCTGCGGCTTCCACGCAGGAGACCCGCTCACCATGCTGGACAGCTGCCGCGCGGCGTTCGACCTCGATGTCCGGGTCGGTGCCCACGTCGGTTACCGGGACCTGGCGGGATTCGGCAGGCGCTCGCTGGACATGAGCTTCGATGAACTCTTCGGCGACGTCCTGTACCAACTTGGTGCCTTGGATGGCGTGGCCCATGCGGTGGGCGCGTCCGTGGACTACGTCAAGCCGCACGGCGCCCTGTACAACCGGATCGTCCACGACCCGGAGCAGGCCGAGGCCGTGGTTGCTGCCGTCCACGCCTACGATCCCGGCCTCCCCGTGCTGGGCCTGCCCAACTCCGCGTGGCTGAACCTGGCCGAAGAAGCCGGGCACCCCGTGTTCCGGGAGGCCTTCGTGGACCGGGCCTACCTGTCCGATGGGACGCTCGTGCCGCGCTCGCAGGACGGCGCCGTGCTGCACGATCCCGCCGAGGTGGTGGCGCAGGCCGTTCGTATCGCCACCCGAGGAGAAGTGGTGGCGCAGGACGGAACCGTGGTCCCGGTCAAGGCCGATTCCCTCTGCATCCACGGCGATACGCCCGGCGCAGTGGAGATGGCCGCAGCCGTCCGCAAGGGGCTTGAAGAGGCCGGTGTGGAGATCGAAGCGTTCGCCTAGTCTGGTGTCCTGACGGCAGCCAAAGGAGGCTCGATGAGTGCGATAGTGATGGACCCTGGTGCACTGACCCTCGTGGTGCCGCCTGAGCGTGCCTTGGACCGCGCATCCATCACCCTGGCCAATGCCCTGCTCGGAAACCCCGAATCGGCTCCCGGTTTGGAAGTCCTGGTGGGCGGGTTGCGGCTTCGCTTTGTCACCGGGACTGCTATTTCCGTGAGTGGAGCCGAGGGCTTGGTCAAGCTCAACGGCTCCGAGCTCACCATGAACAAAGCCATTCGGGTGGCTCCCGGTGCCGTGCTGGAGTTCGGGCGCGCACTCTTCGGGATTCGCTACTACGTGGCCGTTCAGGGCGGCATTGAGAAACAGTCGGATGCCCTCCGCACGGGCCGCACCCTCGCATTCGGCCGCGCCCCCGGGCACGGTTTCCCTTCCGTGAACCAGCCTCCGCGGCGCGCTCTCGATTCCGAGCGGCCCGTGGTCGCCAGAGTGGCCCCCGGACCGGACGCACAGAAGTACGACGCCGGCGCCTGGCTTCGCTTGACCACGGAACCTTGGATCCTCTCCCCGGAGTCCGATCGCGTGGGTGCCCGCCTCGCAGGCCGGCCGCTTCCCGATCCCGACACAACTTCAGCACCCGGCACCCAACCGCTGGTTCCGGGCTCGGTCCTGTTGCCGCCGTCGGGCCTTCCCGTCATTGCCCTCGCCGACCATCCCGCCACGAGCGAATCTCCGGTGATCGCGGTGGTCCGCGACGAAGACCTCGATTCCCTCGGCCAGACCCGGCCGGGGCAGATGGTGCACTTGCTGGGCTGAGAATCCCGAGTGGGATTTTCTCAGGAAAGCGCTTTCATGAGAAAATCGGAGATTATCTTTCTCAGCAAACGCCATTTGTGAGAAAATCGGTTATCCCGATTCTCAAGGAGCGGCATGAGCACCCAGACCGGTTGGCCGCCAATCGTCTACGAACAACGCCCGTGGTCGGCCGAGCCGACGGCGGGGATGTCCCGTAGGCAACGCCTCATGGCCAGGGGGCCGTATGAAGCTGCCATTCCAGCAAGGATCGCAGGGATCGACCCCGGGATTGGTTCGAGGACCCAGTCGCTGGTTGAGGCGGCAACCGTCGAGATGGTCCGCTTCGATGCGGAATTGGGGCAGGACTCCGCACCCTTTGCCGCATTGCTTCTGCGCAGTGAATCCGCGTCGAGTTCGGAGATTGAGAACCTCACGGCCGGAGCCCGGAAGATCCTGCTTGCGCAACTGGGCGACCGGTCCAGCATCAACGCTTCCCTGATCGCCTCCAACGTGAACGCCATGCAGGCTGCCATCGCGTTGTCCGAGGACCTCAGCGTGCAGAACATCGGCGCAATGCACCACACCCTGCTCTTCTCTTCCGACCAGCACATCGCCGGCGAGTACCGCGACAGGCAGGTGTGGATCCGCGGCAACTCTCCCCATGCAGCGGAGTTTGTGCCGCCGCATCACACGCGCGTCATGGAAGCGATGGAGGACTTGGTGGCATTCATGCACCGGGACGACATCCCGGCCCTGACCCAAGCGGCGTTGGCCCACGCCCAATTCGAGACGATCCATCCGTTCGCTGATGGCAACGGCCGTACCGGGCGGGCCATCGTCAGTGCCTTGCTTCGCGCCAAGGGCGTCACCGAACGCGTCACCATTCCGATTTCGTCAGGCCTCCTGACCAACACGCGCCTGTACTTCGACGCTTTGGGCGCATACCGCGAAGGTGATGTGGTGCCGATCGTTGAACGTTTCGCCGAGTCGGCCATTGTTGCCGTCGAGCACGGCCGGCTGCTTGCCGCGGACATTCAGTCGGCTTTGCAGGACTATCGGGAGAGGGTGGGCGCGGCTCAGGAGTCCGTTCTCAAGGTTTTGGAGCTCCTGCCTCGCGAGCCTGCAATCACCGCTGAATCGGCGGCCGAGTATGCGGGGGTCTCCCCGGCAACTGCTTACAGGGCGGTCCAGCGATTGGAAGAAGCGGGCATCCTGAGTCCTGCAGGCAAGGTCCGTGGCTTGCGTGTGTGGATCGCGGGAGACATCATCGAGGCGTTGGATGACTTCGCGGCGCGGTCGGGCCGACGGGTCCGCCACTAGCGCTTGCCTCACCCAAACAACAAATGCGCCACCGTGAAGATCAACAGGCCGGCCAGTGCGCCCACCACAGTGCCATTGATTCGGATGTACTGAAGGTCCTTGCCCACCTGAAGCTCGATCTTCTGTGACGTCTCTTCGGCATCCCAGCGGGCCACAGTGTCAGAGATGACCCCGGCAATGTCCGAGCGGTAGGTGTTCACGAGGTACCCGGCGGCGTCGCCGATCCACTTGTTCACCTTGCCGGCGAGTTCGGCGTCGTTGACCAGGCGGGACCCGAAGTCCCGCACGGCACTCTTGAAGCGCTGGCTCAGTTCGCTGTCGGGATCGTCGACGGCGGTCAGCAAGGCGTTCTTGACGGTTCCCCACGTGCGGGACGCCAGTTCTCGGACCTCCGGATCGCCGAGGATCTGCGCTTTGATGGCCTCGGCACGCTCGATCATGGCGGGATCGTGCTGGAGGTCCTGGGCGAGGTCGGTCAAGTAGGTATCAATTGATTGGCGGACCTGGTGGTTGGGATCCTTCTGCACGGCACGCACGAACTTCAGCAGCTCGACGTACACCTTGTCGCCCACCAAGCCGTCCACGAACGTGGGCACCCACAGCGGCGAGCGGTCCGAAACGAGCCGGTTCACGGTGTTGTGGTTGGCATCCACCCAGTCGGCGGCACGGTCCACCAGCAGGTCCACGAGTTTGTGGTGGTGCCCGTCGGCGAAAATCCGCTCGGCCATGCGCCCCACGGGCGGACCCCATGGCGGGGTGAGCAGATGCTTGCGAACCATTCCCTCGATGACTGCTTGGACGTCGTCGTCGTTCAGTACCCGGAACGCGCCGCGGATCATGGCCCCGCCTTCCTTGGCCACGCGCTCCGGGCCACCGGGGCTGGACAGCCACGTGCCTGCCTTCCGTGCAATGTCGATGCTGGCCAGCTTGTCCTGCACCACTTCCTGGGAGAGGAAGTTGCTCTCAACGAAGTCGCTCAGGGATTCGCCGATCTGGTCCTTGCGACGGGGAATGATGGCGGTGTGCGGGATCTTGAGCCCCATGGGGTACTTGAACAACGCCGTCACAGCGAACCAGTCCGCCAACGCACCCACCATGCCGCCCTCGGCCGCGGCCCGGACATACTCAAGCCACGGGTACTGTTTTTGCAGCGCAAACGCGAAGAGGAAGATGACGGCCATGACCAGCAGCAGGGACAACGCCAGCCGTTTCATGCGGCGCAGCGCGGCCGCCTTCTCCAGGTCACCGTCGGAAAGACCGACGACGGCGGAACGCGCTTTGCGGGCAGCCGCACCTGCTGCGGGGGCTGGCTCGGGCGGGTTGGTGACGTCTTCGGCTGGGATTTGTTCAGAGTTCACCTGCATTAGCCCAGACTAGCCCTGAGCGTGCAGCTGCGTGGGCTACCGTGTCTGCATGACCAGTGAATCCTTCGACTCTCCGCGGCCCAAGGTTTACGCGCACCGCGGGGCCAGCGCCGCCTTCGCCGAGCACACCAGGGCCGCGTATTTGAAGGCCATCGCCGATGGTGCGGACGGTGTGGAGTGCGACGTCCACCTCACCCGGGACCAGCACGTTGTGTTGTTGCACGATGCAAACCTGGACCGCACCTCCACCGGCACCGGTCCGGTCGCGGACAAGACCCTCGAAGAACTCCGGGGCTTGGACTTCTCTTCTTGGAAGGGTGCCCGGATTCCGGAGGCCTACGGTGGGATCGCCGACCAGTTCCTCACGTTGCCGGAGCTCCTGGACATCCTGCGGGAAGCGGAGCGTGAGATAGGCCTGGCCATTGAGCTCAAACATCCCAGTCCCTACCAGCTCAAGCTAGAGGAGCGCGTGCTGGACGTGTTGACGGCCGAGGGCTGGACGCCTGCGGAATCACGGCTGGACAACATCCGGATCTCTTTCATGAGTTTCGACTCGGACTCCGTGCAGCGTTTGCTCGAGTCAGTGCCCGCCGAGCACGTCTGCCAGTTGGTGGACAACTTCACGGTCCGGGAACTCCGCGACGAGCTGGGGCTGGGCCCTATCGCTGCAGGCGCCGTGGCCAACGTCATGAAGGCAGCACAGCAGGAAGCCGAACGCGTCCTTGACGAGGGCGAGGCAGGCATCGCTGGCCCGGGAATCGACTATGTACGGGAGCATGCCCGGAATGTGCAGCGCTGGCTGGACGCCGGCCGCGTCTTCCGCGTGTGGACCGTGGATTCCGAGAAGGATGTCGCCCTGTGCCAGGGCCTCGGCATCCACGAGATCACCACCAACAAGCCCGCCCAGGTCCTCGCACAGCTCAGCGTCCCAACTAAGTAGCATTAGTGCGCGTTTTGAGCCCTCTAAACGCGCACAAGTGCGACCCAGTTGGGGAAACTTTGGCGGGGCTCCCTGCCGTTGTGATTGAGTGGTCTCATGTCACTTCGCTGGTCTCCCAAGGCAACACATACTCTCTCAGCCATAGGTCTGAGCACACTCCTGATGGCCAGCGCCATGAAGCATTTCCGGACACCCTCGTTCTACAACCCCGTCGTGCCGGAATACCTGTGCCGGAATGACGAACCGGGGCGCGCTCCGAACGGTCCCATGGCGGTCATGTCCCGTGAGGAATGGATAGCCTCCTCCGGGCTGCTCGAGGCGACCGCCGCCGTCGGGCTCTTGATCCCTGCCACGCGCAAGGTTGCCGCGGACGGCACCACCGCCATGCTTACTGCATTCCTTGCTGGGCATATTGATGCGCTTCGCCGGGCCTATGGTCCCCACGGCACCCAGAAGGAGCGGCGCATCCACACCCTGCGCCTGCCACTGCAGATTCCACTGATCCTGTGGTCGTGGAGCCTCCGGAAGTGAAGCTCAAGGATTCGCCGGCCTTCAAGATCGCTCTGTCGCTGAGCATCGCGACTGGTCTCTACGGAGTTTCCTTTGGAGCCCTCTCCGTGGCGTCGGGCTTTGACTTCTGGCAAACCATGGCATTAAGCCTGCTGTTGTTCAGTGGTGGCTCGCAGTTCGCCTTCATCGGAGTGGTGGCCGGCGGCGGCTCGGGAGTGGCTGCCATGACGGCCAGCGCCTTGCTTGGCCTGCGCAACGGGATCTACGGCATGCAGATCAACGCAATGTTGCGTCCTGGCGGTTGGAAGCGCTACGTTTCGGCGCACATCACCATCGACGAATCGACGGCGACGGCGTCCGGCCAGTCGGATGTGGATGAGCAACGCAGAGGGTTCTGGACTGCCGGAATCGGCATATTCATTTTGTGGAATATCTTTACGGCCATTGGCGCCCTTGCCGGGGACGCCATGGGCGACCCAAAGCAGTGGGGCCTCGACGGAGCAGCCGTTGCCGCGTTCCTCGCGCTCCTTTGGCCACGGTTGAAGGGCCGTGAACCGTGGGCGATCGCGGCCGCCTGCGCGCTTGCCACCATCTTGGCCGTTCCGTTCGTCCCCTCCGGGGTTCCCATCCTGGTGGCGGCGCTCGTCGCAGGAGTGATCGGCTGGTTCAGCCACGCCCGGATGGACGAGGGATTGGAGCCGGACATCGACCCGTACCGGGAAAGCCACGCTCGGCGGGAAGGCGGAGCGGAGTGAATCTTTGGCTGTGGATTGCCATCGCGTGCGCCCTGGCGTACCTAACCAAACTGGTGGGCTACTTTGTCCCCGCAAAACTGTTGAAAAGCCCGCGGATCATGCACATTGCGGGAACCATGACCATTGGCTTGCTGGCGTCGCTGACGGTGGTCAATGCCGTGGCTTCCGGTCAGGGCTTGGTTCTGGACGCGCGCATGGGCGCTTTGGTGGCTGCCGCCGTCGCGCTTATGCTGCGCGCCCCGTTCCTGGTGGTAGTAATTTCCGGGGCCGCCGCGGCTGCCCTGTTGAGGCTGCTCGGCTGGCAGTGACCCGGCTACAACCAGTTAGACCGTTTCGCTGAAGGAAACGCCTGGAATGTCCGACTGCTCAGGAAGCGGACGCGAGGGGCGCTCGGTCCGGATGGCGTCTTCAACCAAGGCAAGGGGTCGCTTCCACGCTTCCGAGCCCGGCTCCATGGTGTCCACGGCGCCAATGAGCATGGCTACGAGCCGCACCATGTCCTCGATGGTGATGTCGCGACGCAGGGAACCCTGCCCCTGTCCGCGTTCCAGCAGCGTGGCCATGGTGTCGATAAGGCCGCGGGTGATGCCCACGAGGAGCCCGCGACGGCCGGCAACAGCGCTGAGCAGGTTGGCCTCATCGCTCGCGACGCGCATCACGGCGTCGATCAGCTTGATGAGGCCTTCGGCGGCGTCCATGCCATCCAGGGCTTCCTGGGCTACCGGGTCCGCGTGCTGGCGAAGCTCACGGGACAGGGCTGAGAGCACCAGTTGTTCTTTGTCGGAGAAGTTGCGGAAAAGCGTTGCGGGACCCACTCCGGCCGTAGCGGCAATGGTCTGCAGGGGCACTTCCGGGCCGTATTCGCGGAAACACTGACGCGCAGCGGTAATGATCTTGTCCACATTGCGTGCAGCGTCGGCCCTGAGGGGCTTGCGTTCGGAGGGCAGTTCCATGCTGCCCAGACTAGCAATGGAGCGCTCATCCCCTGTGGTTACGCGGGAGTAGCCCGTTATATGACATACCGGTACATGAAACACTGGTTTTCATGTTGCTTGCATTCTCAGTCGCCCCTTCGGGCCAGCCCGCCTCCGCTCCCAACGATTCGCCCAATCCGGACGCCTCGGTGCACGACGCCGTCGCTGCCGCCGTGAAGATCGTCAGGGAGTCTGGACTCCCTAACCAGACGGACTCCATGTTCACCACCATCGAGGGTGAATGGGACGAGGTTTTCGACGTCGTCAAGCGCGCCACTGAGGCGGTTGGGCGCTACGGCAGCCGTGTCTCCCTGGTGATCAAGGCCGATATCCGCCCCGGTTACTCGGGTGAATTGACCGGCAAGGTGGAACGCCTCGAGGGCGCGCTCAAGAACCAGGAGTAGTTCCTTCCGCACGGCTGCGCCGGATGCAAGACTGGGGCGCATGATTGAACACGTGGCCGAGCCCGGTTGGGTTGATGTGGAGCGCTACTTGACTGACGTCGTCGTCCGTCCGGATCCGGCGCACCAGCGGGCGCTGACGTCCGCCGTCGAGGCGGGCATGCCCGCGATCGAGGTCGCCCCCAATGCCGGGAAGCTGCTCAAGATGCTGGTCCAGGTGTCCGGCGCCCGGCGGGTCCTGGAAATCGGGACGCTGGCCGGGTTCAGCAGCATGTGGATGGCCCAAGGACTGCCCGACGACGGCCGGGTGGTCACGTGCGAATACCTCCAGAAGCACGCGGACGTGGCACGGGCCAACCTTGACGCGGCCGGTGTGGGCCACAAGGTAGACATCCGGGTGGGTGCTGCCTTGGACACGCTTCCCACCCTGGCGGGGGAGGAGCCGTTCGACTTCGTCTTCATTGACGCGGACAAGGAAAACGACTCCAACTACCTCGATTGGGCCATTCGGCTGGGCCACCCCGGGACGGTCATCGTGATCGACAACGTGATCTGGGATGGCTCCATCCTCGAACCGGAGCGCGATGAAGTGAACGCGCCCGGCATCATCCGTGCCTTGGACATGCTGGGCCAGGACCCACGGCTCGACTCGACCGCCATCCAGACGGTGGGCAGCAAGGGCTGGGACGGCTTCGCCATTGCGCGGGTGCGTTGATGGACTTCAGCGTGCGCCCGGCGGTCGTTGATGATGCCGAAGGGATGGCAATCATGCACGTCCAGGCATGGCGGGAAAGCTATGGGCATCTGTTGCCGCCGGAATTCTTCGCCAAGCAGGAAGCCGCGCTGCAACTCTGCGATCCTTCGTGGTACTCGCTGCCCGAGCACAGGATGGTCCGGCCCTAGGGTTCCGTTTGGTTCCGGGGTATTCCCGGTTCCAAGGGAGGTTGCTCCAGAAGGCTCGGCGGTTTCGGCACCCGTGCAATCAGCAAGCCGACTACAGTCAGCCATGCCGCGCTGACCGAGAAGACCTCCAGCCAAATGGTCATTGAAGCCTCCATGGTGGGACCTTAGGGTGCGATTCACCACTTAATAAGTATCCTTAGTATAGGCTTGTCGACGCAGGCAAACCGGCCGCTCCATTAGGCTGAAGGTATGACTGAGGCAGTGCAACGCTAGTGGCCAAATCCGGAAAATCCAGGAAAGCGGGCCGCTCCGGCAAGGCCCTCAGCTTCGGCGCACAAAGGTCGACGGCGGCAGTCATCGACGTGCCCGATGGCACCCGCCCTGACGGACCGGTTGCAGGCGTCTACTACATCGACACCGGCGACTGCGAGTTGCTGCCCGATCCTGACAACGGCAATGGGTGGCTCCTGAAGATCAACGGGGTGTTGAGCTCACACATCGACCTGGCCGATCCCCTGTTCCTGGACTTTGAGTACATGCGGTGGATCGCGGCCCTGGTGGAATCCCATTGGCCGCGCGAATCCAAGCCGAGGTTGCGCGCGCTTCATCTGGGCGGGGGAGCGTGCTCCATGGCGCGCTACTTCAACGCCGCATACCCCGACGCCCGGCAGGTAGTGGTGGAACTCGACGGGAAGTTGGCCGATTACGTCCGTGGCTGGTTCGACCTCCCCAAAGCCCCGCTGCTTCGGATCCGCGTGGGGGAGGCCCGCCAAGTCACTGAAAGCCTGACGCCGGACACGCGCGACCTCATCATCCGTGACGTCTTCGCCGGTGCCTTCACTCCGCGTGCGCTGACAACGCGGGAGTTCAACGCCCACGCCGATGCTGTGCTGGCCCATGATGGCCTCTACGTGGTGAACTCGGGCGACGCCCCGGACCTCAAGAACGCACGGGCCGACGCCGCCACCATCGCGGACACGTTCGAACACACACTGATCATCGCCGATCCGCCCATGCTCAAGGGCCGCCGCTACGGCAACATGATCATGGCGGGCAGCCATGTACCCTTCGGCGACGACCCCACGCTTGCCCGGAGGCTCCTGGGCGGCGCGGTCCCGGCCCATATCTGGAATGACGCACAAGTGCGCGCCTTCGCTGCGGGCACGCCGGTCCGGCATGACCCAACACCGTTGGCTTCGGAGGTACAGCCGCTGGCGTCCGGGCCTGCTGGCCAAGAGCCCGGAAGCTAGCTCCGGCTGAGTGAGCTGCTCCATGCCTCCCACAGCTGGGCGTACCGACCACCACCGGCCAGGAGATCCTGGTGGGAGCCCGATTCCACAATCCGTCCTTGCTCCATGACCACCACGGTGTCCGCTGTCGCGGCCTGGGACAGGCGATGTGCGATCACCACGGACGTGCGTCCGGCCAAGGCAGCCTCGGCGGCTTGGTCCAACAGGGCGGCCGACCCCGTACCGGCTTCCGCTGTCGCTTCGTCGAGGACGGCGATGGGCGGATCCTTGAGCATAAGCCGTGCCAGGGCCAACTGCTGCGCCTGCTCCGGCGTGAGCTGGTGGCCGCCGGCGCCTACGAAAGTCTCCAGTCCGTCGTCGAGCGTTTCATGCCAAGCCGCCCCGACGTCCCGCAGGACGCGACGCAACTCGTCAACCGACGCCTTGGGCTTGGCGAGTCGCAGGTCTTCGGCGAGCGTTCCCGAGAATACGTGGACTTCCTGGCTGACCATGGCGATCCGCTGGTGCAACGTCGAAGGCGAAGCGGCAGCGGCATCGAGCCCGCCCACCAGGACGCGTCCACCCTGCGGCTTCTCAAGCCCCATGATCACCTTGGCCAGGGTGGTCTTTCCGGCACCGGACGTGCCAACAATGGCCACCCTTTCACCGGATCCGATCCGCAGGGACACGCCGTTGAGCGCGGGCCGCTGCCCGGGGTAGGCGAAGGTGAGGTTGTCCAGGACAACAGCGTCCGACGGCGGACCGCCCTCCTGGGGTGCGGACGCCGCGGAACCTGGCCGCAGAGCTTGGGTCAGCCCGAACATCCGGCCGAGCCCCGCGGCGGCTTTCTGCAGCTCGTCGAATTGCCCCAGGACCATGCCGATCGGATCGAACAACCGGTAGAAATACAGCGCCGCGGCGGTGGCAGCACCGATGGTCACGGCGCCCTCGGCGTGCAGCCAAAAGCCGACGGCCAACACCGCGGACAAACCAATCAGTTCGGCGAGGTTGAGGCGGTTGTAAAACCGCGTCAGGTAGCCGACGCCCCGCAGCGAGTGGCCAATGGTTTCACGTGAAGCCGCCGCCACCAGTCCCGCATGCCGATCTCCGAGGCCCAGGGCAAGGACGGACTGCGAACCATGGACGGTTTCGATGATCTGTTCGGTACGGTTGGCCTCGGTGATCCGGACCGTCCGGTAAATGGGAGCGGTCCGCTTCAGGAACCAGCGCAGCGTGAAAATTTGCAGCGGTGCCGCGATGAGCACGGCCACCGCAAAGCGCCAGTCGATCACGCCCAGGCCGAGCAGCGTCACCGCAATGGTGAACGCTGCGCTGGTAAACGCGGGAAGCACTCCGGAAATCGCCTCGCTGACCGCCTCAACGTCGCCGGATACACGGGCCACGACGTCGCCGATGCCTGCTTTTTCCAGCTGCGCGAGTGGCTTTCGGACGGCCGCGGCGAACACTTCTTCGCGAAGTCCGGCCAGCGCTTCTTCGCAAATTTTGGCCAGCAGGTTTTGCCCCAGGATGCCCAGGAGCGCTCCGGCGCCGCCGGCGAGCAGCAGGCCCAGGGCCAGCCACAGCAGGTCCAGGACCTCGCCGCCGGTGGCCGCGACGTTGACCATGATTCCCAGAAGCGCGGGCGCAGCCAGCCCGCAGCAAGACGCAGCCAACAGAACCAAGACAGTCAGCACCAGCCGTCCGGGCCGCTGGGCCAACAGTTTCCACATGGCCCGGCGCGTCTCCCGCGGTGTGGCGATGGGCAGGATGTCGGCGCTCATGAACCCACCACCGCACGGTAGCTTGCCGACGTCGCCAGCAGTTCGCGGTGCGAACCGGTTTCAGGTGGTCCGTCGGCGGTGCCCAGCACCACCCGGTGGCACGCCGCCAGCAGCGTGGGGCTCGTGGTCACCAGCACCAGCGCCTTGTCCGGAAACTGGCGCAGGCCGTCCGCGATGACGGCCTCGGTGGCGGTGTCGACGGCGGTTGTGGGGTCGTGCAGCACCAGCACTGGCTGCTTCTGGTGAAGGGAGCGTCCCAGGACCAGCCGCTGCCGCTGCCCGCCGGACAGGCTCTGCCCTTGTCCGGTCAGCACAGTCTCGGTTCCTTCCGGCAGTTGCGAAACAAAGTCGACGACGGCGGCCACCGCGAAGGCGCGATGGTCCAGTTCCTGATCGCTTGCCGTCGCGACGTTCTCCAAGACAGTGCCACGGAAAAGGACCCCCTCATGGCTGTCGGCAAACAGGCGCGAGCGGGCATGCGAAGGATCGAGGTCCACGGCATCAAGCCCATCAATGTACACAGTGCCGCGGGTTGCCGGAATGCGGAAACCCAGGGTATCCACAAGCTGCCGGGCAAGCATGGCCTCGGGAAGCACCACACCCACGATTTCCCCGGCCGAAGCCGAGAACGAGGGAAAAGCCACCTCCGCCGAAGAGTGCAGCTCAAGCAAAGGCAAGACCTCCACCCCGCGCTCGACTGGGCCAGCAGTCGGCGCCCCCGCAGCAGCAGTTGCCGGCACCGCCTCCGGCTCTTCCAACAGCACCGCGATCCGCGCCGCCGACGCCCGTTTCCGCGCCAACTCCACGCTCAGGAACCCCAGCGACGCCATCGGCCCTTGAACAAACTGCGCCACGCCCACTACGGCCACCAACTGCCCGACGGTGATGATCCCCTGCACAGCGAACCACGCCGCAAAGAAGGCGATCCCCGCAAGGAACGCCGCGGACATGGCCGTACTCGCCCCCGTGAACGCGGACTTTGCCCTGATGGCCTTCAACGCGGACACCAGGGAACTCTGGCTGGCAACCCGGTACCGGTCCACGGCGGCATCCTCCGCGCCGAGTCCCTTCAATGGCCGCGAGCCCGTCACGAAGTCGGTCGCCAAGGCCCCGGCGCGGGCCGCCGTCGCCTGTTCAACGTCGCTGCGGTCTTCAAGGGGTTTCGTGAGCCGGTGCATCACCAGCAGCATCAGAGGTGTGGCCAGCAGCACGGCCAAAC
This sequence comes from Paenarthrobacter sp. NPDC058040, assembly GCF_042885775.1. NCBI lineage: Bacteria > Bacillati > Actinomycetota > Actinomycetes > Micrococcales > Micrococcaceae > Paenarthrobacter > Paenarthrobacter sp. NPDC058040. The sequence goes on from NZ_JBHVRN010000007.1 coordinate 151,798, forward strand.
CGAGGGGCACGGAAATCACGAGGAGGGTCACGGCGGACGTCACCACCCCGGCGGTGGCGGCGAGACCGCCAGCGATCAGCCACGACAATCCAGCAACCCTGTCCGCATCCGAGGAAGCGATCGCAACGATTTCGCCGGGCGCACGGCGGGCTGCCATGCCGCGCGGGTGCAGGGTCCGTTCCACAATGAGTTGCCGGAGGTCGTGCGAGCCGTAGGAGAAGGACCGCATGGTGGCGAGGGTGCCGAGACGCCACGAGAGCGCGAGCATGATGAACACGGCGGCGAGTGCGCCGAGCCACCATAGGAGGGCGCCGCCGTCGTGCGGTGAAATCGCGTTGTCCACGGCCGCGCCGATGGTGACCGGCACCAAGGCTTCGCTGACCTGGTGCAGGGTGAGTCCCGCGCAGCCAACCACCAAGTACTTCCAGCGCCGGTTTCCGAACAAGGAGTACTTGAAGAGCCGGGAGGGCTTCCAAGGTGTTTGCTTGTTAGGCCCGGGTGGGCAGGACGAAATGGCGGTACTGGAAGGCATGCTTACCATGGTAAGGCTCACCTAACTTCAAGAAGGCCACATGACCCGCCAAGCTCTATCGCATTCCGGACAGCCCTTGGTCCGGGGTGTGTACACCGCGTTCTTCGACTGCGCCACGCCGGCCACCTGGACAGAGCACGTGCATGACACGCACGAGCTTCTGTGGGGCGCGCGTGGCGTGCTCACTGTCGAAGCGGGCGGCGGCTTCTTTGCCGTTCCGGCCACGCTCGGGTTGTGGATACCGGCAGGCGTTCCCCATGCGGTGAAGTCTGCCGAGGGGACGGGGTTCTTTTGCTCGCACATCGATGCCGACGTTGCCGCACCGCTGGACAGCCGCACCATGGCCGTCAAGGTTCCCGCGGCGGCGCAGGAGCTGCTCCGCCACATGCGGACGTTCGACATGGAACCGGACCTGCGGGAACGTTCGGAGCAACTGGCGATCGGGCTGTTGGACGTCGTTGACGCCCGGCCCATGCTGTTGCCGATGCCCTCGGACCCCCGCCTGGAGCGCATTGCCCGGGCCCTCCTGGATGATCCGGCCTTGGACCGTTCCTTGGAGGAGTGGGGAGCGGAGGTGGCCATCAGTGTCCGCAATCTGTCCCGCCTGTTCCATAAGGAAACCGGCATGACGTTTGCGCAGTGGCGGATCCATGCGCGGGTGCGGGTTGCGCTGGGTCTGCTGGCTGCGGGGTACCCGGTTTCCTCGGTCAGCCGTCGGGTGGGCTACAACAACCCGAGCGCCTTCGTCCAGGTGTTCCGAAAGGTGATGGGGCACACTCCTGGTTGGTATGTGGCCTCGCTTAAGGCCGGAAACCATCACTCCTTGGCCGGTTCCGAATAGATTTCGGGGGTTCAATCCGGAATGCCGTTGTTAGGGTAGGTATACCTAACTTCGGCAGGCCGACGACGGCACCCTCAGAGGGTCGCGGCTGCCAATGGGAGACCTTCAACCTCCCCTGAGCATCGAGGACCACAGTGATTTCACGCACCAAAACCATGTCCGCTGCCCTTGCGGCGCTGGCCTCGGCAGCCTTGCTTCTGAGCAGCTGCGCGAGCCCGGTGGCCAGTGCCAACGACGCCGCTGCGACCCCGCAGACCCGCACCGTGACCAGCGAGGTCAAGGAAGTTGCCATCCCGGCAGAGCCCAAGAAGGCCCTGGGCATGTACACCACGGACCTGGACATGCTCATCACGCTCGGCATCCCGCTGGCCAGCCAGCAGCCCATCCGCGACAGCGGCTACAAGGGCTTCCCGTACTTCTTCGACCAGAAGGCGCTGGAAGGAATCACACCCTTCACCAACTACCCGGAGTTCAACTTCGAGGCCATTCTCAAAGCACAGCCGGACGTCATCCTCAACGGTCTGGGCTACGACAAGGAGTTGGACGGCAAGCTCTCAGGCATCGCCCCGACGTACACGTTCAACGGCTTCGACGGCAGCGATTGGCGGACCAAATTCAAGACCGTCGCCGAGGCCTTCGGCAAGACCGGGCAGTACCAGGCGTGGATGGACAAGTACCAGGCCAAGGTTGACGACGTGAAGAAGCGCCTGGCCGAGGCCGGCAAGAGCAACCTGGTGATCGGGCCGGTGGACTACTACGAGGACCAAGTCAGCGTCAGCTGCTACGGCACTCCCTGCCTGGTGATCAAGGATCTTGGCTTGAAGATTTCCCCGCTCGCTGACGGCGAGGGTGCCAAGCTCAGCGCCGAACAGCTCGAGCAGCTCAACGGAATCGACGCCGTCATCACCACGGAGGTTCCCGAAAAGGATGGTGCCAACCCGGACGCCTTCGCTCCGCTGGCCAATAACAAGCTGTGGACGGCCCTTCCATTCGTGGCCAACAAGCAGATCTTCACCTACGACCTGGAAATGATCTACGGTTCACCGAGCGGCCAGTACGCGCTCCTCGAAAAGATCGAAAAGGCGCTCCTGCCATGATGCGCATCTACCGCGCGGAGGTTGTGGCCACGCGGCTGCTGACGCCGGGGATGGTTCGGATTACCTTCGGCGGTCCCGGCCTGGCCGGCTTCGAAACCACGGGTGTGGGAGACGAATACCTGCGCGTCTTCCTGCCGGACCCGGATCACCACGAGGCCCGGCTGCCCATCTCCACGGGCGATTCCTGGGACTGGGAGGCCGGCGTCAAGCCGTCCGCCATGCGGACGTACACGGTCCGTTCCGTGGATGCCGCGGCCGGGACCGTTGACATCGACTTCGTCGTTCACGACGGCGGATTGGCAGCTTCCTGGGCGCAGCGCGCCCAGGTGGGTGACGTCGTCGGACTCAATTCGCCTACCGGGCTGTACGAGCCGCCGGCTGAGCTGCAGTGGCAGATCCTCCTGGCCGACGCCACGGGCCTTCCGGCGGTAGCCCGCTTGCTGGAACTGACGCCTCCGGGCATCCGGACCCGGGTCCTGCTGGAAGTGGAAGATCCCTCGCACCAGCAGGAACTGACCCTCGGCGCCGGAACCGAGGTCGCGTGGATCCACGGCGGAAACGGACACAGCCAATCCCGGCTGGATGAGGCCCTGCGGTCGATGGAGTTGCCGGGCGGCACCGGTTACATCTGGGTGGCCGGCGAGGCGAAGGTCCTGCGCAGTATCCGCAAGTACCTGCGGCATGACAAGAAGCTCATGCCCGGGTCCTACAAGCTGATCGGCTACTGGACGGATAAGAGCGAAGCCTGGGAAGAGCGCTGGGAGAACCTCGACGCCGAAACCCGCCGCTGGTTCGATGAGCTGTGGTCTGACGAGAAGCGCGACCGCGAAGAAATCGAGGACCTGCAGGACGCCAAGTTCGAATTGCTGGGGCTGTAGTGACAGCTGGAACCATGGCGCGGGCGTCGCAGGCGTCCGCCCCAACCGCCGGCCAGGGGAAGGTAGGCCTCGCCGCAGTCAACCGGTACCGGCTGCTCGGACTCATCGCGGCCATTGCAGCCTTGGCACTCGCGCTCCTGCTGAGCATGGTCATCGGTTCGAAGGATGTGGATGTGGCGCAGCTCTGGCCTGCCATCACGGCGTACGACGGCTCGCCGGAACACGTGATCATCCACGACCTCCGGTTCCCGCGCACAGTGACAGGGGTCCTGGTGGGCGTGGCCTTGGGCTTGTCCGGCGCACTCATCCAGGCCATGACGCGGAACCCCTTAGCGGACCCCGGCATCCTGGGCGTCAACGCGGGTGCTGGTTTCTTCGTGGTGCTGGGCGTGGCCCTGTTCGGATTGAGCAGCATCCAGGACTACATCTGGTTTTCCTTTGCCGGAGCCGTAGTCGCCACAGTGGTGGTGTACATCATCGGGTCCATGGGCCGTGGATCGGCAACCCCGCTGCGCCTGACGCTGGCCGGAGTCGCTTTGGGCGCGGTACTGGGCGGAGTGGCCTCCGGCATCACCTTGCTCCGCCCCGCGGTCTTCGACAGCATGCGCGCCTGGACTGCCGGGACGCTGAGCAACCGATCGTGGGACATGGTGGTCACGGTGGCGCCGTTCATTGTGGCGGGTACCCTCATCGCGCTCGCCCTGGCGCGCCCACTCAACGCCGTAGCCATGGGCGATGACACAGCCAAAGCACTCGGCGCCCACCTGGGCCGAACCCGCACCTGGACCATCATCGCCGTCACCCTCCTCTGCGGAGCCGCGACGGCAGCAGCAGGTCCCATCGGCTTTGTTGGCCTCATGGTGCCGCACGTAGCCCGGTGGATAGTGGGACCGGACCAGCGATGGATCTTCGCCTACACCCTGGTGCTTTCGCCCGTGCTCCTCCTCATCTCCGACGTGCTTGGACGGCTGGTGCTCCGGCCCGGCGAAATGCAGGTGGGCATCATCACCGCTTTCGTGGGCGCACCGGTCCTTATCTGGCTCGTTCGCCGCCGGAAAGTGAGTGCCCTGTGACTTCCGTCGACACCAACCGCATCGACTTCGGCAGGCGAACCGTCGCGGTCCGCCGTTTCGGCGGCCGGCTCTCCCTGCGCGTGGACGTCCGCTCGTTGCTGGTCACCGCCGTCCTGGTGGTCACCGCCCTGGCGCTCGCCGTCGTCGCCCTTGGCCTGGGCGAGTTCAGTATCCCGGTGCCGGACGTTGTTTCGGCACTGTTTGGCCGCTCCAGCGGCGCCATCCACATGGTGGTGGTGGAGTGGAGGTTGCCCCGCGTCCTCCTGGCCCTGTTGTTGGGGGCGGCCATGGGGGTCAGCGGGGCGATTTTCCAATCGCTGACCCGCAACGCGCTGGGCAGCCCGGACGTCATTGGCTTCAACACCGGTGCCTATTCCGGCGCCTTGGTGGTGATCCTGCTGATGGGCGGTGGCTACTACGCGGTGTCCGCTGGTGCGCTGGTGGGCGGGTTGGTGACTGCAGCGCTCGTTTACCTGTTCGCTTACAAGAAGGGCATCCAGGGTTTCCGGCTGATCATCGCCGGGATCGCCGTGAGCGCGATGCTCGCGTCGGTCAACACGTGGCTCATCCTCAAGGCCTCGCTGGAGCAGGCCATGTCCGCGGCTGTGTGGGGCGCCGGTTCCCTCAACAAGGTGTCCTGGGACCAGGTGCTTCCGGTGGTGCTGATCTTTGCAGGGTTGCTGGCGGTGTTGTCCGTTTACGGGCGGCGGTTGGCGCTTTTGGAGATGGGCGACGACGCCGCCCGCGCCCTGGGCGTCCGGCTGGAAGGTTCGCGGGTGGCGCTGGCAACGGTTGGCGTGGCTTTGACGGCGATGGTCACCGCCGCTGCCGGGCCGATCGCGTTCGTCTCGCTCGCCGCCCCGCAACTCGCCCGCCGCCTGACCCGCTCGGCGTGTGTGGGCATGGTTCCCGCAGCCGCCATGGGAGCGTTCCTCCTGGTGGCCAGCGACATCGTGGCGCAGAACCTGTTCGCGCCCATTCAATTGCCCGTGGGAGTGGTGACCGTGAGCATCGGTGGCTGCTACCTCGTCTGGCTGCTGGCGCGCGAGGTGCGGCGGCAATGACTCTGAAGGAGACTGCAATGACCGATCTGCTGGCCGAACCGGTGGTGGCTGGCCCGGGGCCGGTCTCCGCCCGCCTCAGTGCTGACAACGTGAGCCTCGGCTATGCCGGCCGGACCGTGTCCTCTGCGCTGGATGTCCGCATTCCGGATGGCGAATTCACGGTGATCGTGGGTCCGAATGCCTGCGGCAAATCAACGCTGCTGCGGGCATTGTCCCGCTTGCTCGCGCCCTCGTCAGGCAAGGTTGTCCTGGACGGGAAGGACATCTCGTCCTACGGCGCCAAGGACGTCGCCCGGAGGCTTGGGTTGTTGCCGCAGACCTCCCTTGCCCCCGACGGCATTACGGTTGCGGCCTTGGTGGCCCGTGGCCGCTATCCGCACCAGAAGCTCCTGCGCCAATGGTCGGAAGGGGACGAGGCCGCCGTCGTATCCGCCTTGGAGGCCACCAATGTGACTGAGCTGTCCGGGCGGTTGGTGGACGAGCTTTCCGGAGGCCAGCGGCAGCGTGTGTGGGTGGCCATGGTGCTTGCCCAGCAGACTCCGCTGCTCCTGCTGGACGAGCCCACCACGTTCCTGGACATCGCCCACCAGATCGAGCTTTTGGAGTTGTTCAAGCGACTGAACGGCGAAGGCAACACCTTGGTGGCCGTGCTGCATGACCTCAACCATGCCTGCCGCTACGCCTCACATCTGATCGCCATGAAGGACGGGGCCGTGGTGGCCGAGGGGCGGCCTGCCGATGTGATCACTGCCGGGTTGGTGGAGCATGTGTTTGGCCTGCCGTGCATGGTCATCGACGACCCCGTGAGCCACACGCCGCTGGTGATCCCGCTTAGCCCCCACTACCCCGCGCCCAGCAGCTCCTCGCGCCGGTCCTCCGTCTCCTCCCGCAAAGCCTGCACGACGGCGGCCACCGCGGGGCGGCGCATGGAGTCGGGCCGGAGGACCAGCCAGTAGGGGAGGAGCTCGGCGAAGTCTTCGGGCAGCAGCCGGACGAGGTCCGGGTGCCGATCGGCCATGAAGCACGGCAGGAACCCGACGCCAGCCCCGGCACGCGTCGCTTCCACATGGACGAACACGTTGGTTGACGTGAGGCCGTCGCGCATGCCCGGAACCAGGCGTCGCGGCGCGTCGAGGTCGTCCACCTGCAGCATCGAGTCCACGAAGTAGACCAACTGGTGCTGCGTCAGTTCTTCGGCGTTGGCGGGCGTTCCGTTGTCCTTGAGGTACTTCGTGGACGCGTACATTCCCAGCCGGTATTCGCCCAGCCTGACCGCCTCGGCCCGGTGCACTTGCGGTGTCCCCACCACCACTTCGATGTCCAGCCCCGAGCGCTGCTGCAACGCCCGCCGCGTCACCGTCACGATTTCGACGCTCAGCCCGGGGTGCCGGCGCCGCAGCTTCGCCACGGCGGGTGCCGCGATGTAGGCGCTGAAACCGTCAGTTGCGGTCATGCGTACGACGCCGGTAATCGGGTCAGGTGCGCGGTCGCTCGGTCCCAGCGCGCTCACCGCATCTTCCACCCGCTCTGCGACGAGCACGGCTTCCGCGCCCAGTTCCGTGACTTCCCAGCCGCCCGCCGCCCGGGCCAGGACTCGCCCGCCGAGTGCCTTTTCCAACGCCGCGATCCTGCGCGAAACGGTGGTGTGGTTCAGTCCCAAGGCTTGCGCCGCCGTCGTGAATTTACCTGACCGTGAGACGGTGAGGAGGATGAGGAGGTCGTCCGGGTTCGGATTCATATCTGCAATTCTGCACACCCGTGGTGCCTCTTTGGTCATTGAGACACGGCAAATGTGCAGCAATACTCAGTGGAGCAATCCGTGTTGTGGATCACAATGCGCGTGAACAAGGCACTGTCAAAGAAGACACTGAGGAGATGGATATGAGCGTAGAGCAGCGCTCCACACCCGCCGCCGGTAACACCGGCAAAGGATCCGGCCTGAAGAAAATCGTCGCCGCATCCATGGTGGGCACCGTGGTGGAGTGGTACGAGTTCTTCCTGTACGCCACGGCCGCCACACTGGTTTTCGGGAAGTACTTCTTCCCGAGTACCGGCAACGAGTTGGACGGCATTATCCAGGCGTTCATTACGTACGCCGTAGGCTTCGTGGCACGGCCATTGGGTGGCATCGTGTTCGGCCAGATCGGCGACAAGCTCGGCCGCAAGCCCACGCTGCAGCTGACCATCGTGATCGTCGGTGTTTCCACCTTCCTTATGGGCTGCCTCCCGGGTTTCGTGGACATCGGCTACTGGGCGCCCGCCATGTTGGTTGCCCTGCGCTTCATCCAAGGCTTCGCGCTCGGCGGGGAATGGGGCGGGGCCGTGTTGCTCGTGGCAGAGCACAGCCCCAACAAGTCCCGCGCGTTCTGGTCCTCCTGGCCGCAGGCCGCTGTGCCGGTGGGCAACCTCCTGGCCACGCTGGTCCTGTTCGTCATGTCCACCACGCTCAGCAACGAGGCCTTCCTCGGTTGGGGCTGGCGCGTCGCCTTCTGGCTGTCCGCGGTGATCGTGTTCGTTGGCTACTACATCCGCACCCACGTCACCGAAGCCCCGATCTTCCTCGAAGCGAAGGCACAGGTGGAAGAGTCCAAGGCCATCAGCTACGGCGTGGGCGAAGTCATCCGCAAATACCCCAAGGGCATCCTCCAGGCCATGGGACTTCGCTTCGCGGAGAACATCATGTACTACCTCGTGGTCAGCTTCGCGATCGTCTACCTCAAGAGCGTCCATAAGTACGACACTTCATCGCTCCTGCTGGCACTGCTGATCGCCCACGTCATCCACTTCCTGGTCATCCCGCAGATCGGCCGGCTCGTGGACTCTTGGGGACGCAAGCCTGTGTACCTGGTTGGTGCCATCACCGGCGCCGTCTGGCCGTTCTTCGCCTTCCCGATGTTCGACACCAAAAATGCCGTGATCATCGTCCTCGCCGTGACCATCGGCCTGTGCCTGCACGCCTTCATGTACGCCGGGCAGCCGGCCATCATGTCCGAGCTCTTCCCCACCCGCATGCGCTACTCGGGTGTGTCGCTCGGTTCTCAGGTGACGTCCATCTTCGCCGGATCCCTCGCTCCGCTGCTGGCAACCCAGTGGCTCAAGGACACCGGCTCCTGGGTACCCACGGCGATCTACCTCGTGGTCGCCTGTGCCATCACCGCCGTCGCCGTCGTTTCATTGAAGGAAACCAAGGGAATCGCGCTTGAGGAAGTTGACGCAGCGGACGCTGAACGCCACGGACTGGCAACGGCCCCTGCAACCACGAAAGGCTGACCCATGGACAACTCCCTGAACGGGCGCAAGGCCCTGGTAACCGGCGGTGCGAGCGGTATCGGGGCTGCTTGTGCCCGCGCGCTCGCCGCCCGCGGAGCGAAAGTAGTAGTGGCCGACGTCGATGCCTCCGGAGCCGCGGCCCTCGCCGACGAACTCGGCGGCACCGCGTGGACCGTGGACCTGCTGGACGTTGATGCTTTGGCGGCGTTGAGCCTGGACTGCGACATCCTGGTCAATAACGCGGGCATCCAGAGAGTTGCGCCCATCGAGGAGTTTGAGCCTTCAGAGTTCCGGCGCATTCTTGCCCTCATGCTGGAAGCGCCGTTCCTCCTGGTCCGTGCCGCACTCCCGCACATGTACGCCAACGGGTACGGCCGGATCATCAACATCTCCTCGGTCCACGGGCTCCGGGCCTCCGCGTACAAGAGCGCGTACGTTTCCGCCAAGCACGGGCTCGAGGGGCTCAGCAAGGTCACGGCCCTTGAAGGCGGCGAACGCGGCGTCACGTCCAATTGCATCAATCCCGGCTACGTCCGGACGCCGTTGGTGGAGAAGCAGATCGCCGACCAAGCCCGGCTGCATGGCATCCCCGAGTCAGAGGTGCTCGTCAAAGTGATGCTCACGGAGTCGGCCGTGAAGCGGTTGGTGGAGCCGGCCGAGGTGGCGTCGTTGGCAGCCTGGCTTGCCTCCGACGACGCCGGCATGGTCACCGGCGCGAGCTACACCATGGACGGTGGCTGGTCGGCCCGGTAACCCGCGCCCTGCGTTCCGCCCCCGCCCCCGTTCACGCCCGGCGCACCCACCCTTCCCCCGCCCTATCCCGCGAGATGGCAGTTAATGACAATGTTTGGGCTTCGGACTGTCATTAAGTGCCATCTCGGCGGGGGTGGCGTGGGGATCAGGCCGTTTCGTCCACCAACTCAGCCCGGCGAAGGCCGCCACCACGGACCCAGAGTTTGTAGGCCACAAGGAGCAACACCAGCCAAGTCGCGCCGACGTAGAGTGCCACGCGGGTGTCTTCGAAAACTCCCAGGATCACGATCACCAAGGCCATGAACGCCATGGTCAGGATCGAGGCAACCGGCCACATCGGCGATCCGAATTCCGAAGCCGGAAGGCCCTTGCGCTTGATCTCGCGCTTCATGGCAACGTGCGAGGCCAGGATCATGACCCACACCCACACTGTGGCGAACGTCGCGATCGAGGCGATGACAACGAACACGTCCTCCGGGATGACGGCGTTCAGCACGACGCCCACCAGCAGGATGCAGCCCATCATGACAACGGTCATCCACGGGACACCGTGGCGGGAGATCTTGCCAAAGCTCTTGGGGGCGTGGCCCTGCTGGGCGAGACCAAAGAGGATGCGGCCGGCTCCGAAGATGTCGCTGTTGATCGCGGAGAGCGCGGCGGTGATGACCACGGCGTTGAGGATGTGCGGAGCTGCGGGGATGCCTAAGCCATCGAAAATCTGCACAAACGGGCTGCCGCTGCTGCCGATTTCGTTCCAGGGGAAGATGCTCATCAGCACTCCGAGGGTCAGGACATAGAACAGCAGGACGCGCACGGGAACGGTGTTCACGGCCTGCGGGATGACCTTCTTGGGGTTGGCGGCCTCGCCTGCGGTGATGCCGATCGTTTCGATCCCGCCAAACGCAAACATCACGACGGCGAACGCGGCCAAGAGTCCTTCGAAACCGTTGGGGAACAAACCGCCGTGGTTGACGAGGTTCCCCAGTCCCGGTGCCACGCCTCCGCCGTCGTTCCCTGTCTGGAAGCCGAACACGACGATCGCCGCACCGCCGATGATCATGGCGACAATCGCCACCACTTTGATGAGGGAGAACCAAAACTCCAGTTCCCCGAAGACCTTCACGCTCAGCAGGTTCATGGCGCCGAGGAACAGGATGATCGCGAGGACCCAGATCCATCGGTCCACCTGCGGGAACCAGAAGCCCATATAGATGCTGAAGGCGGTGACGTCGGCGATGGCCACGATGGCCATTTCGAACACGTACGTCCAGCCGGTCACGAATCCTGCGAACGGGCCAAGGTAGCGGCTGGCATATTGGCCGAAGGAGCCGGAAACGGGATGCCGGACGGCCATTTCGCCGAGTGCCCGCATCACCATGAAGACGGCTGCGCCGCCAATGATGTAGGCCAGGAGGACGGCGGGCCCGGCCTTTTGGATTGCCGAGGCCGAACCGTAGAAGAGCCCCGTGCCGATGGCGGATCCGAGTGCCATGAAGCGGATGTGGCGGACGTTGAGGCCACGGCTAAGTGCCGAACCGGCGGCCTGAAGGACGGAATCCTTCTCGGCCAGCGTGGTGTGTTGCATGGTAAAACCTTCTCGTCTTTGGGAGGGGATCGCTATTCAGCACATCACTTTCCGGGGACTTGTGATCGGTCTCACGGGTGTTTGCTGTCTTCAATCGCAGACAGGCGGCCCCGGCCCCCTGACTGGTATCTGGGATTCCGGACACGCCTCGAACAGTGGGGCTAGGATCCCGCGCCCTGTTCGGTGCATCCTTGAGTACGGGATACCGGACAGGTGGTGGAGCTGCTGCCTTGAAGGCCACCCGAAAGCACACCAAGCAACGAGGCATCATGACATCCACGCCCATGGCACCCGGCAAGTCCACCTCCAAGGTTCCGGCTGCCGAAAATACCCTTCGCATCCTCAAGCTGCTGGCCTCACGGCGCGGCCCGATGGCGGCGTCGAACATTGCCACCGCGCTCGGATTGCCGCGCTCCAGCGTCTACCACCTGCTGGGGGTCATGGAGGCGAACGGCTTCGTGCTGCACTTGCATGAAGAGCAGCGCTACGGCTTGGGAATCAGTGCCTTCGAGCTCAGCTCCGCCTACTCCCGGCAGGAACCCCTGTCCCGGCTGGGGCGGCCCATGCTTGCCTCGCTGGTGGATGTGATCGGCGAAAGCGCCCACCTTGCTGTCCTGCACGGCCGCGACGTCCTTTACATTGTGGAGGAGCGCGCCAAGAACCGCCCCAGCCTGGTAACCGACGTCGGCGTCCGCCTGCCGAGCCACCTCACCGCGAGCGGTCGAGCCATCCTGGCCGCGCTGCCAAAGTCGCAGGTCCGGGCGCTGTACCCCAACGCTGCCGCCTTTACGTCCCGGCACGAGGTGGAGTTTCCGATCATGAAGTACTCGGCACTCTCGTCGCACCTGGACCAGGTGCGGCAACGTGGCTACGCCACGGAAAACGGTGAAATCACCCCGGGTTTCGGCTCCATCGCCGCCGCGGTGACCGACCATGTGGGATGGCCGACGGCGGCAGTCGCCGTGACGTTCCTCGAGGACAAAGTGCCGGCCGAGCAATGGCCGGTTCTTGCTGCCCGTATCAGGAAAGCGGCGGACGAACTGTCCGTCCGGATCCACGGACGCCCCTCCGCCTGACGCTTCCCCCGCCCAACTAGGTCGCATTAGTGCGCGTTTTGACCCCTCAAAACGCGCACTACTGCGACCTACTTGGGATGTCGAGGCCTGGAACTTAGGGGGTTCCGCGTGGCTTCGGTGTTTCGCGCTCCACGAGTTCGCGGAACACTTCCAGTTCGCCCTTGAAGCTGCCCTTGTAGGAGCCCATCGCGAACAGCCGTCCGAAGATCCCTGCGATGAATCCGTGGGTGACGAACTCCTGGTTGATGCGTGTGCCTCCATTTTCGGGCACAAAATTCACGTCCGATTCGCCCTTCAGGATCGCGTTGCCGAAGCGGGTACGGATGTGCCTGGGCCGCTCGACGGCCAGGACTTCGGTGGGGCTGGACATCCGGCCAAACCACACCGTGTAGCGGCTTCCCGGCTCATCAATGGGACCTACGCGATCCGTGACCCGCGTGACGCCGCCAATCCATTCCTTGAACCTGTCCTGGTCCGTCCACGTGGCGAAAACACGCTCCGGCGAAGCCGCGACGAAAGTGGATACATGGAACGTTGCCATGGGTCCAGCATGCGCTCAATGACGGCGGATTGCGAGGGGCTTGCGCACGTCTGTAATCCCGGACAGCACCCGTGAAAAAGCCGTTCCGAGCCGCCGATGAACAGGCTCTACTGGATACAGAAGATCTTTCACCCAGACACTTTTCGAGAGATGAAGGAGCCATCATGGCACCCGCCGATTTCACTACTGGAGCCCGCCCGGTCAAGGCTGCCCGGGGTACGGAGCTTACTGCCAAGTCGTGGCAGACCGAGGCGCCGTTGCGTATGTTGATGAACAACCTGGACCCTGAGGTTGCTGAGCGTCCGGATGACCTGGTGGTTTATGGGGGTACGGGCCGGGCGGTGCGTTCGTGGGCTGCGTTTGATGCGATCACCCGGACGCTGGAGTCCATGGAGAAGGACGAGACCCTCCTGGTCCAGTCGGGCAAGCCGGTGGGTGTGTTCCGCACGAATGAGTGGGCTCCGCGGGTGTTGTTGGCGAACTCGAATCTGGTGGGGGACTGGGCGACGTGGCCTGAGTTCCGCCGCTTGGAGGCTGAGGGTTTGACGATGTACGGGCAGATGACGGCGGGGTCGTGGATTTACATCGGCACGCAGGGCATCTTGCAGGGCACGTACGAGACGTTCGCCGCGGTCGGGAACAAGCTTGCTGCGGAGGGCCGTCACCCGGCTGTGTCTTTGGAGGGCAGTGCCGTTGAGGGTTCCACGGAGGGCCCGTTGGCGGGGACGCTGACCCTGACCGGTGGTTGTGGTGGGATGGGCGGCGCCCAGCCGCTGGCCGTGACGTTGAATGATGGTGCGTGCCTGATTGTTGATGTGGATGAGACGCGTCTGCGCCGCCGTGCGGGGAAGCGGTACCTGGACGAGGTCGAAACGGATCTGGACACCGCGATCGCGAAGGTCAATAAGGCCAAGGCCGAGCGGCGTGGCTGGTCCGTGGGGTATGTGGGTAACGCCGCGGAGGTGTTCCCGGAACTGCTGGCCCGCCACAAGGCCGGGGAGCTGACCATCGACGTCGTCACCGACCAGACCTCGGCGCATGACCCGTTGTCCTACCTGCCCGAGGGCATCACGGTGGCGGAGTGGCACACCGAGGCCGCAGCCGATCCGGAGGGGTTCACGAAGAAGGCCCAGGCCTCGATGGCGAGGCATGTGCAGGCGATGGTGGAGTTCCAGGACGCCGGGGCCGAGGTCTTCGATTACGGCAACTCGATCCGTGATGAGGCCCGCAAGGGTGGCTATGACAGGGCGTTTGAGTTCCCCGGGTTCGTTCCTGCGTATATTCGTCCGTTGTTCTGTGAGGGCCTGGGACCGTTCCGCTGGGTCGCCTTGTCGGGGGATCCGGAGGATATCCGGGTCACGGATGAGGCCATCAAGGAACTCTTCCCGGAGAACAAGCACCTGCACAAATGGATCGACGCCGCCGCGGAGCGGGTGGAGTTCGAGGGCCTGCCGGCCCGGATTTGCTGGCTCGGGTACGGTGAACGCCACCAGGCCGGGTTGCTGTTCAACAAGCTTGTTGCTGAGGGTAAGGTCAAGGCCCCGATCGTGATCGGCCGGGACCACCTCGATTCGGGTTCCGTCGCTTCCCCGTACCGGGAGACCGAGTCCATGAAGGACGGCTCGGACGCGATCGCTGACTGGCCGCTGCTGAACGCCCTCACGGCTGCGTCTTCGGGGGCGACGTGGGTGTCCATCCACCACGGCGGCGGGGTCGGGATCGGCCGGTCCATCCACACCGGCCAGGTCTCCGTCGCTGACGGCACCGAACTCGCCGCAGCGAAGCTGACCGCTCTGCTGACCAACGACCCCGGCATGGGCGTCATCCGCCACGCCGACGCCGGCTACGAACGCGCCATCGACGTCGCCCACGAACGCGGCGTCCGCATCCCCATGAACGAGAAGTAGGCAAGACCAGTGACCATTACCTCGAACGAACAACTGACCGTCACCCTCGGCTCCAGCGGCGTGACCCCGGAAGACGTCGTCGCCGTCGCACGCCACGACGCCAAGGTGACCATCTCCCAGGAAGCCCTGGACACCGTTGCCAAGGTCCGTGCCCACATCGACGATCTCGCCACCAGCGAGGTCCCGGCATACGGCATTTCCACGGGCTTCGGTGCCTTGGCCAACCGCCACATCCCGAACGAGCTCCGCACGCAGTTGCAGAAGTCGCTCATCCGCAGCCACGCTGCGGGCATGGGTCCGGCCGTGGAACGTGAAGTGATCCGTGGCATCATGTTCCTCCGCGCCAAGACCCTGGCATCAGGCCGCACCGGCGTCCGTCCCGTCGTCCTGCAGACGATGGTGGACGTGCTCAACGCCGGCATCACCCCGGTGGTGCGCGAGTTCGGTTCGCTCGGCTGCTCCGGCGACCTCGCTCCGTTGTCCCACTGCGCCCTGGTGCTGATGGGTGAAGGCGAAGCAACAGGGCCCGACGGCGAACTGTACGGCACCGCCGGCAAGGCACCTGTTGCTGAGCTGCTCGCGCAGCACGGCATCGAGCCGGTAACCCTGGCCGAGAAGGAAGGCCTGGCCCTCGTCAACGGCACCGAAGGCATGCTCGGCATGCTGCTGATGGCCATCGCCGACATCCGCTTGTTGCTTGCTACGGCGGACGTCACGGCGGCGCTCAGCGTCGAGGCACTGCTTGGCACCGACCAGGTGTTCCTGCCCGAACTCCATGCTGCCCTGCGCCCCCACCCGGGCCAGGCTGCCAGCGCGGACAACATGCTGCGCGTGCTGTCCAACTCGCCGATCGTCGCATCCCATCGGATCAACGACACCAAGGTCCAGGACGCCTACTCGCTGCGTTGTGCCCCGCAGGTTGCCGGCGCCGTCCGCGACACCGTGGACCACGCAGCATTGGTGGCTTCCCGCGAACTCGCGGCAGCGATCGACAACCCGGTGGTCTTGCCCGACGGCCGCGTCACGTCCAACGGCAACTTCCACGGCGCACCCGTGGCCTACGTCCTGGACTTCCTGGCCATCGCCGTGGCGGACCTCAGCTCCATCGCCGAGCGCCGCACGGACCGCATGCTGGATCCGGCCCGCTCGCACGGACTCCCGGCCTTCCTCGCCGCGGACCCGGGCGTGGACTCGGGCCTCATGATCGCCCAGTACACGCAGGCCGGCCTGGTCTCGGACAACAAGCGCCTGGCCGTTCCGGCATCGGTGGACTCCATCCCGAGCTCTGCCATGCAGGAAGACCACGTGTCCATGGGCTGGCACGCTGCCCGGAAGCTGCGCAAGGCCGTGGAGAACCTGCGCCGCGTGCTCGCCGTCGAGCTTGTCACCAGCGCACGCGCCATCGACATGCGCACGCAAATGTCCGACGGCGAACTGACCCCGGGTCCTGCCGGCACGGCAGTGCTTGAGGTGCTTCGCGAAGTGGTCCAGGGTCCCGGAACCGACCGGTTCCTGTCGCCGGAACTCGAAGCCGCTGACCGTTTGGTCGGCTCCGGTGCCGTGCGTGCGGCCGCCGAATCCGCCGTCGGGATTTTGGCCTGACGTCGAACAAAAGCCTCATTTGAGGCGCAAATTTGTCACGTCCCGGAAATTGTTCGCAACGCAGTCTCCGGGACGTGGCAAATGTAGTAATACTTATGGTGTACGTCACGTCCACGCCAACGACGTCGTGGGCTTGACGGTCAAACTGAATAACCACACAACGAACATCCACAAAGGGGTAGAAGTTCAATGAAGGCACGCGGAGCAGTCCTGTCCAGGCGAAACGCTCACTCGGCTACGGTGTCCGACTGGAGGCAACTCCAGGTTGGCGAATTGGTGGAAGTGGTCAAGTACGCCCACGTCATCGCTACCGGGCAGATCGAGGAAGTCTCCACGAGCGGGAATGTGGTGTGGCTTGAGCATTCGGGGCCGGGTGTCACCGAAGAGGGCAAGGAACTGTTCATGAAGTCCGACGGCGTGACCCTCCGCCGGGCATAAGTACCCAACTGGGTCGCACTTGTGCGCGTTTAGACCACTCAAAACGCGCACTACTGCGACCTACTTGGGTGAGTGAAGCAGAGCTTAAACAGAAACCGGGGCCTGTCCCTTTCCGCGGGTAGTAGAGCGGAGAGGGACAGGCCCCGGTTTTTGGCTTCGCTGCCAAGAACCTGCCGTCAGGGGTGGCTGTTATGCAGCGAGTGCTTCGTGGGTCTGACCGAAGGGAACGGATTCGTCCAGGGCCACGGTGTAGGTGCCGGGCTCGTGCCGGGTCACCAGAATGCCGCAGTTTGCGTCGGCAGCTGCGCTTTCAATGAGCGCGTCCACGGCACGGTCGAGTCCGTCGTGGATTTCGTCTGCCTTGGAAAAGGACAGGCGGATTTCGCGTTCTTCAGTCATTACAGCGGTCATGTTGGGGGCCTCCTATTACGTGCCGCATGCGAGGGCGACCCATCAATCATAGGACCTCTGAGCCAAAAATATGTAAGATGACTGGCAGCTCAGTGATCTGGGTCTCATCTGCGGACCATCGCGCGGAGGAGTTTTACGGCCACTGACAACGCCGCAATGTCCATGGGACCAGGCTTGATGGCTTCCTGGATGGTCTCCTGGATGCGGGCCAGTTGTTCGATGTTTCCCCGTTCCCAGTCCATGATCCGCGCCACGGGATCGCTCACGGACACCGATGTTCTGGGGGTGTGGCGAACCACCGCTTTGGTCATGTCCGCGAGCACCAGGTACATGTCATCCCGCAGGGCCGCCCGTGCCAAGGACTCCCAGTGCGTGTCCCTCGAGAGCATGGTGATGTGCTCCAGGAGGGGAATGGCGGAAATGCGCTCGAACACCGCGAAGTACACCTCTGCTACCGCTTCCACCGGCTCCTGGAGTTCCTCGGCGATCGCGGAGATATCCAGCAGGCCGTAGCTCACCAGCAGCTCGGAAGCCCTGATGCCCAGGCTGTGCGGCAAGCCGACCGAGTCCGTGTGGGCCAGGCGCTTCAACGAATGCGCCAGGTTGATCCCGTGCAGGAAGCCCGTGAAGTTGGCCCGCATCAAGGCCATGGGCCGTTCCAGCCTCGCGAACGCATCGGAAACCGGCTTGTCCCGGAAATCATGGGTGACGTACCAGCGCACTGAGCGGTCCAGCAAACGCCGCATGTCCAAGGCCACGGCTGCACCATGTTCGCTGGGCGTGCTCGCCGGGACCTGGGCGATGGACTCCAGGACGGAGTCGAAATCCCAGATCTGCCGCATCACCACGAAGCCACGCGCTACGGCCGTCGCGGACACGGTGGTCTCCTCCATGGCCCGGAAGGCGAACGAGATGCCGCCCATGTTGATCATGTCGTTGGCCACCACGGTAGCGACGATCTCGCGGCGCAACGGGTGTGTGGCCAGGTGTTCGCCAAACCGTTCGGACACCTGCTTGGGGAAATAGGAATGCAGAATCTGCGAAAACCAGGGATCGTCCGCGAGGCCGCCCTCGGTGAGTTCCTTGGCCAGCTCGATCTTGGCGTATGCCGCCAGGACGGCCAGCTCCGGGGTGGTGAGGCCCTTGCCTGTCAGGATCCGCGCCCTGAGTTCCTCGTTGCTTGGCAGGGACTCCAGTTCGCGGTCCAAGTCGGTAGCGGACTCCAGCCAATCCATGGTCCGTTCAAAGCTGGGGCTCCACTGGACGGCAAGCTGCTTGTCGGTGATAAGGAGGGTGTTTTGGTCGTCGTTGGTTTTCAGGACGAGCCGTCCCACTTCGCCTTGGAGTGAGTGGAGGAAATCCGTCCTGTCGGCCACGGACATCTTCCCGGCCGAGATCATCCGGTCCAGGAAAATCTTGATGTTCACCTCGTGGTCCGAGCAATCCACGCCGGCTGAGTTGTCGATCGCGTCCGTGTTCACCAGGATGCCGGCCAACGCTGCCTCGATCCGGCCACGCTGCGTCACGCCCAGGTTCCCGCCCTCAGCGATGATGTGGGCGCGCAGGTCCTTCGCGTCAATGCGGATGGCATCGTTGGACTTGTCGCCCACATCCGCGTGGGTTTCCGTGGATGCCTTGACGTAGGTACCGATTCCGCCGTTGTACAGGAGATCCACGGGGGCAGCGAGGACCGCGCGCAGCAGCTCGGGTGGGCTGGCCGCCGTCGTGCTTTCCTCCAGGCCCAAGGCGAGGCGGACCTCATCGGTGAGGGGAATCGATTTTTCCGAGCGGGAGAACACGCCGCCGCCGGGGCTTATTTTCGTGGGGTCGTAGTCGGCCCAGGAAGAGCGGGGGAGCCGGAACAGGCGTTCACGTTCCTGATAGGACACTGCCGGGTCAGGGGCGGGGTCAAGGAAGATATGCCGATGGTCGAACGCGGCCACCAGCTTGATGTGGCTGGACAGGAGCATGCCGTTGCCGAACACGTCGCCGCTCATGTCCCCGATGCCCACCACGGTGAAATCCTCGGCGCGGGAATCGATGGTCAGCTCGCTGAAGTGGTGCCGGACCGATTCCCAAGCGCCGCGGGCCGTGATGCCCATCTGTTTGTGGTCGTACCCCACCGAGCCGCCGGAAGCGAAGGCATCGCCCAGCCAGAAGCCGTACTCCGCCGCCACCGCGTTGGCGAGGTCGGAGAACGCAGCCGTTCCCTTGTCCGCCGCCACCACGAGGTAGTAGTCGTCGCCGTCGTGGCGGACGACGCGGGGTGGGGCGACGACGGTGCCGTTGGGTCCGCCGTCGGGGTCCGACACGAGGTTGTCCGTGATGTCCAGCAAGCCGCGGATGAACGTGCGGTAGCTTTCCTGTCCCTCCGCGAGCCACGCGGCACGGTCCTCCGCAGGGTCCGGGAGCAGCTTGGGGAAGAATCCGCCCTTGGCGCCGGTGGGAACGATCACTGCGTTCTTCACTGTCTGGGCCTTCACGAGCCCCAGGATTTCCGTGCGGAAGTCTTCGCGCCGGTCCGACCACCGCAGCCCGCCGCGCGCGATAGGCCCGAACCGCAGATGCACGCCCTCCACCCGCGGAGAATAGACCCAGATCTCGAACTTCGGACGCGGAGCGGGAGCCGCCGGGATGCTGGAGGAATTGAGCTTGAAGCTGATGTAGGGCTTGTCCAGGTAGAAATTGGTGCGCAGGGTGGCTTCCACCAGGCTCCCAAGTTGCCGCAACAGCCGGTCCGCGTCCAGGACAGGTACGGCGTCGATGGCCTCGGCCAGCTTGCTCCGCGCCGTGTGGATGGCCTGTGTCCGGTGGCTGAGTTCGCTGGTGCCTTCCTCGAACACGTCGCCGCCGCCGGTGTGCGGGCCGAAGCCGGGCTGTGGGCCGAAACCGGGCTGCGGGCCGAAACCGGGCTCAAACAGGTCGGGCGCAAACAGGTCCGGATTGAACTTGGCCTCGAACAAGTCCAGCAGCGCATGCGTGGCAGCAACGTTGGCCCGCAGTGTGTCCGCGATGAAACCATAGGAATTGGTGCTGCCCAGTTGCCGGAGGTACTTGGCATAGGCCCGGAGGATCGCCACCCGACGCCAGTCGATGCCCTCCCGGATCACCAGGGCATCGAAGGCATCCGACTCCGCGTCCCCGCGCATCGAGGCAGTGAAGGAACCGGCCAGCAATTCCGCAGTGGGCAGGGGATCCACGCCGCGCGGATACTTGAGGCCCAGGTCGTAGAGGAAGAACTGCCGTCCGTCCGCGCGCTGCACGTCGAACGGCCGCTGGTCCAGCACCTTCAAGCCCAGGTTGTGGAAGAACGGCAGGATCTGGGTGAGGCTTTGCGGCCGGGTCAGGTAAAGGCGCACGCGGGCGTCCTCGGTCAGGACCGCGGTGCCGGGGCGTCTGTAGACCGCGAGGATGGGATCCGGATCTGTCCCTTGGGCCTGGTCGAATCCCGGGAAGCTTTCGAATCTGCCGATGTCCGCAACGGCATCCTCCACCTCATAGTCGGCTTTGTAGCTCGCCGGGAACGCGTTGGCCCACTGTGCCGAGAGGCGGTTGGCTTCCTCGCGCGGATACCTCGCCTGCAGGGCCTCGTCCAGGCCTTGGGCCCAGGACCGGGTGGCGGCGACGATCCGCTGTTCGAGGACTGCCGAATCGACGAGCGGTGAATCGACGACGGCGGCAGTCGCCTCTGTTCCGGGGCGTGGCCCTCCGGTTCCTGGCACCAGGATCCGGAAGAACACGCGGGCCATGGCTGACTCGCCCAGCCGCAACTCGAACTCGATGCTGTCCGCGCCGAACGCTTCCCGCAGCTCCCGCTCGATGTTGAGCCGAACGGCCGTGCTGTACCGGTGGCGGGGCAGGAAGACCAAGGCCGTCATGAACCGGCCGTACGAGTCCGGGCGAAGGAATAGCCGGGTGCTGTGCCGCTCCTGCAGCCGAAGGATTTCGCGGGCATGCGAGGCCAGTTGCGGCGCATCGATGTGGAACAGTTCGTCGCGGGGGTAGGCGTCTACGACCGCCAGCAGTTCCTTGCCATGAGGTGATGACGGTGGATACCCGAACGTCCGGAGCGCCTCGGACACGGTGTCCCGGATGACGGGGATTTGCAGCGCCGAGTGTGCCGAAGAACTTGGCGAGAACAGGCCAACGAAAGTGTGGACTCGCCCGCTGCCGGTCCGCACGTTCATTTCATCGAGGTAGGCGTGCCGCAACACGCTCGAGCGACGGGTGGACTTGGTGAGCGTGAGGATCGGCGTCCCTGCTCCGGGGTCGTCGACTACGGCTTCGCCGCGCAGGATGCCCAGGTGCGTCCCATCCGGCCCCCGGTACCCCAGGAACACGAAGTTCTTATCATCCAGCCAGCGCAGCAGCTCCTGCGCCTCGCCGGACCCGGCCTCGCCTGCGGCGGACGGAGTATCCAACTCACGGACCACCCGGTCCAGCTGTGCCTGCATGGCCGCAGTATCCTCGGCGGCGGCCCGGACATCGTCCAGCACAGCCTGCAACCGGCCAACGAGCCGCTCCGCGCTCGCCTCATCGGCCAGGCGCGGGATGTCCAGCGCCACCCACGCTTCGGTGAGGCGGCCGTCGTCGTGCGTTTCCGGTGACCGTTCGACGCCGGTGGGCAGCCCTGTGCGGTGGGGTCCGCGGTGGATGGTGGTGAGGCGGTGGGTGGCCGGGTCGCGCTCGATGCTGAAGGTGGGGTGGACCAGGAGCCGGATGGAGCTCGTGTCCCGGGCGATCTCTGCGGTGACGGACGGGAGGAGATAGGGGAGGTCGTCGGTGACGATGGCTACCAGGCTGGCATCGGGCTCATGAAGGATCCCGATGACCGACTGCCCGGGTTCGCGGCGTTCGGCCAGCGTCCGGTGATAGCGTGCCCGCTCCAGGAGGGTCTCGGGCGTGTAGCTTCGGACGTCGTCATCGGCCACGTGCTCGTAGTAGTCCGTCAGGAAACCGTCCGCGGGCTCGGTCGCTGGTCCCATGCTCTCATCATCCGCTTAATCGCCGCGAGTTGGCATTTAATGACAATGATTGAGCCAAACATTGTCATCAAATGCCAACTCGGCGGGGGTGCTGAGCGCTGGCGGGGGTGCTTAGCGCTTGACGGCGTCCAGCTTCAGCATCTTGGCGATGACGTTGTCGAGTTCGGAGTCGTCGAAGATCTTCTTCCAGTCGTCCTTGATGATGGTGTCCTTGCCGTACTGGATGGCGATTTCGCAGGCCTCGGAGAACGGGTTGGAGCCGCGCAGGGCGTTGGTGAGGGCGATCTGGACGTGGCCGAACAGCATGGCCTTGGCAGCTGCCTCGGGGACGCCGACGGTGTGGACGGTCTCGTGCAGGGCTTCGTTGAGGAGGGTGCCGATCATGCAGGCCACGGTTTCCACCAGGGTGGGCTCCAGGACGGCGAGCTGGTAAACGGTGACCCAGTGCACGTCGATGACGGGCGCGTAGATGGTACGGATGACGGCTTCGGCTGCGTCACGGGTTGCGGTGGGGGCGTCATCGTCGATGGCTGCTACCACGTTCTGCGGTGCGCCTTCGCCGCCGAAGGTGTCGGCCCATTCTTCCTTGGTGGTGCGCTCCAGGAACACGGACGGGTGGCACGGGTGGGCGACGGCCTGGACAACGTCCTCGCGCTTGGCCAGCAGGCCGGCGTAGGCGGCGGCCGGGTCAAGGGTCAGGAGGATCGCGCCTGCCTTCATCTGCGGGACCACGCCTTCGGAGACGATGCCCAGCACGGTGTCCGGTACCGCGAGGATCACGACGTCGGCGCCCTTCACGGCGTCGTCGGTGGCGGTGATCTCGCGGCCTTCAGCCTGGACGCGCTCCTGGCCGGCGGGGGAGTTCTCGCTGTAGAAGACCGTGTGGTTGGACTTCTGGAGGTTCCGGGAAACGCGCATCCCCATCTTGCCTCCGGCTCCGATGACGGCGACGGTCAAAGTTTCTGCTGACATTTCACTTGCTCCTTAGGAAATCGAGGCTTTGTTGGGTCCACTGGTTTTCGAGGCGGATGGTCTCCGCTTCGGAGTCCTGCCACGGCAGCCAGTGCTCGACGATTTGGTTGATGTTTCTGGTTTTGGGCTGGATCTTTTCGACCATGTAGTCGTAGTCGAGAAGGCCCTCGCCGAGGGGTGCGCCCGAGTACGTGAACCCGACCCATCCCTGCTTGCGGCTGAACGCAAAGTCTTTGATGTGCATGTTCAGGACATAAGGCCCGACGGCGTCAATCACCTCACGCGGCATCTCCAGCGCAGCGACGGTGTTGGCGGGGTCGCTGCAGATTCCGAGGTACGGGCTGCCGAGCTGCTTCACCACCGCGAGGATCCGTTCCGTGGGGACCTGTTCATAGGTCTCGACGGCGATCCTCACCCCGGCTTCCTCGAACTCGGGAAGCACGTCCGTGAAAATCCCCACGGCTTCCTCGTTGTCCGGGGTGTGGCCGGGAACGTTGAACATGGTCCGCAGGATGTCCGAACCGAGCACCTGTGCGATGTGCAGGAACTTCCGCAGGTGCTCCGGGCGGATGCCCTTTGTCCCGACTTCCAGGGTGATGCCCAGTTCGTCGGCCGTCGTGCGGACGGCGGCGAGGTCGGCGTCGTTCATGTCCTCCAGGGGCGCGTAATCGCAGATCTGGAACAGGTCCACGCCCATCTCGGCAGCCCGGCGCAGGGCGTCGTGGATGCTCAGGGGTTTGCTGACTTGGTCGGAGAGTTGCCAGAAGAAGGCGTAGCTGCTGAGTCCTATTTTGCTTTGGGAAGCGCCGTTCATGCTGCCACCTCCTGCTTGGCCAGGCGTGCGGCGGTTTCGTCCAGGATGGTCTTTAGCGCTGCGGGGTCGTGCGCGAAGCGGCCCAGGAACAAGCCTGCGACGGCGGTGTCCAGTTCGGTGATCAGGCCCGGTCCGGCGCTGCCGCCGTAGATGACCCGGCTGTTTTCCTGGCCCGGGAGGGGCCGCAGGTGCTCGTCGAGGCCGTGGACCACGGCGCTGATGTACTCCGGTGTTGCCGGTTCGGGTGCGCCGATGGCCCATTGCGGCTCGTACGCCACGATGGTCCGGCCGGTGGGGCCGAGGGATCCGGCGCGGTTGATCGCGGCGTCGATTTCGGCCGTGCACTGGGCGATGGCTTCTTCGGGGGAGCCTGCGGTCAGTTCGCCAACGCAGAGCACCGGGGTGAGGCCGTTGCGGTAGGCCGCCGCGGTCTTGAGCCCGATCACGCGGTCGTCCTCGCCGAAGATCCGGCGTCGTTCCGCGTGGCCTACTTCCACGTAGCGTCCACCGAGCTCGGCGACGATCTTGCCGCCGACTTCGCCCGTGTAGGCGCCTTCGTCTTCCCAGAAGATGTCCTGCGCGCCTGTTTCCACATGCGCGGAGCCCAGGATGCGGGCAGCCTCGGGGAGTGCCGGAAGGATCGGCAGGACGAACACTTCGATCTCCCCCTTCTGGACGGCCGGGTGCTTGCAGGCGATCGTGGCGATATCGCGGCAGTAGTCCACGGAGCGCTGGTACCCGAAATACATTTTCAGGCTCACTCCGATCACCGCCTTGGCGGCAACAGGCTTAGCAGGACGTGACACCCTCGTAGTCCTTAATCAGAGTGACTTTCTCTGCCGAGGCGGAGCTTTCGTCGAAGGTGTAGGTGAGCCATTCCTTGGCCAGGCGACGGGCGAGTTCCAGGCCGATGACGCGCTGGCCCATGGTGAGGATCTGGGCGTTGTTGGAGAGGACGGAACGCTCAACTGAGAAGGAGTCGTGGGCGGTGACGGCGCGGATGCCGGGGACTTTGTTCGCTGCGATCGCGACGCCGAGTCCGGTGCCGCAGACCAGCAGGGCACGGTCTGCCTTGCCGGCGGCGATCAGTTCAGCGGCGGCGATGGCCACGGATGGGTAGGGGGTGTGGGAGGTCGCGTCCACTCCAACATCGGTCACGGACTCCACCAGCGGGTTCGCTTCCAGGTCTGCCTTGAGGGCTTCCTTGTACTCGAATCCGGCGTCGTCCGATCCGATGACCAGGCGCAGTGTGGCGCTCATGCGTTCTCCTTAACAGTGTTCTTAGCGGTGGTTTCACCAACGAGGGTGTTGTGGATGGCCCGGACGATCAGCGCCATGGAGATGGCGCCGGCGTCGGGGGTTCCCAGGCTTTTTTCCGCGTGCGGGCGGGCGCGGCCCATGAGGGGCAGCAGGTTCGCGGTGGCTTCGGCGGATTGTTCGGCAATGGTGGCGGCAGCGCCCCACGCGTCCCTGAGGGAGCCGCCGTCGTTCACTGCGTTGGTGAGGGCTTCGCTGAAGGGGGCCAGCACGTCCACCAGGGTCTTGTCGCCCACCTTGGCCTTGCCGAAGTCCATGATGGAGCGCTTCGCCTCGGCCACACCGGCGGCGACGGCGGCGGCGTTCGGTGCATCGTTATCACCGAGGGCGGCGCCCACCGCGCGCAGGGCCATGCCCCACAGCGCACCCGAGGTACCACCGGCCTTGTCGGCCCAGGCATCAGCGGCCAGATTCAGTACGGTCCCGGCACCGGCACCGCGTACGACGGCGTCTGCCGCGGCCGCTGCTGCGGCGTGGATTCCGCGTTCCATTCCGATGCCGTGGTCACCGTCGCCGGCGATCGCGTCGATCCTGCCCAGTTCGGCCACGTTCGCGTCGACCACGGCCTTGGCTGCCTCAAGCGCTGCAAGGATCCGGGGTGCTGCGCCGCGGGAAACATCGGAGGCGACCGGGATGGAGTGCTCGGCTTCCTCGTTCCCGGCGGCGAGTTCCACGGCGTCGAGCGCCTGGGCGGTCACTGCACCCCGGCGGAACGCCGGGGCATCCGCCGGGGCCAGCCACAGTTCCTCGAGTTCGGCGTCCAGCCAGAACAGCGTCAGGGACGTCCCTGCCATATCGAAACTGGTCACGAGCTCGCCCACCTGCGGGTCCACGGCTTCGATTCCTGCTTCCGCGAGCAGTTGGGCCACGCGGCGGTAGACCACAAAAAGTTCTTCGTATTTCACAGAACCCAAGCCGTTCAGGATAGGCACCACGCGGGCGCCCTCCACCGGGACGCCCTCAGGTACTTCCGCCAGGAGGTCCTTGACCAGCAGTTCGGCGAGCTCATCCGCCGTCGGGATGTCCGTTTCGCCGATCCCGGGTTCGCCGTGGATGCCCATGCCTACGGCCATACGCCCCTCGGGAACGGAGAAGAGCGGCTGGTCCGCGCCCGGCAAGGTGCAGCCGGTGAAGGCGACACCGAAGGAACGGGTCCGGTCATTGGCGCGCCGGGCGATTTCCACCACCGAGTCCATCGAATGGCCGGCCTCGGCAGCCGCGGCGGCCACCTTGAACACGGTCAGGTCACCGGCGATCCCGCGGCGCTTGTGCTTCTCCGCCAGGGGTGCCGAGGAGATGTCGTCCGTGACCGCGATGCTGCGGCAATCGATGCCCTCGGCCCGGAGCTTGTCCTGGGCCTGGGTGAAGTGCAGGACGTCGCCGGCGTAGTTGCCATAACCGAGCAAAACACCCGCGCCGTTGTCCGCGGCCTTGGCCACGTTATAGACCTGCTGCGCGGACGGCGAGGCGAAGAGGTTGCCCATCGCCGCGCCATGGGCCAGGCCCTGGCCCACCAAACCAGCGAACGCCGGGTAGTGCCCCGAACCGCCGCCAATCACCAACGCGACCGTGTCCGGCGTCGAACGCGTGCTCCGGGCCACCCCGCCGTTGACGCGGCGGACCCAACGGCCGTGCGATGCGACGAAACCTTCGATCATCTCGTCGGCAAAAGCTGCGGGTTCATTGAACAAGCGGGTCATGCGGGGGCTCCTGGAGCTCTTGGTGTGGAAAATGTGTGCGGTTGGAGAGGGGCGCCCGCCCTCCGGGAGGGCGCCCCGGCCTGAGGGTTACGGCTCTACGTGGTGTCCGGCGCCCTGGGGATCCAGTGCCTCGGCAGCGATGCCAGCGGAGGCCTTGCCCTGGCGGCTGAGGACCACCATGAGGATCGAGGAGAGCAACATGAAGCCGCCCACCACGAACATGGGAACCGTGTAGTTGCCGGTCCAGTCCTTGAGCCAGCCCGTGATGTAGCCGGCGCTGAAGCCTGCCAGGTTGCCCACGGTGTTGATCAGGGCGATGCCTGCGGCAGCTGCCGCGCCGGTGAGGAACTGGGTGGGAACGGTCCAGAAGTTCGGCAGGGCCGCGAAGATGGACATGGCCGTGATGGTGATGACGGCGATGGTCGCTGCAGGGGAACCTGCGAACAGGGCCAGAGGGATGCTGAGGCCGCCGATCAGGGCGGGGAGGGCGATGTGCCAGGTCTTGACGCCTCGCTTGGTGGCGTCCTTGGACCAGAAGTACAGGGCGAACGCTGCTGGCAGGTACGGGATGGCCGTGATCAGGCCCTTCTGGAACACGTCGAACTTGGCGCCGTAGAGGCCTTCGAAACCGGCGATGATGGTCGGCAGGAAGAAGCCGAGGGCGTACAGGCCGTAGATGAAGCCGAAGTAGATCAGGGAGAGCATCCAGACGCGGCCGTTACCGAACACGGTGCGGACACTGACGTGCTTGTTGCTGGCGGCAGTCTGGGCCTTTTCCTTTTCCAGGGCGCCGGTCAGCCAGGTCTTTTCCTCGGCGGTGAGCCACTTGGCCTTGGCCGGGTTGTCAGCCAGGTAGAACCAGGCGATGACGCCGATGACGATTGCCGGAATGGCAACGCCGAAGAACATGAAGCGCCAGCCTTCGAGGCCGAAGAACACGCCGTGCTGCTGGATGAGTGCACCGGCCAGGGGAGCACCGATCACGGTGGTCAGCGGCTGTGCCAAGTAGAAGAGGGCAAGGATCTTGCTGCGGTGCTTGGACGGAACCCAGAGGCTCAGGAACAGGATCGCGCCGGGGAAGAAGCCGGCCTCGGCTACACCCAGGATGAAGCGCAGGATGTAGAGCTGTTCAACGTTGCCAACCCAGGTGAAGAGCAGGGAAACAATGCCCCAGCTGACCATGATGCGGGCCAGCCAGCGACGGGCGCCGAACTTGTGGAGGGCGAGGTTGCTGGGGACCTCCAGCAGGATGTAGCCGATGAAGAAGACGCCGGAGGCGAAGCCGAACTGGGCTGCGGACAGCGCCAGGTCATTGTTCATGCCGTTGGGGCCGGCGAAGGAGATGGCCGTACGGTCCAAGTAGTTGATGAAGAACATCAGGGCGACGAACGGCACCAGCCGGATCGCCACCTTCTTGATTGCGGATTTCTCTACCACCGATTGTGTGGTGTCCACATTGACTCCTAGATGTTGGTATCCCCACTGATCCTGCGTTGGATTCCGGGGCTGACTCATGCGATGGCCGCCTGGGATGCGGCCTGACGAAGCTTGTGATTTAAACCATAGGCCCGGATTCTAAATTGGTCAACCGGTTGATGAGTCCTGATTGGTCATCCGGTTGCTACGCTTTGAAGATGCCTGTAAACCCCGCCGCCGCAGCGGCCCACATGACGGCAGCTCTGGCCCCCATGGAGCAAGGCTCCGTGGTGTCCGAAGTAGCCGAGCGACTGCTTGCGTACTTCACCAGCGGCGACATCGCGCCCGGCACGCGCCTTCCCGCGGAACGCCAGCTGTCGGCATCCTTGGGTGTCGGGCGATCGGCAGTGCGCGAGGCATTGGCTGCCCTGGAGATTCTCGGAATCGTTGTTGTTCGGCCGGGTTCAGGGACGTACCTGCGCGACGGCGTCTCCGAACTCTTGCCGCGGACGCTCAGCTGGGGCCTCATGTTGGGGGAGCCGCGCACGCGTGAGCTGGTTGAGCTACGCAGCGGACTGGAAATTCAGGCCGTCGAGCTGGCCGCGCTCCGTGTCACGGACGAAGCCCTGGAGCGCATGCAGGCCGACCTTGAGGCCATGGAAAAGAACCTGGACAACCTCGCGGCCTTCGTCGAGGCGGACGCTGCCTTCCACCGGGAGATCGCCGCTGCCTCCGGAAACACGGTCCTGGAGGAACTCCTGCAGAGCATCCGTTCCCTGCTGCGGATCTGGGTGGACCGCGCCCTGACGGACGAAGGGCACGCGGAGGCTGCCCTCAAGGAGCACACAGCGATTTACGAGGCACTTAAGGCCCGGGATGCGTCGGCCGTCAGCCAAACGATGCGCTCCCACATGGTCACCGCGTCACGCCGGCTCCTCGCAGGCTTCGACGCGGCCCAGTAAACCCCGCGCCCAATGACTCCCCGCGAGTTGGCAGTTAATGCCAATGTTCGGGGGCAACATTGCCATCAAATGCCAACTCGCGCAGGCCATCCGGGTCAAGAGACGTGGTGGCGGGATTCGAACCCGCGTACGCTGCTTTGCAGGCAGCTCCCTGGCCTCTTGGGTACACCACGTGCAAACGACACTAGGCGCGGTGGCAAGGCCGGATCAAAGTTCTTTGCGGCGGCTGACGCTCAACTACGCAGCCTGACGCCGGACGACGCCAACGTTTCCTACAGTTGCGCCGCGTGAAGGCTGCGTCCCCGCCACGACCGTCCGGCCAGCTTGGCCACTCCCGCGCCGATCAGCAGGGTGAGGATTGCCGCCGCGGCATGCGTGTACAGCATGAGATCGCCGGCGTGGACCGGGGCAGCTTCGGAGGGGGACACCGGCAGGGGAATCTGGCCCGTTCCGTGCAGGTGATCCAGCGACCCGAGTCCCGGAATGGAACCGCCCAAGGAATTGAAGCCAAAGAACAACAGCTGCTGGGTCGCCCCGGACAGAAGCAGTAGCAGGAGCGGCCCGTGGATCCAGCGGGACAACAGCTGGGCACCCAGCGCGGCGAGGGCCACAAAGCCCAGCAGGACGGGAATGGCCGGCGCGCTTCCTCCGGACACAACATGGGCAGCGAGACCTAGGGCCACGGCCACCGGACCGGATACCCAGGTCCACTTGTTCTGCGCAGGAGTTGCGTTCATCGCCGTCCTTCCCTCCACACAGGCTATGCGGACGGGCGGGCGGATAACAGGGCTCACGCGAGGAGTGTGTTCACCAGCCTGGCTGCCACTTTGGCGGTGCGGGCGTCGATATCGAACTCCGGGTTCAGCTCCGCGACGTCAAGGTGCAGCAACTTTCCACTGGCCGCAACCTGCTTGCAGACTGCGCTGATCGCGGGCAACGGCACACCATAGGCGGCCGGCGCACTCACTCCCGGGGCCACCGAGGCCGGAAGGACGTCGAGGTCGATCGTCAGGTACAGCACGTCAATGCCGGCCAGGAAGTCGGCTACGAAAATCTCCACCGCCTCCGGCGAGCACAGTTCGTCCAGCAGGTACTTAACGCCGAGCCGGTCGGCGGTGTCGAACAGCGTCCGCGTGTTGTTGGGTTCCGAAATACCGACGACGGCGTACTGCAGTTCGCGCCCGGCGGCGGCTTCCTCCTGGGCCATCTGGAGGAAGGGCGTACCCGAACTCGGAGTGGCGTCATCCCGCAGGTCGAAGTGCGCATCGAGGTTCAGCACGCCCAGCCGTTGTCCGCTGCGCACCGCGTCCGATCCCGCCACACCCAGATAGCTGGCGAATGCGGTCTCGTGTCCGCCGCCCAGCACCACGGTGAGGTTTCCGCCGTCGAGCAGTGCCGAAATGGCGCGCCCGGCGCGCTCCTGGCCCGCCTCCAGCGAGTCGTCCTCCACAATCACATCACCGGCGTCGAACAGGTCCCGGTCCAGGTGGAACGCCAGAGGACCCAGTGCGGAGCGGATCGCGGCCGGAGCTGCGGCGGCCCCTACCCGGCCCTTGTTGCGACGGACGCCGGCGTCACTGCAAAAACCAAGCACGACGGCGGGACGCAAAGCCCCTGCGGACGCCTCCGCGGTGTGGGGAGCCACAGCCTGCCACCAGCGGCGGTGTTCGTCGCCGTCGCCGTCGAAGCGGCCGGTCCATGGCGTGGGAGTGACGTCTACGGTGAGGGCGCTTGTTTCCATGCTTTAAGCACACCGGACCCGGACTGCCAAAGCCAGCAGTTCCGGGTCCGGGGTGTCTGAGATGCCGGACATCCGGGCCTACGCGCCACCGCGAGTTGGCATTTGATGACAATCCCAGGGCCGAACATTGTCATCTAATGCCATCTCGGCGGGGAGTTATTTGACCCCGAGCAGTTCTTCCACCGTGCCGATCCCGAAGAACAGCAGGAACGCGGCGGCCACAACCCACATCAACGGGTGCACTTCGCGGGCGCGGCCCTGGAAAGTGCGGATCAGGACGTAGGAGATGAAGCCGGCGCCGAGGCCATTGGCGATCGAGTAGGTGAACGGCATCAGCGCGATGGTCAGGAAGGCCGGGATGCCGACGCCCCAGTCCTGCCAGTCGATCTTGCCCACCTGCGAGACCATCATGAAGCCCACCACCACCAGCGCAGGGGCTACCGCCTCGAAGGGGACCAGGTTGATGAGCGGCGTGAAGAACATGGCCACCAGGAAGAGCACGCCGGTGACGATCGAGGCAAGGCCCGTGCGGGCGCCCTCGCCGATGCCCGCGCCGGACTCGACGAAGATCTGGTTGGACGAGACGGAGGCCCCACCACCAACGATCGCCCCGAGGGCGTCCACCTGGAGCACGCGGTCCACGTTGGGGATGTTGCCGTGCTCGTCCACGGTTCCGGCCTCGTTGGCCAGACCCACCATGGTGCCCATGGCGTCGAAGAAGATGCTGAGGAGGATCACGAACGCCAGCAGTGCCGCGGCGATGAAGCCCAGGTGCTCAAATGCGCCGAACGGGTTGGCCTTGCCGATGAGGGACAGGTCCGGGGCGCCCCACTCGGACAACGTGGGGGCTACCAGCGACCAGCCGCGCGGGTTGACGTTCTTGCCATCGAAGCTGGGCCCGATGTGCAGGGTGAATTCAAGGATGGCGGCCAGCGCCGTGGACACCACAATGCCGATCAGGATCGCGCCACGGACCTTGCGGACCACCAGGGCGATCGTCAGGATGAGGCCCACGGCAAACACCAAAGTGGGCCAGCCCATGAGCTTGCCATCCACGCCGAGGCCCAGGGGAACCGTGGTTCCGGCGGCGTCGGGGATGCGGCGGACGAATCCGGCGTTGACCAGGCCGATCAACGCAATGAAGAGGCCAATGCCCACCACGATCGCCGTTTTGAGGGCTTCCGGAACGGCCTTGAACACCGCGGTACGGAAGCCGGTGAGGACCAGGATCAGCATGGTCAGGCCGGAGAGGACAACCAAGCCCATCATGTCCGGCCAGGTCAGCCCCGGGTGCGAGGCAACGGTGACGGCCACGAAGGCGTTGACACCCAGGCCTGTCGCCACCGCGAACGGATGCTTGGCCCAGGCGCCCATGAGGATGGTCAGGATGCCCGCAACGAACGCCGTGGTGGCGGCGACCGCGGTGAAGCCCAGGGATGCCCCGCTGGAATCGGCTCCGGAGAGGATCAGGGGGTTCAGGACCACGATGTAGCTCATGGCAAAGAAGGTCGCGAACCCGCCACGGATTTCCCGCGAGTACGTGGAGCCCCGTTCGGAAATCTTGAAGTAACGGTCGAGGGCAGAACCTTGTTTAAGCATGAAGGTCTCCGGGGATCGGGTGAGTGTGCTCTCAAATCCTATGCCTGCGGATACGGGACGCCCGGACGATTCGCCTAGTCTGTAAGGAAGCCAACATTAGGAGAAACCGCCCCATGCGTACCGTCCGCCCGCTTCTGGCCGCCGTCGTAGCTGCTCTTGCCTTCGCCTCCGCGGTGCTGTTTGGTGCCGCCCCCGCGTCCGCGCACGACGTCGCCGAGTCCACCACTCCGGCGAACGGTGCCACCGTGGCGGCAGTTCCGGCGTCGGTCTCCATCACGTTCAACAACCGCCCGCTGGCCATCGGCTCCGGTGTGACGGTGACCGCGGGCGGCGAAAACTGGGCGGACGGCGCGGTCGAAATCATCGACAACCAAGCGGTCCAGAAGTTGCGCGAGGGCGCGCCGGCCGGTGAGTACACCGTCACGTGGCGCGTTGTCAGCTCCGATTCGCACCCCATTGAGGGCACTTTCAAGTTCACTGCCGCCGCTGGAAGCACGACGACGACAAGCGGTTCGGCGGGTGCCTCACCTTCCACGTCGGCTTCGGGAGCCACGGTTCCGAGCGCCGGAACAGCAGCTCCGGGGAGCGGCTCCAGCGAGCCGGCTCCGGCGGCTTCGCAGCCCTTCCCCTGGAGCATTGTGGGACTCGCCGTGGTGGCCGTGGGACTCGTGATCTTCCTGGCCGTTACTGCCCGCCGGAAGCTGGCTGCCTCCAACGATGCCGAGGGCGATACTCCCGCGGAATGACGCGGTTTTCTACATAGCTGCGAAAATCTCGAATCGGTTACCGCGACACGCGCAACGCGCCCTGCTCGTTACTCAAATGTGACTTTGCGGTGATCATCGCGTACGGTAGTACCTGTGCCTGATCCATCTTCGAGGCACTTCCGGCCTGATTGCCTAGCTCTGCCGCAGTCCGGAATCCGTTCGCAGACAAACCTACGGCAGAGACGGGGAACCCATTTTAGGCCGCCATTGAGTGCGCCTTGGGGTGAAGTCACGAAGCTTCCGCTGGACAGCGGGGGATAGTGGCCGGGTGACTCCCATCCGAATCCGACAGCTAACCTCGCAGGCATCGGGAGAGGCTCTTTCATGTCTTCACGCATTCTTCGCGGCCGTCGTAAGGCGGACATCGCGCGTCCCAATCCGTTCATCTCCATCTCCAAGGCCGTTGCCAGCAACGCTTCCGGCGCTGGCCGCCAGGCAGCCGTCATCGCTGCAGCTTCCGGGCTGGTCCTGACCGGCTCCATCGCCGCCCACGCTGCCGAGACGCCCGCACAGGCTCCGGTCCAGCGCGACTCCAGCCCCGCAACCGTTGCGGAAACCCCCAACAAGGTTGTCACCGCAGCTTCAACGGCCACCATCAACTTCGAGCGCCCCGCGGTTTCCTCCGTGGCCGCTCCGGTCATCGAAAAGCCGGCTCCCGTAGTTGAGGCTCCGGCCAAGAAGGCGGCAGCCAACGTTGCTGCCGCTCCCGCCAAGGCGACCGCCACGGCTACCGCCTCCGTCGCTGCCGCACCTGCAGCAGCAGCACCGGCCGGCAGCGTCAACGCAGCCATGGTTGCTTCCGCCTACGCCCAGATCGGCATCATGCAGGACTGCACCGCCATGGTGGAACGCGCCCTCGGCTCCGCAGGCATCCCCGTGGGTGACCTTGCTCCGATGCAGTTCCTGAACTACGGCAAGGTAGTCAGCGACCCGCAGCCGGGCGACATGATCGTCCAGTCCGGCCACGTTGCCATCTACATCGGCAACGGCCAGGCCATCAGCGGCGGCATCAACGGCAACCAGACGGGTATCCACCCGATCAGCTGGCTGACCGCAACGGGCCCCATCACGTATGTACGCGCTGGCGCCTAAGCTTCACGCTTAAATACCAGAGGCCGGCATTCGGAGACTTGTTCTCCGGGTGCCGGCCTTTGGCTTTTAAGAACGTCAGGCGATCGCGATGCCAGGCCCTGCCGTGATACCGGGTCCGGCGGGCAGGGCAACCTTCAAAGAGATTGCCTGCCCAACCGCCTTGGCCTGCCGAAGCACTTCCTTGGGGGTGGGGGTGATCATTTCACCGACGCCCACCAGGTGCATTCCCACCGCACGCATGGCGGCAACGAGGTTTTGGCCGATCGCGATTCCCAGCTCAGCCAGCATCCGCCGCAACTGGCTCTGGGCGCAGCGCGTCACCACAATGTGGTCCGCGAGGAGTATCCCGTTGGCGGTGTGCACGGCCCATTGGCGGGGTGCGGGCTCAAGTTGTCCGGGAACGTTGGCTCCCAGGAAGTCCAGCCGCACGGCCTTGGTGGAACTCCGCACATCGAGTTGGTGGCTGGCTGCGTAGTTCCGCAGGTGCCGGAGGATCTGGTTTCGTTCCACCATGGCCGCCGGGTCTGCCGCATCACAGCGCTGCAGCATTCCCGTGTGGACGGAGGGTCCCGACGTGGACAGGGACCCAAACCCGTCCACCACAATGGAGCGAACGCCGTAGCGGCTGAGTTCGCTGGCCACGGCCAAACCGGAAAGCCCGGCTCCAATCACCACGGTAGTGGTGCGCTCTGTGCCGGAATCAGGCGTGAATGACACTGCTTGGTTCCTCCTTGACGTGTGTGCCCGAAGGCAGCGCGTTGTTCGCGTCCAAGCTCCCCAAGCGGCCGCAAATAAATGGCCGGGTGTGTCCTGGAACACGCTTGCCGGCCATTCGGTGACTCGAACACTACAGAACTTTTGGGGCCATGGATAGCCTCCGTGACAGCGTGTTTTTACTTGTTCATCCGGCGTCCAAAAAGGACACCCGAAACCGAGCCCGGACCGTTATGCAGGTAGCGAAAAGCCGTCTTGATTCGGCCTTGGCAACCGAGAATAGTGGGCATTGGAAGGCGATGCCCTGGACTTCTCCTTCCCCGGATATTCGCACCAGGCCGGGCGCGTCACCCCGAGGGGTGAAACCTCTGGCAGAATGACCGGAACAAAAGCAGCAGGTGGAGAGGCGGGCCCCATGGACCAGCACGGCAATCACGTTGAAGAACCCCGGAACGGCGACGGAGAAGCCGTTGCGCCCGGTGGAATCGTCGTAGGAGTAGACGGCTCGGAACATGGTCAGTGCGCCCTCGTCTGGGCGGCCCGCGAAGCTGAACGCCGTCAACTCCCGCTCCACATCGTCACGGCCTATTCGGTGCCGATCTTTGCGGCCTCCGGACTGGACGGTGGATACGCAACCGTGGACGATTCCGTGATCCGCGAGGGTGCTGAGGCAATCGCCAAGCAGGCCATGGAGAAGGTCTCTTCCTATGACCTGGATGTTGATGCCTCCGTGGAAAACGGAGATGCTGCCGGAGTGCTCCTGGACTTGTCAGCCGAGGCTGCTTTGCTGGTCTTCGGAAGCCGGGGGCGAGGGGGATTCGTCGGGCGTCTCCTGGGCTCGGTGAGCAGTGCGCTCCCGGCCCACGCAAAATGCCCTACGGTCACAGTGCCGCTGTATTGCGCCGACCGCTTGGGCGAAAACACCGAGGACAGGCATATCAAGGCTGAACATGCCAAGGCTGGTCCGCGCACGGTGGAGAACGTCGTGGTGGTGGGGGTCGACGGTTCCGAGCAAGCCCGCATCGCCGTCTTGGAAGCGGCCGAACAAGCTGAGCGGATGGGGGCCAAGCTGAGGGTCATTTGCGCTGTTCCGCAATACAGCGGTTCCCTGGCTTGGGTGCCCGCGCCCCTGGACCGGGATGCCCTGTTCGCGGACATCAAGGTGCAACTGGACGCCGGAGTCGCCTGGCTCCGCAGCCACTTCCCCAAACTGACAGTTGAAACCGAACTGACCGACGGCTCGCCCGTGGACGTCCTGGTGGAAGCCAGCAGGGGCGTTGAGCTTGTGGTGCTGGGTACCCGGGGCCGTGGTGGTTTTGCAGGGATGCTCCTGGGCTCTACCTCGGACGGCGTCCTGCACCACGCCAAGGGCCCCGTTCTGGTGGTTCCCGACCGCGAGGACCCGCGACTCGCCGACCGGGCAAACTTCGGTCCCATGCTCGGGGCTGCATAGGGTCAAGGGGCCGGTCGATGGAAGGCCAGGACCCCGGCACATGGGCCGGAGGGCAAACGCAGGCGCAGCCGCAGGATGCCGCCGGCTTGGGCTTCATCCTGCCGCTGGATGAGATCCGGGCGGGCATGCTTCCGGACGTCGGCGGCAAGGCTGCCAACCTCGGTGAACTGACCGCTGCCGGATTACCGGTACCTCCCGGCTTTTGCCTCACGACGGCGGCCTACCGCCATTCGCTGGCATCGGCCGGCCTGGGAGAGGTCTTCGAGGCCCTGGAGGCCGCCTCCGGCGCGGCCGGGCAAAGCGGAGGCCCCACGATCGGGCCAGACCCCGCCAACCTTAATCCGCTTGCGGCCCGCGCCCGGTCCCTGGTCCTCGACGCCGGAATGCCGCCCGAAGTGGCCGCAGAGGTACGGGCCGCGTATCTTGCATTGGGTACCGACGTCCCGGTCGCGGTCCGGTCTTCGGCAACTGCGGAAGATCTTGCGTTTGCGAGCTTCGCCGGGCAGCAGGACACCTTCCTGAACGTCGTGGGCGTCGACTCCGTCCTGGACGCCGTCAGCCGCTGCTGGGCCTCCCTTTGGACCGATCGCGCAGTGAGCTACCGGACCACCAACGGCATTGACCACTCCACGGTGGCGTTGGCCGTCGTCGTCCAGGAGATGATCCAGTCCGCCACGGCAGGGGTGATGTTCACGGCGAACCCGGTGACCGGCCGCCGTGGTGAAGCCGTGATCGATGCCAGCCCTGGTCTTGGCGAGGCCGTGGTTTCAGGGGCCGTGAACCCGGACCAGTACATTGTGGATGCCCGGAGCGGCGCCATCCTCAAACGGACCGTAGGCGACAGGCAGGTGGAAATCCGTTCCGTGGCCGGTGGCGGCACGGAGCGGGTGGAGCAACATGCCGGGGACGCGCCCCCGGAACCCTGCCTGAGCGACCAGCAGGTCAAGGCCCTCGCAGCACTGGGCCAGCGGGTCGAGGAGCACTACTCCTCTCCGCAGGACACCGAGTGGGCCATCGACCAAGCCGGAAAGCTCTGGCTCACCCAGGCGCGGCCCATCACCACGTTGTATCCGCAAACCACCAGGAAGCCCTCCATTCCCGGTGAGCACGCGTTCCTGAACTTCAGCCTGGCCCAAGGGCTCACCCGGCCCCTGACACCTATGGGATTGGCGGGTATCCGCCTCATCGCCTCCTGTGTGGCGGGCAAGGCCGACTTTGACGTACCCAACCCGCGGTCCGGGCCGTCGCCCTACTACGAGGCCGGGCAGCGCATCTTCTTCGATGTCACGTCCGTTCTCCGCAGCAGGGTTGGCCGGATGATCGTGCCCAGGGTTTTTGACATCATGGAGGCCCGCTCTGCTGCCCTGATCCGCGGGCTGGGCAACGATCCCCGTTTCGCCGTCACCAACAGGACGCCGTTCAAGCTCCTCCGGCACGTTGGTCCCGTTGCCGCCAAGTACCGGGTGCCGGAGACTGTTTTCCGGGCACTGTTCCGGCCGGCGTCGGCCATGAGGCGCCTGGACCGGCTGGACCGCGAGCTGCAGGAATCGCTGACTCCGCCGGAGGGAGCCACCAGTAAGCAACGGCTCCGCCATGTAGAGGAAATCCTTGGTCAGGCCATCTTCGCCACCGTTCCCCAGGTCCTGCCGCTGCCGGCCGTAGGGTTCGCCATGCTGGCCCTGGTCCGCAGGCTCCTGGGAACAGGCGTTTCCTACAACGAGCTCCAAACCGTGATTCGTGGCCTGCCCAACAACGTCACCACGGAGATGGACCTTGAACTGTGGAGTCTGGCGACGAAGATCCGGCAGGATCCCGAAGCCAAGGAGTTCTTCGCATCCCGGACTGCGGCCGAACTCAGCGAGGCCTATCAAAACGGCACGCTGCCTTCGCGCTCCCGGTCCGGCTTGGACAGGTTCCTGGCAGCCTACGGACACCGGGCCGTAGCGGAGATCGACCTCGGCATGCCGCGTTGGTCCGAGGACCCGACGCACATCCTGGGCGTCGTCACCAACTACCTGCGCCTCGAGCCGGGCGCTGGAGACCCGGCCCGGCAGTTCGATGACGCTGCCCGCGAAGCCGAGGAGCAAGTGTCCCGGCTCGTGGCCCGGGCGCGTGCAAAGAGTCCGGCCCACGCCGCGGTGGTCCGCGTTGCCCTTGACCGGACACGGCGCTTCGCAGGCATGCGGGAACTCCCCAAGTACAACCTGGTCCTTGGGCTGGCCGCCGCGCGCGAACAGTTGCTTCTCATTGGCGCGGAACTGGCACGCGACGGCCGGATTGACGACGCCCGGGACATCTTCTACCTGGACTTCGCCGACGTCGAAATCGCCCTTGCAGGGACCGGACTCCAGCACGTGGTGGCCGAACGCCGGGAGGCCTACCAGCTCGAGCTACGGCGCAGGCACATTCCCCGAGTCCTGCTTTCGGACGGAACGGAGCCCGAGGCCGCAGGGGCGCTCGCAGGCGGACCAGCCAAGCCGGGAGCCCTCAGCGGCAGCCCCGCTTCCGCCGGCGTCGTCACGGCACCCGCGAGGATCATCATGGATCCGGTCGGAGCCCATCTCGAACCAGGGGAAATCCTGGTGGCGCCATCAACGGACCCCGGCTGGACGCCGCTCTTCCTCACGGCGGGCGGGCTGGTCATGGAGATGGGCGGACCCAATTCGCACGGCGCGGTGGTAGCGCGGGAGTACGGCATCCCCGCGGTGGTGGGCGTTCCTGATGCCACCTCACGCCTCTCCACTGGCCAAAGCATCACAGTGGACGGAGCCGCCGGGACAGTGGTTCCGGCGGAAGAAAGCTAGGCGTGCTGGTGCGACTCGTGTTCTGAATGGCTCACCGGTTCCAGCTGGAACGTGCAGTGCTCGGTATCGAAATGCCGTCCCAGGCAGGACCCCAGTTGGTCGAGGATGCTGTCCGCTCCGCTGGCGTTCAGAACCTCGTCCTCCACCACCACGTGCGCCGAGAAGACGGGCACGCCGGAAGTGATGGTCCAAATGTGGATGTCGTGGGCTTCAACCACGCCATCGACGGCCAGGATGTGCTCGCGGATCATGTTGACGTCCACGCCCTTCGGAGTTGCTTCCAGAAGCACGTCCACCACGTCCCGGAGCAGATGCCAGGCGCGGGGGATGATCATGAGCGCGATCAGCACGGAAGCGATGGGGTCGGCGGCGCTGAACCCTGTGGTCATGATGACGATTGCGGCCACGATAACGGCGATCGAACCCAGAAGATCGCCGAGGACCTCGAGGTAGGCGCCCCGGACGTTCAGGCTTTCCTTCTGCGCCCCTTGCAGGATCAGGAGTGAAATGAGGTTGGCCACGGCGCCAAGGATCGCGGCCCACAGCATGATGTCGGTGTGGATTTCGGGGGTTTCACCGAAGCGGCGGATGGCTTCGATCATGATCACCACGGCGATCACAATGAGGATCAGGGCGTTGGCCAGTGCTGCCAGGACTTCGGCGCGTTGGTAGCCGTAAGTGCGTTGATCGCTCGCCGGCCGGGTGGCGATCCACGCGGCCATCAGCGCGATGAAGACGCCCGCGGCATCGGACAACATGTGGCCGGCGTCCGCGAGCAGTGCCAGCGAGCCGGAAACGACGGCGCCCACCACCTGGATGCCCACCACCCCCAAGGTGATGCCCAAGACGGCTATGAGCCGCTTTCGGTGTTTGCCGGTTGCCGTGACTCCGTGGGAGTGGTTGTGGTCGTGCCCCATGCCTACAAGGCTAGCCCCACCCGAGCTCGTGCAGACGGTCGTCGTCAATGCCGAAGTGGTGGGCGATCTCGTGGACCACCGTGATGGCCACCTCGTCGATCACTTCCTCCCGTGTGGTGCAGATATCCAGGATGGGTTGGCGGAAGATGGTGATCCGGTCCGGCAAGGAACCCGCCTCCCACCATGAATCGCGTTCCGTCAGCGGTACGCCTTCATACAGGCCCAGAAGGACGGTATCCGGATCCTCGCCTGGCTGCGGCGTGTAGTCGTCCTCAATGAAGATTGCCACGTTGTCCATGGCGCTGGCTGCCTTCGGTGGAATGAGCTGCAAGGCGTCGCTCACGGCGGCCTCGAATTCCTCCGGTGACATCTCGAAGGGACGTGGCCCCGAGAGCGGTGAGGAGGGGCGGTCGCCGTCGGGAACGATGGGAAGGCCGGGAGGAAGATTCGCGGGCATGGTTCGACTCTAGTCCGCGCCGGGAGCATTGACGCTGGATGTGTTGGCAGATACTGTTTTCGAGGCTCAGTTATGCGTATAACCGAGCCTCCCGCTCCCACCACAGTCAGGTCCCCCATGTCCCGCCACGGTGCCACTCCCGGCCCCACCAGGTCAGGTCCCACGATGCACGACGTCGCGGCCGCCGCCGGGGTGTCGCAGGCCACCGTGTCCCTGGTGCTGAACGATGCCGGCGGGGTTCGTGTTTCGGAGGAGACCAGGCAGCGCGTCCACCAAGCCGCCAGGGAGTTGGGCTACCGGACCAACGCCCACGCCAAGGTCCTCCGCGACGGCGTGGCCGGCATGATCGGCTTCGTCGGTGACCATGTGGCCACCGCGCCCTTCGCGGGCAAGATCATCGAGGGGGCGCAGGCCCGCGCGTGGGAGGCCGGAATGCTGCTGCTCACCGTCAACACAGGTGGCGACAAGGACCTCGAAGCGGCGTCGCTCGAGGCTATGCTGTCCCACAAGGTTGCCGGCGTGGTCTACGCCTCCATGTATCACCAGGAAGTGGATGTCCCGGACGCCCTTGGCGAGGTTCCCGCCGTCGTGCTCAATGCCAGGGACCGCAGCGGTACGTTCGCGAGCATCGC
This sequence comes from Paenarthrobacter sp. NPDC058040, assembly GCF_042885775.1. NCBI lineage: Bacteria > Bacillati > Actinomycetota > Actinomycetes > Micrococcales > Micrococcaceae > Paenarthrobacter > Paenarthrobacter sp. NPDC058040. Next base: position 193,208 of record NZ_JBHVRN010000007.1, read on the forward strand.
GCCGTCGGAGGTCGTGGGCGGCCGGACAGCCACCACAAAGCTCCTCGACGCAGGCCACCGCCGGATCGGCTTCATCAACATCGGCGCCGTCGAAGATGGCCTGCCGGCCGTCGTCGGGCGTCTTGAAGGGTACCGCGCGGCGCTCGCCGAGGCGGGCATCGAGTACGACGGCGACCTCCACCGCGCGGGCGACGGCCAGGAAGCCGGTGGCCACCGGGAGACGCTCCGGCTCATGGCCCTGGACCAGCCGCCAACGGCGATTTTCTGCGGCAACGACCGCACGGCGTGGGGTGCCTACCAGGCGCTCGCGTCTTTGGGGCTCACCGTGCCGGACGACGTGTCCGTGGTGGGCTTCGACAACCAGGAGTCGCTCGCACCGCATTTGCGGCCGGGACTGACCACCCTGGAACTGCCCTTTATTGACATGGGGCGGCGGGCCGTGGAGTTGATCCTTGCCGGTACGCCATCCCCGGGCCACACTGAATTGTTCGAATGTCCCCTCGTTGACCGGCATTCCGTGGCCGCGCCTCCGCACCTCCCCAACCAACGAACAGGAACCGCATGACCGCCAGCCCTTCCCTCGCGCCCGAACCCCTCGACGTCGTCGTGGTGGGTGAAGCGCTCATCGACATTGTGGAATCGCCGGACGGGACCACGGAGTACCCCGGCGGCTCGCCCGCCAACGTCGCGTACGGGCTGGGCCGCCTGGACGTCAAGACAGGCCTGCTGACCGCCATCGGCAAGGACCAGCGCGGCGATGCGATCGCCACCCACCTGCAAAGCGCGGGTGTGGTGCTTCTGCCGGGTTCCCAGTCGTTGAGCAGGACGGCGACTGCCACGGCCCAGATCGCCGCGGACGGCTCAGCGGAATACACGTTCGAGATCGACTGGGCGTTGTCTCCGCTGGTGTTGCCGTACGCGCCGAAGATCCTGCACACCGGTTCCATCGCCACGTTCCTGCAGCCGGGGGCCAGCGTGGTCCGGAGCCTGCTTGAGCAGGCACAGGGCGGTTGCATGATCACCTATGACCCCAACATCCGCAAGGACCTGGTGGGCAGCCACCACGAGGCGTTGACGTTGTTCGAAGAGTTGGTGCCGCTTACCGACGTCGTGAAGATGAGTGACGACGACGCGCGCTGGCTCTACCCGGGGAAGGCCGTGGAGGATACGGCCAGCCACCTGCTCTCGCTCGGCACGGGACTTGCCGTGGTCACGCAGGGATCCAACGGTTCGCTCATGGCCACCCGGCACATGCAGCTCAATGTCCCCGCCATCCCCTCGGACGTTGCGGACACCATCGGCGCGGGCGACTCCTACATGTCCGCGCTCATCATGGGCCTGCTCCTGCGCGGCAGCGACGGGATGGCTCCTACCGTGCTCGAACGGATCGGGACCACGGCCTCCATGGCCGCGTCCATCACCGTTGGCCGGCCGGGTGCCAACCCGCCCACGCACCGCGAACTTCTCGCGGGGATGGCCCGCTAGGCCTTGCCTGCTTTCAGCCCTGCCCTGCCCGCGTATTAACCTTGGACGCGCGCAGGGTGGGCTTTGTTCCCTTGGCCTTGGGGTTCCGCCTCGTCAGGCCCACGCCCACCAGGCACACCACGCCTCCCAGGAGTCCCCAGATGGTGGGCACTTCCTGAAGCAACGCCCACGAAATCAGGATGGTGGTGCCCGGAACCAGGTACGTGGTTGCGGCCAATTTGCCTGCCGGGATCAGTGACAACGCGTAGGCCCACGTTGTAAAAGCGATGGCGGTGGGGAAGATCCCCAGATACACCAGGCCCAGTGTCGCGGGGAGCGGCGCGGCCTGGACTTCGTTGACCAGTTGTCCGGTCCACGGCAGGCAGCACAGGGCCCCGATCATGATGCCGAACCACGTCGCCTGCCCTGCCGTGAACTTCCGCAGCACGGGCTTCTGCAGGATTGCGCTTACAGAGGCGAGCACGGCGGCAAGCAAGCACAACAGCACTCCGGCCACATCCGCCGTCGAACGCTGCCCGGAACCGAGGGCGATCATCGCTACCCCGCCAAACGCCACAGCACTGCCGATCAGCAGCCACCGCGGGAAGCCTTCCTTGAGGATGACGCCGGCCAGGATGGCGATCAGGATCGGTGAGACGTTGATCAGCATGGCGCTGGTTCCGGCGTCGAGCATGTGCTCCGCGGCGTTGAGGGCCACGTTGTAGCCGCCGAACCACATCACGCCGTACGCCACGATCGGCAGCCACTCGCGGCCTTTGGGCCACGCCTTCAGGCCCGGCAGCACCACGATTCCAAGCACGACGGCGGCAACCGCCAGCCGTCCGAGCGTCAAGGAACCAGGGGAGAAGCTGGGTCCGACGGCGCGGATGCCGACGAATGCCGAAGCCCATAGGACCACGGTGATGACGACGGCGGCAATGCCAAGCTTGCTGATGGGCGCTGCCGGCGCGGGGGTGGTGCGCGGCAAGGCGGGGGAAGGCTGGCCGGATCCGGCCGGGGTGGTTTTCATAGGGCCAATCTAGTCCTGCTCTTAGTGGCGCGGCTGGCGGTTTTCGGACGCTTCACGGCAAGAAACTGCCAATGTTCGAAGGGGTGGATTCTGTGCGTGTGCGAGGTCACACCGATCTCGATTTTGGAATCTGGCTATCCATGCTCTAAAGTTTTAGAGTCCAGTTCGGACGAGCGAGAGCAGAAAAGAACGCATAAAGCGTTGTGTCCTGCTGCGAAATTCGAATTGAGTTCAGGCCCCCATCGTCTAGCGGCCTAGGACACCGCCCTTTCACGGCGGCGGCACGGGTTCGAATCCCGTTGGGGGTACGCAAGGAAAGTGGTAAATCAGGCAGAAAAAGTCTGGTAAGCTGGAAGCCTTGAAAAAAACGCGGTAGCGATATCGCAAAGCAAGGCCCTGTAGCGCAGTTGGTTAGCGCGCCGCCCTGTCACGGCGGAGGTCGCGGGTTCAAGTCCCGTCAGGGTCGCTCTGAGCGCCGAAGCAATTCGGTTCTCAAGGTGACATGTCACCTAGGCTCTGTAGCTCAGTTGGTAGAGCGTTCGACTGAAAATCGAAAGGTCACCGGATCGACGCCGGTCGGAGCCACCACTGGGAAGCACCAATTCTTCGGAATTGGTGCTTTTCTTCTTTAACTTTCCTTCTCGCTTTGGCTTGGGCCTGAACGGCGACGGGGGGCCCCCCCCCCCGGGCCGGCGGGGGGCAGGTGGGCCGATGAAAAGTTGAATAATAAAAAAAACAAACCCCCCATCAACACACAAACAATGGGTTGGTTGGAGGGGATTAATTATTTAT